>CAYPZP010000067.1:0-14947 GCA_964415285.1 uncultured Halomonas sp. | reverse complement strand
CGGCTGATCCCGCAAAGACACCGTCGCGCCCGTGCAGAGTGATTCAGAGGTTCCCAAGGCGAAAATCGACACGAACGGGCGCATCGCGAATCCCGGAAAAAGCACGCGGCACCACGGCACGCGGAAGATGCGTACGGGCGCCACGCGCCGATTGTGTCTTTGCCAAACGCCCGGGGCCGGGGCCGCAAGCGCGAGGATGCACCCATCGACAGGAGCTGTCCGATCCCACCGGCTGCACAACCGGAATCGGTCAGGGAGCCAGCGGATCGGTTTCGGGTTCGTGCCTGATCTCGAGCGCCTCGTTGAGCAGCCGTGCACGCGCCTGAACAACTCATGCGTTTCGTTCATTCCGGTGGTCGCATAGGCGCGGTGCCGGCTGTAGTTGTCGGTGAAGTCATTCAACAACGCGCGATTCGAGCGAATGGCATCGAGATCGCAGAAGGCACGATCGACATGCCGCTGTCCGCGCTCGACTGCGATCTCGACCTCTTCCCAGACCGCGTCGGGATAGGCTCTCGACAGCATTCTTGCGTTTCTGCTCAGCCGTGCAACCAACTCTTCGCTTCGCGAGACGTGAATCTGCAATTCGCTGAGCGCATCGCGCAGTCGGACGTCGCGAATCAACGCGACCGCCCCCGTGGAAAGCATCTCGTTGAGCACCAGGAACGCGGCCGGAAGCGGGGAAAAGATGT
Source organism: uncultured Halomonas sp. (assembly GCA_964415285.1). Lineage (GTDB taxonomy): Bacteria > Pseudomonadota > Gammaproteobacteria > Xanthomonadales > Wenzhouxiangellaceae. The sequence continues at coordinate 14,255 of CAYPZP010000067.1, read as the reverse complement.
GCGAGCTGGCCAATGCCCGGCAATGGGCGTCGGTCCATGCCTCTTCGGACGCATCATTGAAGAACAGCTCGGCGGCATCGCCCATCTTCTTCTGAAACTCCAACCGGACTTCCATACGCTCTTGCTGCAACGGCAGCAGCCGCTCGATATCGCCGTGAAGACGCTGGAGATACTCCTGCTCCGCATTGCGTGCGTTTCGGGCATCGATCCACGCGTCCACCTGGAGGCCGATGAAGGTTCCCACCACGACGATGGCCACTTCGATGAGCGCGGCGCCCCAGTCGCGTTCCTTCAGATTCCTGGCGATTCGCTGCACAATCACGGTAATCGAGCCCCCGGACCGGGATAGATTCGTTGGTTTACCTGGTCAGTGGGCAGGAAGAGTTCAGCCATAGCCGGGACCGACGCGGCTGCCGAACCGGACCCCGGCAGCATACTCAGGCATGCACGAGTCCTGCCATAATCGCCTTGCCTCGTGAGCCTGCCTCATGAACTTGCGCGCCAACGCCACGGACGCTGAACAGGCAAGCTGAATGAGGCACGACTGATGCATGCCTTGACAAGCGCCCGGTCTCGCGGTTTCCAACTGCAGGCGAAGTCGCAAGCGCGGCTCGATCCCGGATGATCGGTTCCAGGTTTGCGCTTCGAAACAACAGCTGCGAAGTCTTCATGCTCGAATGTTGCCGAACAAGCAGCACGGCGCACTCGAGCAGTGCGCATTCTCGCAATTCCGGGTTGCAGGATTCTCCTGATTGCCTGCGTTCGTTGCCACGAGTTGGCGCGTCGTGTTCGCGATCCTGCCGCAGATCAATGTTTCGCCGCTCGATCATTCATATACTTGACCAGGCATAAAGACGATTCCGGCGTTTTCGGAAAGCGTCGGGTCACGGCGAGTTTCAGGTGATTCATTCGATCTCGACCGAGAAGGCTGCAACGGCCGTTCCGCTGCGCTTGGCGCTCGTGGGCATGCTGGTGATTGCCGCGTCGTCGGCTGCCGCGGCCGATCCTGCGCCCGAGACCCGCAGCATGTCGCTTTCGCTCGAGCGCGCCGTGGCGATCGCGCAAGCCGAGAACCCGGGCATCGCGATCGACCGGGCGCGCAAGGCGCGTGCCGAAGGCGCACGGGTCCGAAGCCGCCAGGCTTTTTCACCCCGCATCAGCTTCGATGCGACGCACCTGAGGCTGGATTCCTCGTTGCTGGACGACATCCCGGTGATCGAACCGGGTCTGCCGCCGGCACTCGGCACGCGCGGACTCGGCGCGCTGGAGGGCCAAGTCGTCGGCGCGCAGCTGGTACAGCCGTTGATCAACGTCGGCGCCTGGAATGCCCGGCGCAAGGCCGGGCGCGCACTCGATGCGGCGCAGCTGAGCCTTCACAGAAGCCGCCGGGAAGTGGAAGTGGCGGTCGCCGAGGCCTATTTCGGTGCACGTACCGCCCGGCGCCAGGTCGAAGCCGAACGCAAGGGCCTGGCCACCGCATTGCGCGCTTTGCGCCAGGCCGAAGCCGGCTTCGAACAGGAACTGGTCGCTCCGGTCGATGTCCTGAGCGCACGGACCCGGGTCTCGGAAATGGAGGCGCGGGTGGCCGCGGCGGAAGCGCGCGTGGTCGCGGCACATTCGATCCTGCGCCGGGTGCTGGGTATGGACGGCGACGTACGGCTGGTTCTGACCGACCCGGTGCCGCGACCCCGGTCGCCCGGATCAAGCCGTTCGATGGATCAGCAAGCGCTGGCGCGCCGGAGCGATCTCCAGGCCCTGGAACAGGGGCTCGAAGCGGCCGAATACGGCGTCAAGCAAGCACGCGCGGCGTGGTTGCCCGACCTCAGCCTGTACGCGCGCTACGATCGCCTCTACGGCAACCGCCCCCTGGATTTCGACGACACCGGCTGGCTGCTGGCGGTCAACCTGCGCTGGACGCCGTTTGCCGGATTCAGCCAGGCCGGTGCACTGGACGAGGCACGGGCCATCGAAGCCGAGACACGCGCTCGCTTGCAGGCTTTGCGCCAGAAAGCCTGGGCCGAGGCTCAGGCAGCGCACGCCGACTGGAAAGCCGAAGTGCTGGCCTGGAACAGCGCCAGCAACGGCGTTCGGGATGCGGAGAGCGCACTCGAATTGACCGAAGCACGCTATACCGAGGGCCTGGACGACATCACCGCGCTGCTGCGCGCGCAGGCCGAGGAGCTGGCCGCCCGCACGCGCGAGATCAATGCGCGGTTCAACGCCGTCATCGCCGCCGAGCGCTATCGGCTGGCACTGCCGGCGGTCGACCCGGACAGGTCGCCATGATCGACGCGAAGCAGACACCGGAATATCCATCGACGCAGCCATCTCCGCAACGTTTCTGCATGCTGGCCGCCGCTTTTGCGCTGCTTGCAGGATGTGGCGATGAGTCGAATGACGAGCAATCCGCCGCGCCGTCGGATCTCGACAGCCGGCCGCTGACAGTGCAGGTAGCCGATGCCGAACAGCGCTCTGCCGAGGCCGCGTACTCGACCGCCGGGGTGGTTGCGCCGGTTCGGCGGGCCCGGCTCGGGACGCGGCAGGCCGGGAACGTGGTGGAGGTCATGGTCGAGGCCGGGGATGCGGTCCAGGCCGGGCAGCCGGTGCTTCGGGTCGACGCGCGCGATCTTCGGGCCGCGCTGACCGCCGCGCGGCTGGCGCGCCGGGCGGCAAGCACCGCGTCGGAAACGGCAGAGCGCAACCGGGAGCGCTTCCAGCGCCTGTTTGACCAGCAGTTGATTGCACGCGCCCGGCTGGAAGAGGTCGAGCTGGCCGCCGAGGATGCGCGCCGGCGGCTGAAGCAGGCCGAGGCCGAACTCGCCGCGGTGAAGGTCAACCTCGACTACGCCGTGCTGCGCGCGCCCTTCTCGGGCGTGGTCTCCGGAGTGCTGGCCGATGTCGGCACCTTCGTCGCGCCCGGCCCGCCGCTGGTGATCTTCGAGGACCGGAGCCGGCTCGAGGTCAACGCCGCCGTCGACCAGGACAGCGCTGCAGGGCTGACGCCCGGCCAGATGCTCCAGCTGAGGGCGCGCGGCCTCGAACACGCCGTGACCGCGCGTGTGCAGGCGGTGCTGCCGGCACTCGAGCCGCCGGGCGTCGGGCAGCGACTGCGCCTGGTCATCGACCAGCCGCCGCCGGGGCTTGCGCCCGGCATGGTGGTTGAATTGGCGTTGCCCGCGCGGCATCCGGCCCGTTCATTCGTGGCAATCCCCGAATCGGCCCTCGTTCGCCGCGGGCAACTCGACGGCGTTTTCGTGGTCGAGAGCGACGGTCGAGGCCGTCCCCGCGCCTACCTGCGGTGGATTGCCATCGCGCCGGAAGACGCACCGACCGACGACGGCTCCGTGCGCGTCCTGCGGGGACTCACCCCGGGCGAGCGCGTCGTGGTGGGCGATGCGGTGCTTTCGCTCGCCGACGGCCAGCCGGTCGTACCGGATGGATCATGAGCGAGCTGGGCTTCGCCGGGCGGATCGCCGACCGACTGATCGATTCCAAGCTGGTACCGATGATCGTGATCGGCACGCTGATCGCCGGCGCATGGGGCCTGGCGATGACGCCGCGCGAAGATCGCCCCGAAATCGAAGTGCCGAGCGCACGGGTCGTCATTCCGCTTCCAGGCGCCGGGGTCGAACGCGTCGATGAACTGGTGGCGCGCCCGGTCAGCGCCTGGGCGCGACAACTCGAGCAGGTGGTGGAAGTCCGGTCGACCGCCTCCAGCGACGCCGCCCTGATCGAGGTCGAGTTCATCACCGGCCTCAGCGATTCGCGTGCCTTCACCCTGCTCACGGAGGTCATCGAAAGCAACCGCGATCTGCTGCCGCCGGACGCCGGACCGGTGGATATCCGGACCGTCGGCGACGAAATCCTGACCGGCTTGATGGTGACCCTGTCCAGCGCCCTGCTCGACAGCTACGAACTCCGGCGCATCGGCGACGAAGTGGTCGCCGAACTCGAACAGGTGCCGGGCGTGCGCAGCGTGGAGGTGTTCGGCGGGCAGCCGCGCCAGATCCAGGTCCAGCCGGACCCGGCGCGGCTGGCCGCGCACGACCTGGGGCTGGTGCAGTTGTTCCAGGCGATCGAGGCCGCCAGTCTGCGGCTGCCGGCCGATCCGCTGCGGGGTGAACGCACCCAACAGGTGCGCGTCGGCGCGCTGCCGGGCAAGCTGGCCGATGTCGAAAGAATCCAGGTCGGCGCCGGGTCGGCTGGTGTCGTCTACCTGGGCGACGTGGCCCACATCGTCGATGGTCCGGCGCCGCTCGAGTCGGCGAGCCTCCACTGGCAGCGCGGTTCGAGTGCCGAAGTCTCGGCCGTCAGCCTTGCGCTGACCAGCGTCCCGAACGCCAACATCAGCGCGGTCACCGGGCGTGCGCTGGCGCGCCTGGATGAACTGACCGCGACCCTCGTGCCGGCGACGGTCGATCTCACGATCGCCCACGACGCCGGTGCCATGGCCACCGAAACCGTGGTCAGCGTGCTGGAGAACTTCGCGACCGCGACCGTGACCGTCGTCGCGATCATCCTGATCGGTCTCGGCTGGCGGGCCGCGGTCGGCGTATCGCTGCAGCTGCCCTCCAGTCTCGCCATTGTGCCGATCGCCTACCTGTGGCTGGGCTATACGCTCAACCCGGTCTCGATCGCCGCGATGATCCTGGCCATCGGGCTACTGGCCGACGACAACGTCATCATCATGGAGAACATCCGCCGGCATTTCCGGGCAACCGGCCGCAGCGACCGCGACGTGGCGGTCAAGGCGGTCGACGAGGTCGGCAACCCGACCATGCTGGCAGTGTTCCTGATCATCGCGACCTTCCTGCCCACGGCATTCATCACCGGCGAGATGGGGCAATACACGCGGGCAATCCCGGTCGGGACTTCGCTGGCCATCGCCTTCTCGCTGGTGATCGCGCTGACGGTCACGCCGTACGTGGCCTACCGTCTCCTGGGCTCGGCTTCCGGCGGCGGAAACACCGCCGGCCGGGACGACCACGGCGGGGGAGCGCGCGATCAGCACAGCGACGCACAAGAAGAACCGCGGGGCCGGCTAGCCGACGCCTATCGAGGCGCGCTGCGCCCGTTCTTCGACTCGGGCCTTCTGCGCTGGGTGCTCTACGCGGTTCTGGTCGTGCTGTTCATCGCCAGTATCCTGATGGTGGCGCTGCGCGCCGTGCAGCTCACGCTGGTCCCGACGCTGGATCGCGATGTATTCGTGATCGACCTCGAACTACCGTCGGGCAGCCCGCTTGAAGCGACACTGGCCGCCGCCTCGGCCGTCGGCCGCGAACTGCAGGGCTACCCTGAGGTCACAGCTTATACGCTGTTTGCCGGAACCCGCGGGCCGTTGATCGTGCCGCCGCCGGGGCCGCCCGAAATTCCCGTCGGAAAGTCGCATCGGGCCAGCGTGTACGTCCAGTTTCCACCGCTGGAGCAGCGCGAGCGGATGAGCTTCGAGATCAGTCGCGAACTGGCATTCGAGAAACTGCCCGGCCTTCTCGAGCCGTTCGGTGCGCGCGCCTGGGTCCGCAGCATTCCGTCCGGCCCGTCCAGCGACAACGATATCCAGGCCGAAATCGTGGGCGAGGATCTGCGGCAGCGGGATCGCCTGGCCGATCTGGTTGCCCGGTTGTTCGAGCAACACGAGGCCATCGGCGCCGTCGAGCGCTTTCCCAAGCCCGACGGGCCGGAGCTTCGGCTCGATGTCGACCTGGTGCGGGCATCGGCGCGCGGCGTGGCCCCCGCCCGCGTGGCGGCGGCCGTACAACTGGCCCTGACCGGCCGCAGCGCCGCGGCGCTGGACCTGCCGAACGAGCGGCGCCCGCTCCCGATCGTGGTCCGGCTGGCGCCGGACCGGCGGGACTGGACCAGCGACCTGGCCGGGCTTTACGTGAAGAGCCGATCCGGCGAATCCGTGCCGCTGCTGGACCTGGTCGACATCGAAGAGCGCTCCTGGGGCGCCAATCGCCACCGCCACAACCAGTTGCCGACCGTGTTCGTCGCCGCGCGCGTCAACCGCGACCTCAGCCAGCCGGTTTCCGTGCAGCGCGACATCATCGGGCAGTTGGAAGCTCGACTCGAAGCACAAGCGGACGCCATGCCGGAAATCCAGTGGATCGGCACGCCGGCCAGCGACCACGAAACCACGCTTTACTGGGGCGGCGAGTGGGCCATGACGCAACAGGTCTATCGCGACCTGGCGGTGGCCGGGGTGGTCGTGGTGCTGCTGATCTACGTGGCACTGGCCGGCTGGTTCGGTTCCTACGGCGTGCCGTTGATCATCATGATCCCGATTCCGCTGGTATTCATCGGTGTCATTCCCGGCCATTGGATGGCCGGGCTGGACATCGCCGGTCTGGGCGTGCTGGGCGTCATCGCGCTGGCCGGTATCGTGGTCCGCAACGCGCTGCTCCTGGTGGATTTCACGCGGCTTCGGCTGGAACAGGGCATGGATCTGCGCGATGCACTGGTCAGCGCCGGCGTGGTCCGCACGCGCCCCATCCTGCTGACCGCGGGCACCGTGGTCTTCGGCAGCGGGTTATTGGTGTTCGAGCCGGCGCTGAAGCCGCTGGGCGTCACGCTGGTCAGCGGCGTGGTGGTATCCACGCTGCTGACCCTGATCCTCATTCCCGCGCTGTATTTCCACGCGTTCAACGAAGAGTGAAGCGACTGCGACAGGGTCAGTCATCCTGAACCCGTCGCACGACAAGACCTGCTCCATTCTGTAGCTTGTTCGCGGCCGGCACATGGCCGGCCGCATTCAGGGTTCCGCCGGTTCAGATCAGTTGGGTGACGAATACCGTAACGCGCCCGTTGGTGAACTCGTTGGGCCTCCCCTGGCTGTCCACCACCGTGGCCTTGAGGTCGAAACGCGTTGAAGTGGCGCTGCCCTGCGGCTCCAGATCCAGGTAGTAGCTGATCGGACCACACACCGGCGCGCCGCCCGGCGGAGTGAAGCAGAACTGGAACGTTTCGAGCTCGACGTTTTGGAAACTTCCGCCGTTCACCGCGATGGACCAGTCGATGGAGGTGAACGGGATCGCGCCGTCCTCGGGATCGTCGACCGTCGCATCGATAAAGAAGCGCACCGGCGTGCCGTCGTAGGGCCGGCTCTCGCCGTTGGTCGGCTCGATGATGGCCACCACCGGCGGGAGGTTCGCCGGATCCGCCTCGATGAACAGCGTTTGAAACCGTTCGACCATCGCACCGTCGCTGTCGGTCACCTCCAGCTTGAGCACGTACGCGCCCGGAGCGCGGCTTCCACCGGGCAAAGTGGCGTTCAGGCCGGTCGCCACAGGCGCCCCGGGCGACCCGCCCGAGGGATACAGATACCATCGAACGTTCGAGCCCGACGGCGACGGACCGTCGAGATCGGACGTCGAGGCGCTCAGGTTGATCGGCGAGGATTCGAAGAACGTCGCCGACGGCACCGGCTGCAATATGCTCGCCGAAGGCGGCGAAGTGACGATTTCGATGTTCACGCAGTCGGTCGCGCTGCGGCCGCTCGCGTCGTTGACGCGCGCGCAGATCTGGTGGTTTCCGAGCTGCCTTCCGATCAGATTTCCGCCGAGCGAGGCGCCGGGAGCCGAGGTCCCGAGGTTGCCGTCGAGTGACGAGGTCCACTGGATGCTCAGCGCACTGCCCTGCTCATAGTCGTCGGCGTTCGCGACGAACGACAGGGTCTCTGCGCCGCGGATGAAGGTTTGCCCTTCGACCGGCGTGACGATGTCGACAAACGGATGCGACCCGCCCATCGCGCAGGAAACGGCGCCCATCGAGTTGATCGACAGGAACTCAGGCTGCCCGAAAAACGGTTGGAAGGCATTGTCCAACAGGCAGTTCACGGCCTGGGTCGCGTTTCGCGCTGGATTGGCGGCCATGGTCAGGGCAAGCACGCCGGCGGTGAACGGCGCGGCGAAGCTCGTGCCGGTGACGATCTGCAGATCGTCGACCGGGATCGGGTTGGCCGAGTCGGCGCCCAATGCATCCACCGAGTACAGATTGCCGGGGGCGTGAATGTCGACGCTGTTGCCGTCGCTGCCCGAGGTGCCGAAATTGGAATAGCCGGTGCGGAATGTCCGGAACGCGGTGGACGCACCCACGCACAGCACGCCGTCGAGTTCGCAGGGAATGATCGCGGCTTCCTCGAACTCCACGCAGGCGATGAAGCAGAACCGATCCGTGGCATCGACGTCGTAGCTGTCGTTGCCGGCAGATGCAACCACCACGATGCCGTTGGCGCGCAGGATGCCGACCAGCAGGTCCAGCGGCTCGCAGGCCAGGAAGCACCAGCCGCCGGGAATGCTCTCGCTGGCGCTGATGTTGACGATATCGGGCGGGTTGGCGGCAAAGGCCCGAATTCCGCCGGCGATGTAGCTGACGAAACCGTTGAAATCCATCGAGGGCGACTGAAGCAGCAACAGTTCGGACACCTCGCCGCCCGGGCCGAACGTGCCGAAGCCGTTGTCGACACGCGCGAAACCGGTCAGCGCAACGTGGGTTCCGTGCGTCGCACAGACCGAACCCGGCGCCGGCGGCCCGTCACCGCACCCGACCGGGTTTGCGCCGCGCAGGCCGTTGACGATATCGAAGTCCGGATAGTCGTCGTTGGGAAAGAATCCTGCATCGGCGATCATCACCCGGACCGTGTTCGAAAGCCGTCCGGCGGCGCCGACGACGCGCACGGCCTCGGCCGCGCCGGTGTTCAGCGGTTGCGAGTAGCTGCTGGGAAACTGATCTTCGCGCTTGGCAAACGGCCATGCGAACGCATTGCGATCGTAGGGGTAAGTCAGCGGACCCTCGGAAATATCGTCGCCGAACGCGGCTTCCTGGACGTTGCGGCGCGCCAGCGTATCGGTCTGCAGAACGGGGTTGATGCCGACCCGCAGTCCGTGATCGCCGATCTCGGTGGCCGCCAGCGCGAGCAGCCGGAGCGCTGCTCCGCTGGATACCGAATAGTCTCCCACCAGGGTCGGCGTGAGCCCCTCGAGATGCTCGCGGATTCGTGCCGGATCGGCCGCTGCGGGATCGACGCTGAGCAGATACAGCGTGTCCTGCGAGCCGCCGTTATCGAACACATCCAGGTCGATCGTCAGCAGCAAGCTGCTGGGCCAGCGACCCTGCAGGTCGATGAGGTCCTGCGGATCATCGGTGATCAGGTAGATCTCGTTTTCGACGAAATGAAACGAATAGCCGTCGCCGAGCGTCGATTGCATCAGCGCAAGCGGCCGCGGCGGACCGCCGTCGAATCCTGGTTGTGATTCGATGAACGTCGTCAGTCCGGGATCGACAACAACATTCAGCTGCTCGTTGGACTCGAAGGAAGAACGGTACAGCGTGTCGTCCTGTGCAGGCAGCGGCATGGCGAACAAGCCGAAAAGGGCAAGCAGCGCGCAGCGTCGGAATCGCATCGGGTCGTCTCCAGGGTCTCGATTACCTACACAATCGCAATCGCCGGCAAACCCCTGCCACAAGCCGGGGGAATCGGACGCGGCCGGCGCCCGTCACGGCACCTGAAATCGGCGCGCGAGCCACGAGCCGGAAGGCCGCGACCCGGGGCGCTCCGACCCGCGCGGCCAGAGCCGGTGGCAACGACATTCCCGGCTGAAGGGGCCGCGCCACACCGGGAAACCGCGGCCGTCGAAACCGCCGTCAGGGTCGCTTCGCAACCGGAACGCCGAACGCACGCAGTCGAATTTTTCAGTCGACAACCCGTGCTGGTGGCCCTGTCCGGTGTGGCGGCCGCTTCGCTCCGATCCGGTCTTTCGCGATCAGGATGCGCGGATCGGACTCGCCGAGACTCCCGGTGCCTCCGCGGACGAGTGGATCCGGGGCAGCTGGCTGGAACGATCGGTGCGTTACGGGATGCGCCTGCCGCCCGGCTTGCAACCGCGGACAACGTCACGTTCCGGCACCGGGCCGGCGAGCCCCCTTGAAATCCATCCACTTGCTGCAAGGTACAGGAGACAAGCCGATGAAGAATCAGAAAGCATCGGCACGAGGAAGTCGCTTTTTTGCCGCAACCGCGGAGGAGGTTTCATCATGAAAGCACTCATCAGCAGCCTGCTTGCCGGTCTGTTGGTAATGGGTTGCAGCACGCAACCGACCCAGACCAGCGAGGAGAGAGTCGCCGCCGCCCTGGATCAACTGGAGATGCAGCCGAGCGAGCAGTCGGTGAGAATCCGCGACTATCAAGTGGATAGCTGGCGCTATATCGACCACAGCAATCTGATCGTGGAGACCCGCGCGAATGATCAGTTCCTGGTCCGCTTGCAATCGCACTGCTTTGGCTTGCAGAGCGCCTTCGCCATAGGCGTTACCAGCGCGGGCGGCTCCGTGGACAAGTTCGAGGATATCGTCGTGCGGGATTCCTCCGGCCGGACCGAGCGCTGCCCGATTTCGGAGATCGTCCAGCTGGAGAAGATTTCGCAAGTCGTGGCGAGTGACCGCTGAATTACGTTGCCCGCAAGGCCGGGCTCGGCAGACATGCCGCTGACCAATGAACAAGACGGGCACCCATCGGGCAGGCGCTTTCACCGGAAAGTCGCCGGGTGGGGGCCGCGCTGGGTTCCGGCGCTTCAGATTTCCGAGGCCACAACCTGTATGGCTTTCGCAAGAGCCAGATCCGGACCGTTGCCGTTATCCGATATTGCAAAGACCGGCGGCGACCATTCATGCCGGTTCGTCCCGTCCACATGCGTCAGATTGTAGGTCGGGATCTTGTACAGGAAGCCTGATTCAGGAAAATGGAAATCGTCCACGCCGCCGGCTAAACGCGCCATATCATTACCGATCACCGTTGCGCGCTCGAGACCGTCGAACCCTATGGCCATGCCTTCGCCCATGCTCCCGGTCCATCGTCCCACAAGGACGGCCAGAGGGCCATTCGCCGTCCAGCTTCCGGCATCTTGTGTTTTTGCGACCCATGTCTTGCCGTTCTTGTATTCAGTGATCTGGTAGGGGCGACCGGCATCTACAAATCGACTCATGATCGGGACCGCAATATCCGTGCCACCGCCTCCTGGCGTGTAGCGGAGATCGAGTATCCAGCCTTTGGCCTGCCTTACGCTCTCCAGAGCCGCATCGAAATCCGAAACGGTTTGCATATTGCCGAGTTGATTGTTGATTTTCAGATAGGCGATGGCATTGTCCAGCATCTGCACTTCAACATTGGGAGCCAATGCCTGATCTGGGGTATCACCAATGTCGATGGAAATGGATTCACCATTTCGATTGACGCTGATGCTTCTGGACTCATTCCGCCGACCTTGTGCGCTTGAGACGAGTGACCAGTATTTCTGGGCTTGCGAAGGCTTGATGCCTTTGGGTTCGATACGCAAGGCTTCCAGCGCTTCGACAGCAAGACCGTTCACAGCAAGAATTTCATCGCCAACTTGCAAACCAGCATTGGCTGCAGCGCTTTGCGGCAGGACGGCCGACACCTTTCCTTCATCAATCCAGAAGTCGGCTCCGGAGGGAATCAGCTTGAATGAATCCGAAGCATTCGCGCCAAACATGCCGTGATTGTCGTAAAGGCTATCCAGGAGCCTTTCCAGCACGCGAAAGCGCTCTGCGCCGTGATCGGTAGTCGCGACACGCTCCCTGGCCTGGTCGCAGGCCAAAGGGAAGTTTCCATTCAATTTTTCCAGGTAGATGTACTGGCTTGTAACGGTTTCGCAAAACGCGTTGATATCGGAAAGCAGTTTTCTTTGCGCTTCGTTTAATCCATTCGAGACATTTTCAACCTGTGAGGACGGATTTTCCGAGCATCCCGTCAAACCGAACATGACAAGGAAACCGAAGATAAGCGCTCTGGGCATTTTTCTCCATCCTGTAGGGGACGATTGACATGAATTCCGGATAGGCGCAAGGACGGCCGCGAGGTTCATCCCTGCTTGGCGCAACAATCAATGCGGGGGCGCAAGAAAACAAGACCCGCTCTCCCGAAAGGTTCAGATCCGCTTTTCTTGCACCCGCGCGCCTCGCCGTCAAGACGCGAGCAACGAAACGCCCCGACGAGCGAGGGCTCGCCGGGACTGACCTGGCGCTTGTTCGAGTCGGTCAGTCGACCGACGGCGCACCCAGCACGGTAGTGAAGCTGCCACCGCCCATCTGCGCCGGCAGGCTGCCCTCGACCTTCAGCGCGCGGTGCGGCGCGTCGGCGCTGATCCAGTAGGTCTGGTCCCCGCCCTCCCCGTCGATCGCGTTGAGTGCGACCTTGAAGGCGTCGAAGCTGCCCTCGGGTACGACGATGGCCTCCGGGCCGGAGACTTCGGCGCGGTAGTAGCGCACGCGCTGCTCCATGCCGACCACGGCGATCCGGATCACCGTGCCCAGACCGTCTCGCAACGGCAGGCCTGCCAGGGCGATTTCCAGGCCGGCGTCGCCGCCGAAGACCGGGGCGTCGAGCTCGATGTTGACCGGGATCTCGTTGCCGTTCATCTGGATTGCGCCGCTGACTTCGCGGGCGTCGTAGGCCACGTCGATGGTGGCCGGACCCTGCTCGATCCGGCGGCGGATCGGACGTAGGCTCGTGCCGTCGAGCACGTAGTGATCGCTGGCCTCGCCCATCGGGGAACGGCTGTTGGTGTCGATGACCAGCACCTCGCGGCCGTCCCGGTCGTCGCGGGTCACCGAACGCGTGTTGGTGACCGTCATCTCGCCCATCTGTGTGCTCAGCGTGGTCGTGTAGGTGAATTCCCCGGTGGCCACCTGCTCCGCGTCGACCGCCGGCAGCGGCAGGGTGCGAGCGGCATCCAGCGCGTCGGCCACCTCCTCGACCACGACACTGTCGACGTCGACGGTGATCGCGGCCAGGCGCTGGCGGACGTCGTCGTCCATCTCGGCCTGGTAGCGACCGCCCAGGTGCGTGGCCATGAATTCCTCGCTGCGCGCGAACATCGCCAGGCGGTTCTCGCGGCCGCGGAAGCCGTGGCCCTCATCCGGTGCGACGATGTATTCGACGTCCAGGTCGCGCTCGCGCATGGCAACGACGATCTGGTCGGCCTCGGCCTGCTTCACGCGCGGATCGTTTGCGCCGTGGATGACTAGCAGCGGACGCTGGATCTTGTCGACGTGGTTGATCGGCGACTGGCGCTCGAGCTGGGCTCGGCCTTCCTCGGTGTCCGGGTCGCCCATGCGCAGCGTGAAGATCTGCCGCGCCGGCCCCCAGTAGGCCGGAATCGAATTGAGCAGACTGATCAGATTGGACACGCCGACGATGTTCACGCCGCAGGCATAGAGCTCGGGCGTGAACACCATGCCGGCCAGGGTGGCGTAGCCGCCGTAGGAGCCGCCCATGATGCAGACCCGCTTCGGGTCGGCGATGCCCTGATCGATCAGGTACCGGACGCCATCGGTGATGTCGTCCTGCATGGCGTCGCCCCATTCGTTGTTGCCGGCGTTCAGGAAGGCCTTGCCGAAACCGGTCGAGGCACGGAAGTTGGGTTGCAGTACGGCATAGCCGCGGTTGGCCATAAACTGCACCAGCGAGCGATAGCCCCAGGTGTCGCGCGCCCAGGGGCCGCCGTGAATCAGCGCAACCACCGCGAGATTCTCGGGCTCGACTCCATTGGGCAGGGTCAGGTAGGCCGGAATCTCCAGGCCGTCGCGCGCGGTGTAGCGAATCGGCTGCATCCGGGCCAGTTGATCACTCGGCAGTTCGGGCCGGGAGCGATACAGCAGCTCGACGGTGCGCGCGTTGCGATCGAACACGTAGACCGAACCGGGATCGACGTCCCGGGACAGGCTGACCAGCGCGATCGAGGCGTCGGCCGTTTGCGAGGCCAGGCTGATTTCGCCTTCGGGCAGATTCTCTCGCAGGAACGCCAGGTCGGCCGCGAACTCATCGTTCTTCGGATAGATGCGCACGCGGTCGCCAACGTAGACCGTCGCCAGCAACTCGTTGCTTTCCGGGTGCAGCACGACGCCGCCGAAGTCGACCTCGCCTTCCGGGTCGCGCTCGAACAGCGTCAATTCGTGGCTGTCGAGATCCATCAGGTACAGGCCGATCAGATCGTTGTCGTCGCCCTTGTTGGACAGGAACCAGACCTGCTCGCCATTGGGGTGGAAACTGGACGGACCGCAGCTTTCGATCCAGCTGCACTCGTAGATCACCTCACCGAGTTCGCCGTCTTGGACTTCCAGAATCTCGGTGCCACCCTCGCTGTTCATGCGCAGGGCCATCCGGATGTTGCCTTCGAGATCGGCGGACCAGCCGGCGATGTTCTGGTTGTTCTCGATCAGCAGCTCGCGCTCGCCGGTCG
>CAYPZP010000066.1:0-14956 GCA_964415285.1 uncultured Halomonas sp. | reverse complement strand
TGAGCCAGGTCGCGCCGACGCTGCCAGACGCGGCGCGCCCGGCGCTCGGCCCGGACGCCACCGGGGTCGGCTGGGTCTACCAGTACGCGCTGGTCGACCGGAGCGGGCAATACGATCTCGGCGAGTTGCGCTCCCTGCAGGACTGGTTTCTGAAGTACGAACTGCAGACCGTCGAGGGCGTTTCCGAAGTCGCCTCGATCGGCGGCATGGTGCGGCAGTACCAGGTCGTCGTCGACCCCGACAAGCTGCGCGCCTACGGCATTCCGCTGTCGACGGTGCGCACCGCGATCCAGCGCGGCAACATGGAGACCGGGGGCCGGGTCATCGAGATGGCCGAGGCCGAGTACATGATCCGCGCCACCGGCTACGTCGACTCGATCGAAGACCTCGAGCGCATTCCGCTGATGACCACGGAAGAAGGCATCCCGGTGCTGCTGCGCGACGTCGCCCGGGTTCGATTCGGGCCGGACCTGCGGCGCGGTATCGGCGAGCTGAACGGCGAGGGCGAAGCGGTCGGCGGCGTGATCGTGATGCGCTTCGGCGGCAACGCGCTGGCCACCATCGACCGGGTCAAGGCCAGGCTTGCGGAACTCGAGCGCGGGTTGCCCGACGGCGTGGAAATCGTCGAGACCTACGATCGCTCGGACCTGATCCGACGCGCCGTCGACACGCTGAACGAAAAGCTGGTGCAGGAATTCATCATCGTCGCGCTGGTCTGCCTGCTGTTCCTGTTCCACTTCCGCTCCTCGCTGGTCGTGATCCTGACGCTGCCGCTGGGCATCCTGGCCGCGTTCATCGTCATGCGCGTGCAAGGCATCAACGCTAACGTCATGTCGCTGGGCGGCATCGCGATCGCCATCGGCGCCATGGTCGACGCGGCGATCGTGATGATCGAGAACTTCCACAAGAAGCTCGAGAAGGCCGAAGGCCGGCTCGAGGGCGAGCGCCGCTGGCAGGCGGTGGCTGATTCCTGCGTCGAGGTCGGGCCGGCGCTGTTCTTCTCGCTGTTGATCATCGCGCTGAGCTTCGTGCCGATCTTCGCGCTGGAAGCGCAAGAAGGCCGGCTGTTCAAGCCGCTGGCCTTCACCAAGACCTACGCCATGGCCGCGGCCGCGGCAATCGCCGTAACCGTGGTGCCGGTGCTGATCGGCTACCTGGTGCGCGGCCGCATCACGCCCGAGCATCGCAATCCCGTCAACCGGCTGCTGATCGGATTGTATCGACCGGTGCTGACGCTGGTGCTGCGCTTCCCCGTGGCCACGCTGGCCCTGACGCTGATCGTGCTGGCCGCGACCTGGGTGCCGTACAGCCGGATCGGCAGCGAATTCATGCCCGAACTCGACGAGGGCGACCTGCTCTACATGCCCAGCGCGCACCCGGCGGCTTCGACCGGCAAGATGGCCGAACTGCTGGGACAGACCAACCGGCTGATCATGCAGGTGCCCGAGGTCGAGACCGCCTACGCCAAAGCCGGGCGCGCCGACACCGCAACCGATCCGGCGCCGCTGACGATGATCGAAACGACCATCCAGCTCAAGCCGAGGTCCGAATGGCGCGAGGGCATGACCATGGACAAGCTCATCGCCGAGCTGGACGCACTGGTGGAAGTCCCGAGCCTGACCAACACCTGGATCATGCCGATCAAGAACCGGATCGACATGCTGGCCACCGGCATCAAGACGCCGGTGGGCGTCAAGGTATCGGGTCCGGACCTGGACGTGATCAACCGGGTCGGCACCGAGGTCGAGCGCGTACTCGACGCGCTGCCGGGTACGGCATCGGTCTATGCCGACCGGGTCACCGGCGGGCGCTACATCACCATCGACGTCCAGCGCGAGCAGGCCGCGCGCTTCGGCCTCAACGTCGCCGACGTGCACGAGATCGTGCGCTCGGCGATCGGCGGCATGAACGTCGGTGAAAGCGTCGAGGGCCTGGAGCGCTATCCGATCAACGTGCGCTATCCGCGCGACCTGCGCGAGTCGCTGTCCGACCTGCGTGCGCTGACCGTGGTCACGCCCGCCGGCCCGCAGATTCCGCTCTCGGCGGTGGCCGAGATCTCGGTCGAGACCGGCCCCGGCGTGATCCGCACCGAGGACGCGCGGCTCAACGGCTGGATCTACGTCGATGTGACCGAAGACGATCTCGGGGGCTACGTCGAGCGAGCGCGCCAGGCGGTGCGGGAACAGGTCGACCTGCCGCCGGGCTACTCGATCGGCTGGTCGGGGCAGTACGAATACATGCAGCGCGCCGCCGAGCGGCTCCGGATCGTCGTGCCGGCGGCGCTGGCGATCATCATCGTGCTGCTGTTTCTCAACTTCAGGAATTTCGTCTCGGTGGGCATCATCCTCGGCACGCTGCCGTTCGCGCTGGCCGGCAGCTACTGGCTGCTGTATCTGCTGGGCTACAACATGTCGGTTGCCGTCGGCGCCGGCATGATCGCGCTGGCCGGCGTAGCCGTGGAGATCGGCGTGCTGATGATCCTGTATCTGGACCAGTCGCTGGCAGCACTGCGAGCGCGGCTGCGCAACCGGGCGCCGAGCATCGATGAGCTGCGCGACGCCGTCACCGACGGCGCGCTGTTGCGCGTTCGACCGATCCTGATGACGGTCGCCACCATCGTGCTCGGCCTGCTGCCGATCATGCTCGGCAGCGGCACCGGAGCCAACATCATGCAGCGCATCGCCGCGCCGATGGTCGGCGGCATGATCTCGGCGATGCTGCTGGGGCTGGTCGTGATTCCGGCGATCTACCTACTGTGGAAGCGTCGCGCCCTGATCGCCTGAGGCGCACATCCTTCTGCAGCGATTCGCCGGAAAACGCCGAACTTGATCCAGAACATGCATCGACTCGAATATAGGCGTACGGTGGATGGTGGACTCGACCACGTGAGGAGTCACCATGTACCAATCCATCCGTATCGCCGGAGCGATCGCGGCCATCGCGATCGTCGCCGTGAGCACGAGCGTCTCGGCCGAAAGCGGCCCATCGACCACGGCCGAACGACTCTACGACACCCACTGCGTCAGCTGCCACGGCCCCGGCGGCAACCTGAATCCCGATAGCCCGGTGGTCCAGGGCCTGGGCGTGGTGCCGGCCAACTTCAAGGACCCGCTGTTCAACAGCCGCGAACCCGGCGAGGACTGGGAAATGGTGATCGAGCACGGCGGTGCCGCGCTGGGCCTTTCCGACAAGATGCCGGCGTTCGGCGACGTGCTCACCGAGCGCGAGATCGAAACGCTGGTTCACTATCTCAAGGCCGTGCCCGGCGAGCACGACTATCCCGACGGCGCGCTCAACCTGTTCCTGCCGCTGAACACGATCAAGGCCTTTCCCGAAGACGAGGTGGTCTGGAAGAGCGATTATGTCGTTCGCGACGGCAACAACGTCTGGGAAAACGTGATCGAACTCGAAAAACGCGTCGGCCACCGCGGCCAGGTGCTGGTCGAGCTGGTGCAGTCGGTCGAAGACGGCGACAGCGACCTGGACAAGATCGAGGTCGGCGGAAAATACGTCTTGCATACCAACGATACCAATACGGCCATCACCACCGCCGGCGCCAAGCTCGAGTTTCCGGTCCACGGCGGCGAAGAGGAGTTCCTGCCCTACCTGGCCTTCGGCCGCATCCTGAACCCCGATTTCATCTTCCAGGGCCACACGCGCGCGAAGCTGCCGATCGACGACTTCGGCGACGGCAGCTTCGAGGTCGCCGGCATCGTGCACTGGACGCACTCGCCCTGGCCGCGCAACGTGTTTCCGGGACTCGAAGTCGTCGCCGACATCCCGTTCGACCGGCCCAGCGGCGCCGATTTCGCCGAAGTCAGCATCATCCCGCAGACCCGTATCGGACTGACCAAGGGCGGGCACGTGGCGCTGAACATCGGCGTGCAGATTCCGGTCACCGACCGCGACCGCTTCGACTACGTGGCGCAGATGAACCTGCTGTGGGACTTCGCCGACGGGCCGTTCTGGCAGGGGTGGTAGCACACCGGCGCGGGCCCGTCTCAGGGCTCGTTGGGGGATCGGGTCGGGGCGCTCCGGTACGGTGTCCGGAGCGCCTGCGGCAAATGCGATTTCGCCTCGTGGGCTGCCGGTGGCGTCTGCGTAAAATTCGGGGATTCGATTTCAAAGTCAACCGCGAAACGCGGTTGAATCGATCCGCTGATCGTCGTGGGCCGGCGCCACGACTCCGACGCACGTGACGGCCGATCCGAGGATTTCGACAAGCTAATCCGGATCCGATTCCAGGCGCACCGTCATCATCCGGCTGAGCTGGATGAGGTCGGCGCGAATCGACTGCATTTCCTGCGCGAGGTCGTTCTCGGAGCGCGCCAGCAGCGGGTCGATATCCTGGCCCATCCGGACCGGCAGGGGCGTCGGCCCGGGCGACGACGGGCCGGGGGCATCGGGCCGGGTAACGGTGAGAACGACCACCGCAACCATGGCCGTGGCCGCGGCGGCAAACCAGGCCGGGCGGTTGAGCGGCGCCAGGCGCCGCGCTGCGGATTTCTGCGGGCGCGTGCGAACTGCGTACATGATGCGCGAGATCGCGGCTTCGTCGCGCGCGGTCGGGAGTTCATTCGCGGCGCGCTGAAGGCGTTCGGCGGTCGACCGGGGGGCGTGATTCGGGGGCGATTGGTTCATGTCGAATCTCCGTTGTCGAACACCTGCTTCAGCCGGTTTCGCGCGCGATGCAGCGTGACGCGGACCCAAGCGTGGCTGCGCTTCATGATACGCGCGATCTCGCGGCCTTCGAAACCCTCTCCATGGTGCAGCCACAGCGCCGTGAACGGCTCGGGCGCGAGCTCGGCGCGCGCGAGCGACCATAGGTTATCAGTCAATAAGGCATCGAACGGGTCGCGATCGTCGGCGATTTCGCCTTGATCTCCGTCGTTCGAGACGGAATCGGCCGTGTTCCGGATCGATCGCTGGGCGATGGTGTAGAGCCAGGTCGAGAAGCGCCATCGCGGGTTGTAGGAGTGCAGGTGCTGCCACGCCGAGATCATCGCCTGCTGGACGATATCGTCGGCATCGTGCCGCGAAAACCCGCGAACACGCAGGTAGCGCGTCAGCCGGGGCTGGTAATGCATGACGATTTCCTCGAACGCGTCGACCGAGCCCGCGCGGGCCCGGTCGACGATGTCGGCTTCGTGTTCACGTTGCATGCGCGTCGGGTCGATCGAAGCGCGTCAGTCCAGGATCTCGGTCAGCGCCTGAGGCGGAATCGCGACGTCCAGTCGGGTGATCCGCTCGTCCCGCGAGACGCGAACGCCTTCGATCCACGCCATTTCCGGCGGAACTTCCGCGCTCAACGCCCTTAGCGAGATGATGCCCTGAACGATGTTCTGGAGTGCCTGGGCGACCTCCGGGGTCGCGCTGTGCGCCTCCAGCGAGATTTCGATGCCGCCATCGGCCTCGGCGACCAGCATCGCGAATCGGTCGATCTTCTGGAACACTTCCGACTGGAATGAACCGTCGGGACCGTTGAACACACGGTGGGTCCGGTCGACGCCGCCCTGGGCCAGCGCCCGATCGGCCTGGATTACGACCAGGTCGGGAGCCATCACCGCGTCGGGCAGAAAACCCTGCACCAGAAAATCGTCGAGGGTCGTTCGATGAGGCGTCAGCAGGGTCTGGCCCCGGTCGCCAAACGCAAGCCACAGCTCGTCGTGCTCGCCCTGGAGTCCGGTATCGCCGGCATCCCAGTCGAGATCCAATCCGCCGAAGCGGTAGTAGTTGCGGCCCCGGTCGGTCAATAGCTCGACGTCGTCGTGCTCTCGGAACAACTCGTCGACAATGCGATCCCGCGCCGATGGGGGGATATCTCCATGGAGCACGATGACCGGCGCCTGTTCGTCGCCGGTTCCGAAGAGGCTGACACCCTGCAGAGAATCGATCAGGCCGGGACCGAACTCGTCGCGCAGCTCGTTGAGGATTTCCTCGTTGAAAAAGCGATACAGCGGTGCGGACGCCTGGCCCTGCTTCATCGCCTCGAAGTTCACCGAAAGGTAGAACGCCGAGTCGGGCGCCGAGATCGGTTGGGCCTGCGCCGTCAACACGGCCATGGCAAGCGCGATCGTGGCGGTCGTTCGGGCTACGGCCTTGCGAAGCGGTCGAAAGAAACGTCGGTTCATGGGGTTTTTCCGGTTGGGTTTGCCTGCTTGTAGCGAGCCGGACCGCCAGATGTTACGCGCAACCGGCAATTCGTGACTTCCGGCACGGGTGGAGATTTACATACATAGATCCACAATGTATAGTGATCCAAGGTAAATCAGGAAGCGAGCCCATGCACGGCAACACCGACAACCTTGGGCCACTCGATCGACCCGATCCGACCCGGTTCTGGCCAGCGCTGACGGCAGGCATCCTGTTCTTGATTCCGCTGGTCGCGACGCCGCTCAGCGCCGAGGTCAACTGGGGTCCGCTGGATTTCCTGGTCTGGGGCGCACTGCTGTTCGCGGCAACCAGCGCGTTCATCGGCTTGGCTCGCCTCGTCCCGCGCGGCAGACGCTGGATCGCTGCGGCCGTGATCGGCGGACTGTTTCTCTACGTCTGGGCCGAGCTCGCCGTTGGCGTTTTCCTCGACCTCGGCAGCTGATCGCGCTCGCGGTCCGGAAAGTCAGCCCGATGGACATCAACAAGGATCTGGTCGCCGCTTCGTCGACGCCGATCGTGCTCGCGATCCTGGCTGAAGAAGACAGCTACGGCTACGCCATCCTCAAGCGCGTCCGGGAGCTGTCCAACGGCCGGATGGAATGGACCGACGGCATGCTCTACCCGGTCCTGCACCGGCTGGAGCGACTCGGCCTGATCGAATCCCGCTGGGAGTCCCGTGAGGGCGAACGCCGGCGGAAGTACTACCGGATCACGCGTCAGGGACGGGAGCGGCTGGCCGAGGAACGCCGGCAGTGGCTGGCCGTGGACGCCACGCTGCGCGGCATCTGGCGCGTGATCGGCGACGAGGGGCCGGCGGGAGAACCCGCATGAGCGATCTGGATCGCCAAATCGAGCAGTGGCGAAATTTCCTGCGCCGGCGCCGGGCGATCCACCCGGTCGACGTCGATGAGCTCGAGGATCACCTGCGTGAACAGGTCGCTGCGCTCGTCGACGGCGGGCTGGACGAAGACGAGGCTTTTCTGGTCTCGGTCAAGCGCATGGGCAGCCTGGACGCGTTGTCCAGGGAATTCGCCAGAGAGCATTCCGACCGGCTCTGGAAGCAGCTGGTCGTGATGCCGGCCGGGACGAACGCCGATTCCACGTCGACCCGGGCCGATGCAATCGTTGCGTTCGGACTGGCCGTCGCCGCGGCGTTGCTGGTCAAGCTGCCGGCGCTGTTCGGCTGGTCGTTCGACGAGGATGCAGCGTTCTACGCGCGCAACGCCGGCCTGTTCGTGCTGCCGCTGCTGGCTGGATACTTCGTGTGGAGGCGCTCGTTGAACCCGGCAACGACCCAGCGGCTGGCGGTGGGCTTCATCACCGCGGCGGTTGTCGTCAACATCTATCCGTTCGCGCCCGAAGGCAGCACGCTGGCGCTGGCCGCGCTGCACCTTCCGATTGCGCTGTGGCTGCTGGTGGGCGTCGCCTACGCAGGCGGTCGCTGGAGCGAAGCGCAGGGGCGCATGGACTTCATCCGCTTTTCCGGCGAGTTGTTCATCTACTACGTGCTGATCGCGCTGGGCGGCGGCGTGTTCACGGCGTTCATGATGATGCTGTTCGAGGCCGTCGGGCTGAACGCCGAACCGTTTCTCGAGTCGTGGCTGCTGCCCTGCGGCGCGGCCGGCGCGGTGCTGGTCGCGGCCTGGCTGGTCGAGGCCAAGCAGAGCGTGGTCGAAAACATGGCGCCGGTACTCACGCGGCTGTTCACGCCGATGTTCGCGCTGCTGCTGGTTGCGTTTCTCGCCACGCTGGTTGCAACCGGTCGCGGCCTGTCGATCGAGCGCGAGCTCCTGATCGCGTTCGATCTGCTGCTGGTCGTCGTACTCGGACTGTTGCTCTACGCGATCTCCGCGCGCGATCCGCACCAGCCGCCCGGGCCGTTCGATCTCGCACAGATCGTGCTGCTGACCAGCGCGCTGATGGTCGACGCGGTCGCGCTGTCGGCCATCGCCGCGCGCATCGGCGACATGGGTCTGACGCCCAACCGCGTCGCAGCACTCGGCCTGAACCTGGTGCTGCTGATCAACCTCGCCGTATCGGCGGTGCTCTACGTGCGTTTCTGGCGCGGCACCGCGCGGTTCGCGGTGTTGGAAGCCTGGCAGACGCGATTCCTGCCGGTGTTCGCGATCTGGGCTGCCATCGTCGTCGTCATCTTTCCGGTCGTGTTCGACTTCACCTGATCGCAACAACCGGGTTCAACGCTCGGACCACACGGCGAACTCGTTGCCGTTCGGATCGGCGAAGTGGAACCGGCGACCACCCGGGAACGAGAAGATCGGCTTGACGATCTGGCCACCGCACTCCCGCACGCGGTCGAGCGTGGCTTCCAATGCGTCGCTGTAGAGCACGACGAGCGCGCTGCCGGTCTCGATCCGTGCGACCCGATCGGATCGGTAGAAGCCGCCGTGAATGCGGGCGCCTTCCCAGGAAACGTAGTCCGGCCCGTAGTCGACGAAGGCCCAGCCAAAAGCGTCGGCAAAGAAGCGCTTGGTGGCTTCGATGTCGCTTGCGGGCAGCTCGATGTAGTCGATGTGACCGGTCGTGCTCATCAAATGCTCCTCCGGGTCAGGGGATCAGGGCCAGCTTGCCCAGGGTCCGTCCGGACTCGATCCGCCGCTGGGCCTCGGCGGCCTCCCGAAGCGGCCAGGTTTCCACGGGCAGCGGCGAAAGCGCTTGATTCTCGAACCGCTCCAACAGCCACAGCATACCTTCCCGTAGCGTCGGCGCATGCGACTGCAGGAAACTGAGATTCGCAGCCATCACGCTGCGATTCTGCTGCGTCAGCTTCAGCGGGTTGAAGCGCGGCGTGCGCAGCCAGTTCCAGGCAAGCTTCGGCCAGTTCAGCCGACCGCTCCTCGGCAGCATCGTGTGGAAGCCGTAGATCACCAGCCGACCGGTCGGCGCCAGGTGCGCGTAGCTTTGCTTCAGCGTTTCGACCCCGTTGGCGTCGAATACCGCGTCGAAGCCTCCCGGCGCGAACTCCTCGGCCGCCTCCCAAGGCGATTCGGCCGACTTGTCGACCACGCGCTCGGCGCCCATCTCGCGCGCGTGCTCGACCTTGTGGCCGGCGCCGACGACGCCGAGCACCCGCGCGCCGCACAGCCGGCCGAGCTGCAGGATCGCCGAGCCGACCCCGCCGGCGGCCGAGTGCACCAGCCAGGTCTCGCCCGGCTGCGGGTGCAGCTGGCGATGGATCATCCACCACGCGGTGAGAAACACGGTCGGAAGCGTCGCCGCCTGCACCATGCTCAGTCGGGCGGGCTTGGCGAAGACCCCGTCGACGCCGATCTTCAACCGGCTTGCATAGCCGTTGAACAGCGTGAGCCCGATCACTTCATCCCCGATCCCGAAACCCTCGACGCCGTCGCCGATCGCGGCAATGCGGCCGGCGACCTCGAAGCCCGGCGTGATCGGATAGCCGTGCAGCCGCTTGGCCGATTCGTACAGCCCCATCCGGATGATGCCGTCGGCGTAGTTGACGCCGCAGGCCTCGGCCGCGATCACGACCTCGCCGGGGCCGGGTTCCGGAGTTTCGGCCTCGACGTAGCACAACGCGGAGTAGTCGCCGGGGCGGGAGATGCGGATTCGGTGCATTGCGGAAAATTCCTCGGGGCAGCGCGTCGGATCACACGACACCCCATGGCTGGGTGACGGCATCGTCGGGCAGGTCACGGTTTCCAGAAGTCGACCGCACCTTCGGGCAAGCTGGCAAGCAGGCGGTCGAAGTCTTCTTCGTTGACATGCCTGCGCAAGGCCTGCGCCGTATCGCGTATGGCCGAATCGGTCGAGAAGTTGTGTTCTCCGCGTAACGCCTTGACTTCAGCGGTCATGGACTCCCGATCGGTGAATGCCTTTCGTTCTTCGTGCGGGTCCCAGTCCGTAACGAACAGCGCCCGAAGGGCAATCGGCAGTACGTTGGCAAACGCAACCGCCTCTTCCGTCGAAAGCCTGCGGCGAAACGTCTGGAACACGCCCTGGATCATCGTGTAGGTCACATGCGTGCTCCAAAGCCCTGCGGTATCCTTCGCATCGACCAGGAATGCATAGAATTGCGCCGAGGCGCGCTCGTATTCTGCCGGTACCGTCATGTTGGTGGATTATTGCCTGGGGAGTTTCGGGCCAGAAAGAATCGTCAGGGCTTCAAGCGGCCTCGGGAACCTGAGAAAGCGATAACAGGTTGCCGTCGGGATCCTTGACCCACGCGACTTTCGTGCCATCCGGAACCGTCCAGATTCCCGCCTCGTCCTGCTCGATCCATTCGAATTGCTCGAACACCACGCCGCGATCCGCCAGCTTACCGACCGTCGCGTCAAGATCGACCACCTCCCAACCGATCAGCGTGTACGGTGCGGCATGAACGCGCTCGACCTTCTGCACCCTCAGAGCCACGCCGTTCGAGCGGAAGACCATCGCAAAAGGCGTCTCCTCGACCAATTCCAGGCCCAGCACATCGCCATAGAACGCGCGCGCCTCGTCCGGCTTGCTGGACGCGGCGAAGCATACGATGTCGGATTTCTCGAGCATGGGTTCTCTCCTTTCCTCAAGGCTACGCGACGCAGCGCGGTTTTATCGGCCTGCGGAGCGCCCCGATGCGCCGGCCCTTGGGGCTCATTCGTTCCCGATCCCCCGGGTTTCAATGGACGGCCGTAACCCGGAATCCCCATGGTCCGGCGCGCAACAAACGGGAAAGCTCACTGCGTCGGCACATCAACACGAACGCCGGTCCAGCGATCGTACGGCGCAGCCCCGCTGAAAAGAATGGAGTTCACCCACCACAGCGGCAGCAGAAATGAAAGCAGCATGGGAATGTACACCCAACCTGCAAACCCGCCGTCCCCGGAAAACATCCCCTGCTGCGCCACCAGATGACCCAGCTCCCAAGGCGCGAACTTGATCAGCGTGCGCGCCAACGACCAGCGAAACGAAAGACGATCCCCATGCGTTGTCCGAACCCGCAGGCCGGTCAAGCGCTTGCCGATGGAAGCGCTGAACCTCGAACTCTCCATCACGGAAAAGTACAGCGTCACCGGCAAGGTCATCGAAACAAAACCGACCGCCTGGGACATCCAGGGACCGGAAAATCCCCGTGGGTCTCCATTCGAAACCAGCATCACGATCCCGAAAAGCAGCGCGCCCCAGGCCGCGATAACGAACCAATCCAGGGCGAAGGCAATGATGCGAAGCAGCCCGGGGCGTTTAGCAGGTCTCATCATGAATGTGTCCGATCAAGGACATCTGCTTAATGTCCCGGTTAACCGCCGCGGGCTTCGCCCGCATCGGGGTACAACCCGTTGTTAGGCGACTTCGACATACTCGACATGACTGCGGGGAGGAGGAATGGGCTCCCCGTCCTTCCTCATACCATCAAGGTGAAACTCGATGGCTTCCCGAATTTCCTGTTCCACTTCCTCTATGCTGGCGCCCCTAGCGATACAGCCTGGCAAATCCGGCACATATACCGAGTAGTTATTCTCCGCTCTTTCAGTGACAATTGCGTACTTCATCAGCGCACCCATTTCCAACCGGCCGGGTTGTAAATACGAGTTACGGTTCCAATAGCCAAATCGCCGCCGGGTTTTTCCCGGCACGACCCGATTTCGAGGGATGCTTGAATTGCCGATGACTGCCTGGCGTCGAATGGTGATAC
Source organism: uncultured Halomonas sp. (assembly GCA_964415285.1). Lineage (GTDB taxonomy): Bacteria > Pseudomonadota > Gammaproteobacteria > Xanthomonadales > Wenzhouxiangellaceae. Next base: position 3,156 of record CAYPZP010000066.1, on the reverse strand, counting down.
CAGCCATCTCCCTTCAATTTTCGGAGAATATCGGGGACCTTCATCTACTTCGAATACCCCACTATTAGCCCAGAGTTTGTTGGCCTGACGTTGGGGTTAACCGGCCCCGCCAGCGCGCTCGCCCGGCTTTGCCGGCCGGGAGCTTTCCGGGTTCCGGTTGAACTCTTTGTTAGGTGTTTGGACCACGAATCGCTGAACATCCTTTGCCGGCGCCCCGTCTTTGATTTCCGATTGAAGCACGCCGCCGTTAGCTTCGATGATCCGCGCCGAAGCGGGGTTTGACTTATAGCAGTGAATATGAATCTCTTCGATTCCCCGTTTCCGGGCTTCCTGAATTGTTAAGTTCATGAGCTCAGCTCCCAACCCCCGACCACGTCGGGATGGGCGAACTCCGAGCCCGATGTGACCACCGCACCATCTAATGTCCTGATTCAGGGTGTGTCGAAGGCTCGAGACACCCACGACTTCCTTACCTTCCACGAGCCAGCAGGTGGAGCTTGGTACGTGCCCAGGCCCGAGATTGTCACCAGCCTCCAATTCGCCAAGGCGCTGCAATAATGTGGCAAAGTTGGAATGATCGAAATCAAGAGGAAATGGGTAGCGTTCCTCATCCCCCAATTCCCGAATGTACTCTCGATAGCTTGCCTCAAAATCGGCACTTGGTTTGATGAGATCTCGTGCCATTACAGCTCCTAACAGTGAGTAGACCGCAACTTGCAGTGATGTATCACGGCAATTCGCCGCCTAATTCGCAAAAACCATTCCGCGTCCTACCTCTGGTCTGGCCGCAAGGGATTTTGTGCGCTTCCGGTTCATCCCGAAGTTGGCGGCCGCTCCGAACCCGCCCCATTACTGATTTCGCTTCGAGCAGCATCAAGGGTCCCGGCGGCATTCGGTGGTGCGCGCAGTTTGGTCGCGGGGAGTTCATCGGATCTGCTTGCCCCTGATTGCCCTTGCCCTGAAGAAAGTCTAGCGCTGCGAGGCACGCGGGGGCAAGCGCCGGGTTTCTTGAATTCGGTCAACCCGACCGGCGGGTCGCAACCACAGTGCTGCGTGGCGGAGGCGGGCGGCCTTCGATCGTTCGGGCAGCGCGAGTGAGCGCGGCGAACGGCTTCGGCAGGATTTCAGGCGCCGATCGTCAGTGGCACGGGTGTGCCGGGAAATACCAGACGCTCTGGATCGTCCCCTCGATCAGTTCATACACGGCCATACTACATTGGCTCCTCTCGGCGCCGCCGGACGGCCAGAAGGCTTGCTCCAGTGTGTGAACGAACCGACCACTTTCGCTGACCGAGAGAATCTCGGCCCGAGCGCCGGGCGTGCTCTCGAAATAGCCTGCCATCGCGGCGAGAAGTTCGGCGTGCGTGGACGTCTCGACGGAGATCCGATCTCCGGAAACGCTCATCCAGCGCATATCGGGGGCTGCGAACTCAAGCATCGCGTCGACATCGTGCTCGTTGAAGGCCGAAACGAAGCGTTCCACCACCTCGGTGTTTTCACCGGCGAAGGCGAATTGGCAGAAAAAGACCCATGGGACCAATGCGCTCACTCGCACTTCGTTCTCCCTGGCGCAACAAGACGATAGTAAGCGGCACCGGAGTGCCAGCGCAAGGAATCCCGAGCGGTGCGTTTTCGGCGTCGCGTTGACCGCGGGATCAGGACTGCGACGCAAGAATCTCATAGACCGCAGACGCGCTGCATTCAAGGAAGGTGGTCAAGAGAACTTGCTGTGGTGGATCACGGCAATTCGCCTTCCAGTCCGCACAACCCGCTTCCGCGTCCAGCGTCTGCTCTCGCTGCAAGGGAATTCAAGCGCGCGGTTCAATCGGCAATTGATGATCTGTGCGAGCCCGCCCGGTCAGGAATCGCGGTTCGATCAGCTCAGGGAAGTGCAGCACCCTGGAGCAGTGCGCGGAGATCGATTGCGAAGCGTTCATCGCATCGGGTTACCCCTCATTGCCCTTGCCCTGCCGGAAGTCCCGCGTTGCGGAGCAGGCCGGGGCAAGGGTCGCCTTTCTCGACTGCGGTCAAGCCGACCGGCGGATCGCAACCACGGTCGCGCGAAGCGGGGGTGGATGGCCTTCAATCGTTCGGGCGCCGTTTTCGGTCAGCGCGCGGGCCAGCGAATGGAACGGCATCCAGTCGGTGGTGCGTTGTTCCTCGATCGTCGTCGCCGAAACATCGACGATCCGCGCGTCGTCGAATCCGGCCTCGTTCAGCCAGCGCAGCAGCCGCGCTTCGGTCGGCAGACGATGCACGTTGCGCATGTTGGCGTAGCGGTGCGGCGGGTCGAGCTCGTCGTCGGAGTCGCCGGGGATGATCAGGGTTTCGATCACGGCGGTGCCACCCGGCACCAGTTGATCGCGGATGCGGCGAAGGTGTTCCAGTGGATCCTTTCGGTGGTAGAGCACGCCGAGCGAGAACGCGACGTCGTAGTCGGCCTCGGCGGGAAGGTCTTCAAACCTCAGCGGCAGCAACAGGTTGCGCCATTCGCCGGCGAAGTGTCGAATGGCCCGTTGCTGCATCCAGAACACGACGGTCGGATCGCAGGCGACCACCTCCCGAGCGCCCGCGTCGAGCATGCGCCAGCCGAAATAGCCGTTGCCGGCGCCGATGTCCAGCACGCGCTTGCCGTCGAGTTCCACGTGCGGCGCGATTCGGTCCCATTTCCAGTCCGAGCGCCATTCGGTATCGATGGCGATACCGCCGAGGTTGAGGGGTCCTTTCCGCCACGGGATCAGGGTCTTCAGGGTTTCGATCAATCGCTCCGGATCGTCGACCGGTGCACCAGCGACCAGCACGCCGCTGTCGATGCACCAGCCGGTTTCAGCTTCGGGCAGCGCGTCCAGCGCCGCCTGCCACTTCGGCAAGTCGCCGTGGTTCAGGCGCTCGGCGACCGTCGCCTCCAGCCTGGCAGCGGTGGCCGAATCGAAGGTGCGGGTCAGGTCGAGCATCGTGAATCCGGTTTTCAGTTTTCAGGTCGAAGTTTTCAGCAGGCGGGGGATAGAGGTTCGTTGGTTCGTTGGTTCGTTGGTTCGTTATTCGTTGTTAGTTGTTAGTTGTTAGTTGTTAGTTGTTAGTTGTTCGTTGTTCGTTCGGTTTGCCTTGTGCCTTGTGCCTTGTGCCTTGCGCCTTGTTCTTTGTTCCTTGACTCTC
>CAYPZP010000065.1:0-15188 GCA_964415285.1 uncultured Halomonas sp. | reverse complement strand
GCTGGGTCTGGTGCAGCTGCCGCACCGGTGGACCGGCTCGGAGAATTGAGGCGTGGCAACGCAGTGGCCGGCCATCGTCATCCCGGTGTTCAACGCAGCCGAAGCCTTGGCGCAGTGCATCGCCGCGACTGCCGGGACGGTGCCGCGCGAGGTCCCGGTGTTCGTGATCGACGACGCATCGCCGGATGCCGACGTGCAGATCGTTCTCGGCCGCTGCCCGCCTGAATGGACCCGGATTCGGCACGATCGGAATCGTGGGTTCCCGGCGACGGCCAACCACGGCATCGAGCTCGCCGCCGGTGCCGACGTGCTGCTGCTCAACTCCGATACCGTTCCGGCCGGCCGGTGGCTGGAGCGCCTGTGCGCCGCGTTGCGGGCAAGTCCCGGTACCGCCTCGGTCACGCCGTTCACCAACAATGGCGAGATCGCCTCGCTGCCCGATTTCTGTCGCGCCGCACCGGTGCCCGACGAGCCGGAACGCTGGGCCAAGGCGTGCCTGGAAGCCGGGCCGCCGCGCTACCCCCGGATTCCGACCGCCGTCGGCTTCTGCATGCTGCTCAGCCGGGCGTGTCTGGACCGGATCGGCGGTTTCGACGTCGAGGCATTCGGTCGCGGCTACGGTGAGGAAAACGACTGGTGCATGCGCGCCCGCGCGGTCGGCTGGCATCACGTGCTGTGCGACGACGCGTTTGTGGCGCACCGCGGCAGCGCCAGCTTCGGGCCGCTGGGCGCCGGACCGGGCGGACGCGCGATGCAAACGCTGGTCGCGCGTCACCCCGACTATCCCGACCTGATTCGCCGATTCATCGAAGACGACCCGATCGCGCCGCACCGCGACCGGGTCCTGGAGCGCCTGGCGGGCCGATAGGCAAGCGCAGGGATGCCTGCCAGGGGGCGCGTTCCAGTCGGAAAAGCCGCCATTGCGGGCCCGGTCCGGCGGCGCTCCGGCGCCGGATCGACGCGTCCTCGCGCGGCCGACGGATTCCGCTTCGACGGCGATGTCCGTTGCCATCGCCGGTCCGAGCACGCCGCAGGCCGGTCGGGTCGAGGCCTCCCTTTCCCTTCGGCCGAAATCGCACGCTCGAGCGACGCTTTGGCGCCGGTCGGCTTTGACCTACAATCGGCCCATGGGCCTTCAGACCGGACTGCGACTCGAACTCGGCCAGAAGCTGAAGCTGGCGCCCCAGCTTCGCCAGGCGATCGCGTTGCTGCAGCTGAACCGGATCGAGTTGCGGCAGCACATCGAGCAGGCTCTGGAGACCAATCCGCTGCTGGAACTCGAACCCGGCGATTCCGAGATCTCCTCCGAGGCCGAGCCGGAGATGGAATCGGGTCCCGAGGAAATCGAGTTCGGTGACGACGACTATCAATGGGACGACCTGCCGGAAGGATTCTCGGAAGTCTCCGATGCGCCGGACTACGATCGCTTCGTCGGCGATCCGGCCCAGGATTCGCTGACCGCGCATCTGATGTGGCAAGTCAATCTCGCCGGCTTTTCCGAGACCGACGAGGCGATTGCGCGTGCGATCGTGTACGCGCTCGACGACGACGGCTATCTGCACGACGATATCAAGCTGCTGAGGGCGTCGCTGGCGCCGGAGTACCTGGTCGCGGCCGAGGAAGTGCTGGCGGTGCTCGAGCGGATCCAGCATTTCGAACCGGTCGGCGTGGCAGCCCGCTCGCTGGCGGAATGCCTCGCCATTCAGCTTCGAACGCTGCCTGTGGGGACGCCGGGCAGGGGGTTGGCGGAGCACCTCATCGAGCACCACGTCGAGGCGCTGGCGACCCGCGATGCCGACCTGATTCGCCGCGCGACCGGGTTCGCCGTCGCCGACGTCAACGAGGCGATGGCGGTCATTCGCAGGCTCGATCCCCGGCCCGGCCTGCGCTTTTCCAGCGCGTCGGAGGATTACATCGTGCCCGACGCCTATGTGCACCCGGTCGACGGCGGCTGGCGGATCACGCTGAATCGGGGCCAGGATCCGGTGCTCAAGATCAACAAGGCCTACTCCGACCTGATTCGTTCGACCTCCGGCAGCGATCGGGACTATCTGCGCGAGCAGCTCAAGGAAGCGCAGTGGCTGATCAGCTCGCTGGAGTTGCGCAACCAGACCCTTCGCTCGGTGCTCCACGCCGTGGTCCAGCGCCAGACCGATTTCCTCGAGCACGGCGAGGTGGCCATGCGGCCGCTGCTGCAAAAGGAGATCGCCGAACTCGTGGAGGTTCACGAGTCCACGGTTTCGCGCGCGACCAGCGGCAAGTACCTGCACACCCCCCGGGGCACCTTCGAGCTCAAGCACTTCTTTTCGGTGGCGATCCCGAGCCAGGACGGGCGACCGGTTTCGGCCACGGCCGTTCGCGCGCGCATCGACGAGCTGATCCGTCGGGAAACACCGTCGCGACCGCTGTCGGATCAGTCGCTCGTCGAACTGCTGGCCGAAGACGGCACGCTGCTGGCGCGGCGCACGGTCGCGAAGTACCGCGAGCAGCTTGGCATACCGAACTCGGCCGAGCGCCGGCGACGCAACCGCGGGGCGCCGGCTCGCTGACTCCGGCGCTGCGCTGGTATACCATGGAGTCGGGAATTTCCGGAAATCTGCACCCCACCGGACAAGGAGTGAACGAACTTGCAAATCGAGATCAACGGACGCAACGTGGAAGTGACGCAGGCACTTCGGGCCTACGTCACCGAGAAGCTGGATCGCTTGCAGCGCCGCTTCGACAATCTCATCGGTGCCCACGTGGTGCTGCGCATCGAGAAGGTCGAACATTTCGCCGAGGCCACCGTCAGTGTTGGCGGACGAACCCGCGATATTCACGCCGATGCGGTGGACGAGGACATGTACGCAGCCATCGACAAGATGGTGGACAAGCTGGACCGCCAGGTGCGACGCCACAAGAGCAAGGTCAAGGAACACAATCGCCCGGATCGGCCGGCCGAGGCGGGCTGACGCGCCAGTGAGCCGCGCGGCCCGTTAGACACCCAATCCAACCGACCCGCTGCCGTGATTTCGACCGTACCGCTGCCGGACCTGCTGAACACGGATCGAGTCCAGCTCGACCTGAATCTGGCGAGCAAGAAATCGGTTCTCGAGCGCGCCGCGGGTCTGCTCGCGGCCGGCGAGGAAAGCGCCGATCGCCGCGATATCTTCGAGGCGCTGTGCCAGCGCGAGCGCCTCGGGTCCACCGGGCTCGGTCACGGCGTTGCCATTCCCCATTGCCGCGTCGAGCAAGCGGGCGTCAGCGGCGCCTTCATTCGGCTCAACCGACCGATCGAGTTCGATAGCCCCGACGGTGCCGAGGTCGATCTGTTCTTCATCATCGCGGTCCCGGCGCATTGCAGCGAGGCGCATTTGAAGCTGCTTTCCTCGATCGCCGAGGTGTTCAGCCGTCCCGAAAGGCGACAAAGCCTGCGCGAGGCCGCCGACTATCCGGCGCTGGTGCGCGTTCTCGACGATGTGCCGGACCGCAGTCCGGAGCAGGCCTGATGATTCCGTCGGTCGATCACGCCGAGGTGACGGCATTACACGTCGGCCATCGAATGCGGATCGCGGCTCGCGATCCGATCGATCGTAAAGTCGCGCGTGCGCGATCGCACAGGCGAGCGTGCGTTTTTCGGTCAGGCCATGGATGAACTCTCGGTTGCCGATCTGGTCGGCCGCTTCGGTCCGCGGCTGGAACTCGACTGGATTTCCGGCGCCCAGTACGCCGCCGATCGGTCGCTGTCCGTCGACAGTTTCGATGCGCGGCCGTCGCTGGTCGGCTATCTCAACCTGATTCATCCCAACCGCATTCAGGTTCTCGGGCGCGAGGAGCTGGAGTGGCTGGACCAGCTCGATGCGCGAAAGCGCTGGCAGACGGTCGCGCAGATCTTCGCCGCGCGACCGGCTGCGATCGTCGTCGCCGGCGGTGGCAGTGCCGGGGACGACCTCGAGGAGCTGGCCGCCGAAAGCGCCACGCCGCTGCTACGCTCGACCCGGCCGGGATGGGAGCTCGTTTCGACCCTGCAATACCAGGTGGCGCACGCGCTGGCCCGTCGCATGGTCGTGCACGGTGTCTTCATGGAGATCTTCACGATCGGGGTATTGATTACCGGCGATGCGGGTGCCGGCAAGAGCGAGCTGGCGCTCGAGCTCCTGACCCGGGGCCATCGCTTGATCGCCGACGACAGCCCGGAATTCACGCAGACCACGCCTGACACCATCGACGGCAGCTGCCCGGAGGTACTGCGTGACTGTCTCGAAGTGCGCGGGCTGGGCGTGCTCAATGTACGCCGCATGTTCGGCGACGCCGCGGTCAAGGCGAACAAGTACCTGCGCTTGATCCTGCACCTCGAGCAGCCCGGCCCGAACGTCGATGCCTCGATCGACCGCCTGCCCGGAAAGACCGGGCGCAGGCGGGTACTGGACCTCGACATTCCGCGGATTTCGCTGCCGGTGTTGCCGGGCCGCAATCTCGCCGTCATCGCCGAAGCCGCGGTGCGCGACTTCATGCTGCGGATGAAGGGCTTCGACGCCACGGCCGAGTTCCTCAGCCGCCACGGCCGGATGATGCGGGATGAATGAACCGGCTCGTTATCCGCTGATCCTGGTCAGCGGTTTGTCCGGCGGCGGCAAATCGGTGGCGCTGGCGGCGCTCGAGGACCAGGGCTACTACTGCGTCGACAACCTGCCCAGCGCCATGCTGCCGTCGCTGGCCGAGCACGTCCGGGCCCAGCCGGCGCGCTATCGGCATGTGGCCGTCGGCGTCGATGCCCGCGCCGGTGCCGACGAGCTGGTCGCGCTGCCCGAACGGATCCGCCGCCTGCCCGTCGACACCTGTGTTCTGTTCCTGACCGCTTCCAGCGAGGTGTTGATCCGCCGGTTTTCCGAGACCCGCAGGCGTCATCCCCTGGGCGCCGAACGCACGCTGTCCCAGGCAATCGAGGAAGAACGTCGCCTGCTCGAGCCGCTGTCCGAGCAGGCGACGCACGTGATCGATACCAGCAACACGAACATTCATGAACTCCGGCGCCGGGTATGGCGTCTGCTCGGTTCGCAGGGCGATGCCTCGATTTCGAACCTGGTGCTGGAATCGTTCGCGTTCAAGAAAGGCGTGCCGCGCGATGTCGACCTGGTGTTCGATGCGCGCTGTCTGCCGAACCCGCACTGGGTGCCGTCGCTGCGGGCCGCGACGGGGCTGGAACGGCCCGTGCGCGAATACCTGGCCGGCGAGCGCTTGGTCGGAGAGTTTCTCGACGACATCGACGGATTCGTTCGACGCTGGCTGCCGGCCTGGGCCGAAGAGCAGCGCAGCCATCTCACCATCGCGATCGGGTGCACCGGCGGTCGGCACCGCTCGGTGTACCTGGTCGACGAGCTGGCGGCGCGCTGGCGCGAGAAGGGCCTGAAGGTGGCCACCCACCATCGAGAGCTGGGCCGGTGACCGACCTCGTGCTGGTCACGCATTCGGGCTTCGGCACGGCGATCCGGCAGGTGGCGGAGTCGATTTTCGGTCAGCCCACCCGCGCGACCGTGTTCGATCTGGCACCCGACGAAGACCGCGAGCAATCCCTGGCTCGCCTGACCGAACATCTGCGCCGCGCCTGTTCCGGGGCGCCGGTGCTGATTCTGACCGACCTGCCCGGCGCGACGCCGCACAACCTGGCCTGTGCCGCCGCCGAGGCCGCCTGTCCGGCCGCGCCCGTGGTCACCGGCCTGAACCTGCCGATGCTGCTCCGGGCCCTGAACCATTCGCACCGGCCGGCCGCCGAACTGGCCGAGCTGGCCGTGGCCGGCGGCTTGCGCAGTACGTTCATCGGAGGCCTGCATGGCGGTGGCTAGGCGCATCCGGCTGTGCAACCGGCTCGGCCTGCACGCACGGGCCGCGAGCCGTCTGGTGCAGAAGGCCGCGGCGTTCCAGAGCGAGGTCTGGCTATCCCGCGATGAGCGGACGGTCAACGCCAAGTCGATCATGGGCGTCCTGATGCTGGCCGCGCCGTTCGGCACCGAGCTGGAATTGAAGTGCGACGGTCCCGACGCCGAGGCCGCGTGCGATGCACTGGTCTCGCTCATCGAAGACCGCTTTGGAGAGGCCGAGTGATCCTGTCGCTCAGCGGCACCGGTGTATCGGACGGCATCGCCGTCGGCCACGCGCACCTTCTCTCCAGCGGCGAGCTGGACCTGCCGGAGTATCACCTCGAGGCCGGCGAGGCTTCTACCGAGATCGAACGACTGAACGACGCGGCGTCTCGCTGCGAGGAGGAACTGTCGCGAATGGAGTCGGATTTCGGGCTCGAGCGGCAGGGCACGGCGATGGAGCTGATGCAGGCCCATCGGATGATGCTGCGAGACGATCTCCTGGTCGGCGCGGCATCGCGTCGGATTCGCGACGACCGGATCAACGCCGAGTGGGCCGTGGATCAGCAGGCGGCCGAGCTCCGGCGCCAGTTTGCGCGCATCGACGACGAATATCTGGCGCTGCGGGTGGAAGACCTGGACCAGGTCGTGCGGCTGCTGCAACGCCAGCTGGCCGAACGGCCGGCCAGCGTGCTCGACGAACGCGTGCCGCACCAGCTCGACGATACCGTGGTGCTGGCCGATTCGCTCAGTCCCGCCGAACTGGCGGCGCTGCATCACCGGCGGGTCGCCGGGCTGGTCACCGAACACGGCAGCATCTGGTCGCACGCCGCGATCATCGCGCGCTCGCTCGACATTCCGATGGTGATGGCGGTGCATCGCTCGATGATGCTGCTGCGCGAGGGCGAGCCGGTAATCCTGGATAGCCACTACGGCATCGTGCTGGCGACCCGGGACGAGCGGTTGCACGGGCATTACGTCGACAAGATGGCCTCGGTGCGCCGGAACCGCCGCGCGCTGGATCGTTACCTGGCCGAGCCGGACCGGACACGCGACGGTGAACGCTTCCGCATTTTCGGCAATGCCGAACTGGTGCCGGAATTGCAGCGCTGTCGCGAAAGCGGCGCGGCCGGGGTCGGCTTGATGCGCTCGGAGTTCATTTTCGCCCGGCCGGAACTGCCCGACGAAGATACCCAGTACGAGGTCTATCGAGGCGCGGTCGAAACGCTGGCCGGCAAGCCGTTGACGATTCGTACCCTGGACGCCGGCGGCGACAAGCTCCCCGAGGAGTTCCGGCGCGTTTCGGGACCCAATCCGGCGCTCGGGCTGCGCGGCATCCGGATGTCTCTGGCCATGCGCGAGCACTTCTGCACCCAGCTGCGCGCGATCCTGCGCGCATCGGCGCACGGGCCGGTACGGATTCTGCTGCCCATGCTCAGCCGGATCTCGGAAGTCCGCGAGGCGCGCGAATTGATCGTCGATTGCCGGGAGGCGCTTCGCCGTCGCGGCCTGTCCGTGGACCCGGACATCGAGGTCGGCGGCATGATCGAGACCCCGGCCGCGGCGCTGATGGCCGAGCAATTCGCCGCCGAGCTCGACTTCGTGTCGATCGGTACCAACGATCTCACGCAGTACGTGCTGGCGGTGGATCGCCAGGACGAGCTGGTCAGCCATCTGTTCGATCCGTCCAGCCGGGCCGTGATCGAATTGCTCGCCCTGATCGTGCGGGGCGCCGGCCGCGCCGGCAGACCGCTGCAGATCTGTGGTGAGCTGGCCGGTGACCCCGGTTACGCCGCGCTGCTACTGGGACTCGGGATCCGGGAATTCAGCGTGCCGCCGGGCAACATTCCGGCGGTCAAGGCCGCGCTGGTCCGTGCCGATGCCGAGCGCGCACGCCGGCGGGTCGCCGAATTTCTCGACGACACGTCCCGCTGCTCCGTGGCATCGCTGCTCAAGCAGTTGTGAGTGCCGCTGGCGCCTTGCCCGGACGGCTGCACGCGTGGCTCGCCGGATCGCGCTGCGCATCCGGTGCCTTGTCCATCGGTTGCGCTTTTCGCTCCCATGCCAGTTCGTGCAGGAAATAGGCCAGCGTGTTGCAGGCCGGTTCGATCAGCGCCACCGCGCCGCCGAGCACCCAGGACCCGGTCAGCGTGCCGACCACGGCGAAGGCAACACCCATGTGGACCGCGGCAAACGTCAGGGTCTTGTACTTGGCCATGGAAACCATCTCCTGCCGGTGATCAGAATACGTAAATAATAACTATTCTCGATAATAATTCAAATTGATTATTCGCAACAAATGGATTGATTTTGACTATCAGCGAGCCGCGACGCGGTTCATCGCCTGCCTCCCTGCCGGACCGTCACCGGTTCCCCCCGAGACCGGCCTTGCAGCTCAACGCTCTCCGACTCGCTATAAGTTACACAATGAGTGACGGCGTACATTAAGCTGCCGCCTGGATCCGTTTCGACCCGACCGCCATGACCGAACCGCTCTGGAAACCCGACCCCGATCACGCGCAGACCACGAACATGGCGCGCTTCATCGATTGGGTGGGGTGCGAGATCGAACCCGGGGTCCGTGATTACGACAGCCTCTACCGGTTTTCGCTGGATCGTCCCGAGGCGTTCTGGACCGCGGTCTGGGACTTTGCCGATGTGCGCGCCGACCGGCGCGGTTCGCGGGTGACCGAGAACTGGCCGGCGATGCCGGGTACGCGCTGGTTCCCGGATGCGCGGCTGAATTTCGCCGCCAACCTCCTCCGGCGCAGCGACGAGGAGGTCGCGATCGAGTTCGCCGGAGAAGGGGGCGTGCGGCGCTCGCTGAGCTGGGCCGAATTGAATCGCGAGGTTGCGCGCGTGGCCGCCGGGTTGCGCGATCTGGGCATCGAGCCCGGCGACCGAATCGCCGGCTATCTGCCCAATCTTCCCGAAACCGTCATCGCGATGCTCGCCGCGGCGTCGCTGGGTGCGATCTGGTCGTCGTGCTCGCCGGACTTCGGCGTGCGCGGGGTACTCGACCGGTTCGGGCAGATTCAGCCCAGGGTCCTGTTCGCCGCGGCCGCATACCGCTACAACGGCAAGACCCATGATTGTCTCGGACGTCTTGCAGAATTGCTGGCCGAACTTCCCGATATCGAACGCGTGGTCGTGACGCCCTACGCGGCCGACGCAGTCGATCTCGCCCCGTTGGGGTCCGCGGCGGTGGCGTGGAATGACTTCGGTCCGCGGGATCCCGGTGCGCCGCGCTTCGAGCCGCTCCCGTTCGATCATCCGCTCTACATCCTGTATTCGTCCGGCACCACCGGCGTGCCCAAGTGCATCGTTCACGGCGCCGGCGGCACGCTGCTGCAGCACCTGAAGGAGCTGCTGCTGCATACCGACGTTCGACGCGGCGACCGTCTGTTCTATTTCACGACCTGTGGCTGGATGATGTGGAACTGGCTGGTCTCGGGCCTGGCGGCCGAAGCGACGCTGGTGCTCTATGACGGCTCGCCGTTCCATCCGGACGGCAACGTGCTCTGGGACCTGGCCGACGAGGTGGGCATCTGCCAGTTCGGCACTAGCGCCAAGTGGATCGCCGCATGCGACAAGGCCGGTATCCGCCCGCGCGAATCGCACGAACTGGCCTCGCTTCGCGCCGTCCTGTCGACCGGCTCGCCGCTGCTGCCCGAGTCGTTCGACTACGTCTATCGGGAGGTTCGTCCCGATGTCCAGTTGAGTTCGATTTCCGGCGGTACTGATATCGTCTCGTGCTTCGCGCTCGGCAACCCGCTACTGCCGGTCTGCCGCGGTGAGCTGCAGTGCCGCGGTCTCGGCATGGCCGTGGAAATCCGCAGCGATGAAGGCGAAGTCGTCGTCGATCAGACCGGTGAACTGACCTGCTCGCACCCGTTTCCGTCGATGCCGGTGCGATTCTGGAACGACCCGGACGGCAGCCGGTACCGATCCGCCTACTTCGAGAAATTCCCTGGAATCTGGAGTCAGGGCGACTACGCGCGATTGACCGAGCGCGGCGGCGTGATCATCTACGGGCGCTCCGATGCGACCCTCAATCCGGGCGGCGTGCGCATCGGTACGGCCGAGATCTACCGCCAGGTCGAGAAGCTCGACGAGGTGCTGGAGTCGCTGTGCGTGGGTCAGGCGTGGGAAGGCGACGTGCGGGTCGTGCTGTTCGTGGTGTTGCGCGACGGGGTGGTCCTGGACGACGAGCTGGTCGCGCGGATCCGCAGGACGATTCGTGACAACGCCACGCCCAGACACGTGCCGGCGCGGGTCCTGTCCGTCCCCGACTTGCCGCGAACGGTCTCCGGCAAGATCACCGAACTGGCGGTTCGCGACGTCATCCACGGTCGCGCGGTCAAGAACACCTCGGCGCTCGCCAACCCCGAGGCGCTGGACTTCTTCCGCAACCGGCCCGAACTGGCCGGATAGCCGGTTCGCATGGGCTTCGGGAACGCGCGCCGGCCTCAGTCTTCGTCGCGCGCCGCGGCGATCGAGGCGCGAATTGCGTCGGCCACGGCCTCGGCGGTCAGCCCGAAATGATCGTAGAGCTCGGAGGCGGGTGCCGAGGCGCCGAATGAGTCGATTCCGAGTACGCGGCCGTGGCGGCCGACCAGCGCTCGCCAGAAGTGCGTGACTCCGGCCTCGACGGCCACGCGCGCGCCGACCGAGGGCGGCAGGACCCGGTCTCGATAGGCCGCGCCCTGCGTATCGAAACGACCGGGGTTGGGCATCGAGACCACGCGCACCGCGACCGATTCCTGCGCCAGCGCTTCGGCCGCCGCGACGGCCAGCTCGACCTCCGATCCGGTCGCGATGACGATCGCGTCGGGATGTTCACCGCCCCTTCGCAGCGCGTATCCGCCCCGGGAAATGTCAGCCAGCTGGCGCTCGTCGCGCGCTTGATGCGCGACGCCCTGGCGGGTCAGCACCAGCGCGCTGGGGCCGTCGCGCCGCTCGATCGCCGCGCGCCAGGCGGCAGCGGTTTCTGCCTTGTCGGCCGGTCGCCAGACGTCGAGGTTGGGAATCATGCGCAGGCTGGATACGTGCTCCACCGGCTGGTGCGTGGGCCCGTCCTCGCCGAGCCCGATCGAATCGTGGGTGTAGACGTGAATGGCACCGGTCGGAATCAGCGCCGACATGCGCACGGCATTGCGGGCGTAGTCAGAAAACACCAGGAAGGTGCCGGTATAGGGAATGAATCCGCCGTGCAGATCGATGCCGCTGGCGATCGCCGTCATGCCGAATTCGCGCACGCCGTAATAAATGTAGTTGCCGTCTGACGGTGAATCGAGAATGTCGATGCTGCCCGACCACCGGGTGTTGTTCGAGCCGGTCAGATCGGCGGAGCCGCCGAGCAGTTCCGGCAGGAGCGGGCCAAAGCGCTCCAGCGATTCACCGGACGCCTTGCGCGTGGCGACCCGGGCATCGTCGGCCTGCATTTCGGCAACGATGGCGGCGGCCCGATCGTCGAAGTCCCGGGGAAGTGCTCCTTGCATGCGGCGCTCGAACTCTGCCGCCAGCTCGGGGTGCGCCCGGCGGTATCGTTCCAGCGTCTCGTTCCAGGCCTGGTGCGCCTCGCTGCCGCGCCGGCGTGCGTCCCAGCCGGCGTAGACGTCGTCGGGAATCTCGAACGGCGCATGCGGCCAGCCCAGCGTCTCGCGCGCGGCCGAGATTTCCTCGTCGCCCAGCGGCGAGCCGTGCGTGTCGGCGGTGCCCTGCTTGTTCGGTGCGCCAAAGCCGATCGTGGTGCGGCAGCAGATGAGCGTCGGTCGCTGCGCCTCGCCGCGCGCCGTTTCGATCGCAGCGCGAACGGCGCCGGCATCGTGACCGTCGACTTCCGGCACGACCTGCCATCCGTACGCCTCGAATCGCTTGGGCGTGTCGTCTGTGAACCAGCCCTGCGTGTCGCCGTCGATCGAAATGCCGTTGTCGTCGTAGAAGACGATGAGCTTGCCCAGGCCCCAGGTCCCGGCCAGAGAACACGCCTCGTGCGACACCCCTTCCATCAGGCAGCCGTCGCCGGCAAAGACCCAGGTCGTGTGATCGACGATCTCGGCGTCGTCGCGATTGAAGCGTCGGGCGAGCAGCTTCTCGGCCAGCGCCATGCCCACTGCGTTGGCCAGTCCCTGGCCCAGCGGGCCGGTGGTGGTTTCCACGCCGGGCGCTTCCCCGAATTCGGGGTGGCCGGGCGTGCGTGCATGCAATTGCCTGAAATTCCTGAGGTCTTCCATGCTCAGGTCGTATCCCGACAAATGCAACAATGCATACAGCAGCATCGAGCCGTGGCCGTTGGAGACGACGAACCGATCGCGATTCCACCAATCGGGATCGGCCGGGTCGTGGCGGTGGAAGTCGTTGAACAGCACTTCGGCTACATCGGCCATGCCCATCGGCATGCCGGGGTGGCCGGACCGGGCCCGCTGTACGGCGTCCATGGCGAGGGCGCGAATGGCGTTGGCGAGGTGGCGTCGATCGGTCATTACGGCGGCATTCCTTACGGTGACGGTGCGCTCGTCCGGCGCGCTGAAGGCGCGGACCGCGAAAATCGAAGTGTAGCCGATCCGGTCCGCGGCCCGCCGCGCAGCACGGCCGGCACGGATCCGCGCCGACCGGCGATCGCAGTCGCTTGCCGGATCGAGCGAAGCGACTGCGGATTCCGGAAAAATGGTCGGTGCACTTGTCGTTGCCAATACTTCAGCGCTATAATTGAAGGGATTTGCATCGGCATTGCGCCGTTGAATCGAAAATTCACACGCGTTCCGACACATGCGGCGGGGTTGCCCGCGACGAACAGTCGCAAGGGTCGCCGGATGGGGAAGCGCGGAGGCCAAAACCCAGCGTCCCGGCAATCGAAACGGATTGGCCGCGACGCGACAATCGAAGGAAGATACGATGCCTGACGTCACCATGCGCCAGATGCTGGAAGCTGGCGTGCATTTCGGTCACCAGACCCGCTACTGGAACCCGAAGATGGAGCCCTTCATCTTCGGCGCCCGCGGCAAGATCCACATCATCAATCTCGAGCGCACGCTTCCAATGCTCAAGGAAGCGCTGGACTTCCTCAGCCGGATGGCGAGCAAGCGCGGCAGCGTCCTGTTCGTCGGCACCAAGCGCGCCGCCGGCCAGGCGATCGCCGAAGAAGCCCGGCGTTGCGGCATGCCGTATGTTTCGCACCGCTGGCTCGGCGGCATGCTGACCAATTTCCGCACCATCCGCCAGTCGATCAACCGCCTCAAGGAGCTCGAGGCGATGGAAACCGACGGTTCGTTCGAGCGGCTGGTGAAGAAAGAGGTGCTCGAACTGACGCGCGAGCGCGATCGGCTGGAACAGAATCTCGGCGGGATCAAGAACATGGGCTCGCTGCCGGATGCGATGTTCGTCATCGACATCGGCCATGAAGACATCGCCGTGGCCGAAGCGCGCAAGCTCGGCATTCCGGTGATCGCCGTGGTCGACAGCAACAACAACCCGGAACTGGTCGATTACGTGATTCCGGGCAACGACGACGCGATTCGTTCGGTGCGCCTCTACGCGCAGCTTGCTGCAGACGCGATTCTGGAAGGCAAGGCCTCGGTGCCGCAGGTTGCAGGCGACAAGGACGAGTTCGTCGAGCTCGATGCCGAAGGCAATCCGGTGGACACGGACGGCGAAGAAGCCGGTGCGGCCAAGAAGGTCGCCAAGAAGACCACCAAGAAGACGGCCAAGAAGGTCGCGAAGAAGGCGGCTTCGAAGAAGACAGCCAAGAAGGCCGCGGCCAAGAAGACCACCAAGAAGGCGGCCAAGAAGACCACCAGTAAAGCGGCGGCCGAGGACGACGCAGCCGACGCGGCGGGCGCCGAGGCAAACGGCGACGCCGAACCCGCAAACGAATCCGAGAGCAAGGAAGAATCATGAGCATCACCGCATCCCAGGTCAAGGAACTTCGCGAGCGCTCCGGTGCCGGCATGATGGAATGCAAGAAGGCGCTGGTCGAGACCGGAGGCGATATCGAGGCCGCGATCGAGCACCTGCGCAAGGCGGGGCTGGCCAAGGCCGACAAGAAAGCCGGTCGCGTGGCGGCTGAAGGCGCCATCATCCAGGCTGCCGACGAACGCGGCGCGGTACTGGTGGAGATCAACTGCGAAACCGATTTCGTTGCCAAGGACGAGAATTTCCGCAGCTTCGCCGAGCGCGTCGCGTCGCTGGCGCTGGGTTCGGGAAGCGACGACGTCGCAGCGCTCGGTGAGCTCGACTATGCCGACGGCGAAAGCGTCGATGCCCGTCGCCAGCAGCTGGTCGCCCAGCTCGGGGAAAATATCCAGTTGCGTCGCATCGCCCGTCTCGGCGACGACGCCGAGGTGATCGGTGCCTATATCCATGGCGGCCGCATCGGCGCCATGGTCGGGCTGGTCGGCGGCGATGCCGACCTGGCGCGCGATCTGGCCATGCACGTGGCCGCCCTGAATCCGGAATTCATCGATGCCGACGCGGTTCCGGGCGATGTGCTGGAAAAGGAAAAGGACATTCTGCGCTCGCAGGCCGAAGACTCCGGCAAGCCGCCGGAAATCGTCGAGAAGATGATTACCGGTCGCCTGAACAAGCGCCTGGCCGAGATTACGCTCGTCGGCCAGCCGTTCGTCAAGGATTCCGATCAGACCGTCGGCAAGCTGCTCGCATCCCAGGGTGCGCGCGTCGTGAGCATGGTGCGACTTGAGGTCGGTGAGGGCATCGAGAAGGAAGAGGCCGATTTTGCGGCCGAAGTCATGCAGCAGGCACGCGGCGGCTGAGCGGCCGCGGAGACGATTCCGATGAGCGCGCCCGGCTACCGCAGGATCCTGCTGAAACTCAGCGGTGAAGCGCTGTTGGGCGATCACGACTACGGCATCGATCCCAAGGTCAGTTCCAGGATCGCCGCCGAACTCGCCGAGGTCGTGCACCAGGGCGTGCAGGTCGGGGTCGTCATCGGCGGCGGCAATATCTTCCGCGGCGCCGGTCTGGCGTCGGCCGGCATGGACCGCATCACCGGCGATCACATGGGCATGCTGGCGACCGTGATGAACGGCCTGGCGCTGCAGGATGCGCTGGAGAGAGCCGGCGCGACCACCCGCGTCATGTCGGCGATCTCGGTGCGCGAAGTCTGCGAGGACTACATCCGCCGCCGAGCCGTTCGCCACCTGGAAAAAGGGCGGGTCGTGATTTTCGCGGCCGGTACCGGCAACCCCTTCTTCACGACCGATACCGCGGCCAGCCTCCGGGCGGTCGAGATCGGCGCCGACCTGATGATCAAGGCGACCAAGGTCGACGGCGTGTATTCCGCCGATCCGACCATCGATCCCGAAGCCCGGATCTACCGGCGGATCGGTTACG
>CAYPZP010000064.1:0-15700 GCA_964415285.1 uncultured Halomonas sp. | reverse complement strand
GTTCGGGAACCTGCGCGTGACGGTTATTCGGCTATCCAGGTCACCACCGGTGCCCGCCGTACGTCTTTGGTCAATCGCCCGGCATCCGGACATTTCCGGGCCGCCGGCGTCGAGCCCGGTGAGGGCTTGTGGGAGTTCCGCATCGAATCCGCCGGTGACGAGGCTTTCGAAGTCGGCGGGGAAATCACCGTCGAACGCTTCGAGGGCGGTCAGCGCGTGGACGTGACCGGCACCAGCAAGGGCAAGGGCTTCGCCGGCGTCGTCAAGCGTCATAACTTCCGGACCCAGGACGCCACGCACGGCAACTCGCTGTCGCATCGCGCGCCGGGTTCGATCGGCCAGTGCCAGACGCCGGGTCGGGTGTTCAAGGGCAAGAAGATGGCCGGGCACATGGGCGCCGAGCGCGTCACCAGCCAGAACCTGGTAGTGGTCCGAGTCGATCCCGAACGCAACCTTCTGCTGGTGCGCGGCGCAGTGCCGGGCGCGCAGGGCGGACACGTGCTCGTGCGTCCGTCGGTCAAGTCGTAAGAACGAAGGAATTCAGCATGGAACTCGCTATCCAAGGCGGAAGCAGCAAGATCACGGTGAACGACGCGATCTTCGATCGGCCGTTCTCCGAGCCGCTGGTGCACCAGGTGGTCGTTGCCTACCTGGCCGGTGCGCGGGCTGGCACCAAGGCTCAGAAGAACCGCTCGGCGGTTTCCGGCGGCGGTCGCAAGCCGTGGCGGCAGAAGGGCACCGGCAATGCGCGTGCCGGCACGATTCGCAGCCCGTTGTGGCGCGGCGGCGGCAGGACGTTTGCCGCAACGCCCCGCGACCACACGCAGAAAGTCAATCGCAAGATGTACCGCGCCGCAATGGCGGCGATCCTCTCGGAACTGGTGCGCCAGGACCGGTTGGTCGTGGTCGATACGATCGCTATCGACGCGCCGCGCACGAAGGATCTGGTCGGTCGTCTGCAGGAGTTGGGCGTCGAGCGCGGCGTGCTGGTCGACGCCGAACTGGATCGGAATCTGTACCTGGCGAGCCGAAACCTGACCGGCGTGTTTGCGGTCTCGGTCAACCAGGTCGACCCGGTCAGCCTGGTCGGTGCCGACAAGGTCGTGATGACCGCCGCGGCGATCAACGCAATCGAGGAGTGGCTGGCATGAACCGCGAACGCATGTATCAGGTCGTGCGCCTGCCGCACGTATCGGAGAAGACCGCTCGGCTTCAGGCCGACTCGAACCAGTACGTATTCGAGGTCGCGCGCGATGCCGACAAGAACGAGATCCGCCAGGCAGTCGAAGGCCTGTTCGACGTCCGTGTTCAGGACGTACGGGTCGTGAACGTCAAGGGCAAGAGCAAGAGTTTTCGCATGCGCCCGGGGCGTCAGAAGAGCTGGAAGAAGGCTTACGTCCGCGTTGCTGCCGGTCAGACGATCGAGCAGTTGAGCGGCGAGTAAAGGAATCAGTCGGGATACCGAACCATGGCAATCGTCAAGGCAAAACCAACGTCTCCGGGCCGCCGCGGGGTTGTGACCGTCAAGCACGGGCACCTCTGGAAGGGCAAGCCTCATCAGGCGCTGACCGAGTCGAAGTCGCGAACGGGCGGACGGAACAACAACGGCCGCATCACGACGCGTCACATCGGCGGCGGACACAAGCAGCGCTACCGCCGGATTGACTTCAAGCGCGACAAGGACGGTATCCGGGGAACGGTCGAGCGCATCGAGTACGATCCGAACCGCAGCGCGCACATTGCGTTGATCAAGTACACCGACGGGGAGTGGCGCTACATTCTTGCGCCGCGGCATCTGCGTCAGGGTGACCAGGTCCTGAGCGGGGCGGAAGCGCCGATCAAGCCGGGTAATGCGATGAAGCTGCGGTCGATCCCCGTGGGTACGACCTTGCACAACGTCGAAATGAAGCCGGGCAAGGGCGGTCAACTGGCGCGTTCGGCCGGGGCATCGGTGCAGCTGGTCGCGCGCGAGGGTCGCTACGCGACATTGCTGCTGCGTTCCGGCGAGATGCGCAAGATCGACACCCAGTGCCGGGCAACCGTCGGCCAGGTCTCGAACAGCGAACACAGTCTCGAGAAGCTCGGCAAGGCAGGTGCTTCGCGCTGGCGCGGCGAGCGTCCGACCGTGCGAGGCGTGGTCATGAACCCGGTCGACCATCCGCACGGCGGCGGCGAAGGCCGCACCTCCGGC
This sequence comes from uncultured Halomonas sp., assembly GCA_964415285.1. Taxonomy (GTDB): domain Bacteria; phylum Pseudomonadota; class Gammaproteobacteria; order Xanthomonadales; family Wenzhouxiangellaceae. The sequence goes on along the minus strand of CAYPZP010000064.1, from coordinate 13,509 downwards.
GGTCGCCACCCGGTGACCCCGTGGGGCGTCCAGACCAAGGGCAAGCGCACGCGAACCAACAAGCGCACGGACAAGTTCGTTGTTCGCTCGCGCAAACGCAAGTAACAGGAAGATCCCATGCCACGTTCATTGAAAAAGGGCCCGTTCATCGATCACCACCTGCACACGAAGGTGCAGACAGCGCTCGAGTCGAACAGCAAGAAGCCGATCAAGACCTGGTCGCGGCGGTCCATGATTCTGCCCGATATGGTCGGCCTGACGATCGCCGTTCACAACGGTCGTCAGCACGTGCCGGTCTTGATCAACGAAAACATGGTCGGGCACAAGCTCGGCGAGTTCGCGCCGACCCGAACGTTCAAGGGTCACGCGGCCGACCGCCGGACCAAGTAGCTCTAAGGAAGCACGCGAAATGGAAGCGACAGCAAGACTGAAAACGGCACGGATTTCGGCGCAGAAGGCGCGGCTGCTGGCCGACCAGATCCGCGGTTTGCCCGTGGAGCGGGCCGATGAACTGCTGAACTTCAGCACCAAGAAAGCGGCGCACATCGTGCGCAAGGTGCTGCTGAGCGCGGTCGCCAACGCCGAGCACAACAAAGGCGCTGATATCGACGAGCTCAAGGTCGCCCGGATCATGGTCGACGAAGGGCCGACGTTCAAGCGCGGGCGTGCGCGGGCCAAGGGCCGGTACACGAGGATTCTGAAGCGGACCAGCCACATCACGATCACCGTGGCGGAGCAATAAGGAACAGTTATGGGTCAGAAGGTACATCCAACCGGAATCCGGCTCGGCATCTCCAAGGATTGGGGTGCGCGCTGGTACGCGGAGCGCAAGGAGTTCGCCGACAACCTCAACAGCGATCTGGCGGCACGCCAGTACATCGCCAAGAAGCTGTCGCAGGCCGCGGTCAGTCGCGTCCATATCGAGCGCCCGGCCAAGCAGGCGCAGATCACGATCCACACGGCTCGGCCGGGCATCGTGATCGGCAAGAAGGGCGAGGATATCGAACGGCTGCGGCGCAAGTTGACCGATCTGCTGGGCGTTCCGACGGCCGTCAGCGTCAGCGAAATCCGCAAGCCGGAGCTCGACGCCAAGCTGGTCGCCGACAGCATTGCGCAGCAGCTCGAGCGCCGGATCATGTTCCGCCGCGCCATGAAGCGCGCCGTCGGTAACGCGATCCGCCTCGGAGCGCAGGGCATCAAGGTCCAGGTCGGCGGCCGGCTCAACGGCGCCGACATCGCCCGATCGGAGTGGTACCGCGAGGGTCGCGTGCCGCTGCATACGCTGCGTGCCGGTGTGGATTACGGTCAGGCGACCGCAGAGACGACCTACGGGCAGATCGGCATCAAGGTATGGGTTTATACCGGCGACGTCTTCGATCTGCACGCGGAGAAGAGCGAGGATCAAAAGGCCCCCAGGAAGGGGGGCAGTCGGGAGAACTGAGATGCTGCAGCCGAAACGCACCAAATTCAGAAAGCAGCAGAAGGGCCGCAACCGCGGCATGGCCCAGGTGGGTAACCGGGTCAGCTTCGGTGAGTACGCGCTGCAAGCGACCAGTCGCGGTTTCATTACCGCCCGTCAGATCGAAGCGGCGCGACGCGCTATCACGCGTCACGTCAAGCGTGGCGGAAAGCTGTGGATCCGCGTGTTTCCCGACAAGCCCGTGACCAAGAAGCCGGTCGAGGTTCGAATGGGCAAGGGCAAGGGCAACGTCGAGTACTGGGTCGCGCCGATTCAGCCCGGACGCGTGATCTACGAGATTCAGGGCGTGAGCGAGGACGTTGCGAGAGAGGCATTCCGTCGTGCGGCCGCCAAGCTCAGCGTCAAGACGACGATGGTAGCGAGGTCGCTGTGTTGAAGGCAAGCGAAATCAGAGAGAAGTCGATGCAGGAACTCAGCGATCTGCTGGTCGACCTGCGCAAGCAGCAGTTCGAACTGCGGATGCAGCTCGGGACCGGCCAACTCGCCGAGCAGCACAAGCTCCGGCAGGTGCGTCGCGACATCGCGCGCGTGAAGACGGTTCTGAACGGGTCACGGGGTAGCCAGGCATGAGTACGGAAACGAAGGAACGAGTCGAACATACCGCGACGGGCAAGGTTTTCAGCAACAAGATGGACTAGACCGTCACGGTGCGTCTGGAGCGTTATCTCAAGCACCCGCTGTACGGGAAGTACATCCGTCGCTCGGGAAAAGTGCACGCACACGACGAAGCGAACGAATGCAATGAAGGCGACACGGTGCGAATCGTGCCGGATCGGCCGCTCTCCAAGACCAAGAGCTGGAAAGTGGTCGAAATCGTCGAGCGCGCTCAATAATTACAGGCGAGACTGACCATGATTCAGATGCAGAGCAAACTGGCGGTTGCCGATAACAGCGGTGCGCGCGAACTGATGTGCATCAAGGTGCTCGGCGGCTCCAAGCGTCGTTACGCCAACATCGGTGACGTCATCAAGGTGACGGTCAAGGACGCGATTCCGCGCGGCAAGGTCAAGAAGGGCGAGGTCTACAACGCCGTCGTGGTCCGTACGCGCAAGGGCGTTCGTCGTCGCGATGGCTCGCTGATCCGTTTCGACGGAAACGCGGCCGTGATCCTGAACAACAAGCTCGAACCGATCGGAACCCGAATTTTTGGTCCGGTCACGCGAGAGCTGCGAAGCGAACGGTTCATGAAGATCATTTCGCTCGCGCCTGAAGTGCTGTAAGGAGTCGATTGATGCAACGGATTCGAAAGGGCGACGAAGTCATCGTGATCGCGGGCCGGAGCAAGGGCCAGCGCGGCCACGTGCTGAAGGTGCTCGGCGACGAGCGGCTTCTTGTCGAGAACGTCAACATGGTCAAGCGCCATACCAAGCCCGATCCGCAGCGGCAGCAGCCGGGCGGCATCGTTGAGCGGGAGGCGCCGATTCACCGGTCCAACGTGATGCTCTACAACCCGGCAACGGACCAGGGCGATCGCGTCGGTTTCAAGGTGCTCGAGGACGGCCGGAAGGTGCGGATTTTCCGTTCGACCGGTGAAGTAGTGGATATCTGAGGCTGAATGTCATGAGCAGGTTGCAGGATTACTATCGCGAGACCGTCACGGGAGAGCTGACCGAGAAGTTCGGTTACGCCAACGTGATGCAGGTTCCGCGGATTCAGAAGGTCACGATCAACATGGGCCTGGGTGAAGCGGTTGCCGACAAGAAGGTGCTGGAAAAGGCGGTCGGCGATCTCGGTCAGATCAGCGGTCAGAAGCCCATCGTGACCAAGGCGCGCAAGTCGGTCGCGAGCTTCAAGATCCGTGATGGGTACCCGATCGGTGCCAAGGTGACGCTGCGCCGGGAGCGCATGTACGAGTTTCTCGATCGCTTGATCAACGTCGCGCTGCCCCGGGTACGTGACTTCCGCGGGATCAGCCCCAAGGGATTCGACGGGCGTGGCAACTTCAATCTCGGTGTTCGCGAACAGATCATTTTCCCGGAGATCGATTACGACAAGGTCGACGCGATTCGCGGTATGGATATCGCGATCACGACCTCTGCGGAAAGCGACGATGAAGGCCGGGCTCTTCTGAGTGCGTTCGGCTTTCCGTTCCGGGCAAAGTAAGGAGTTAGAGCATGGCGAAGAAATCGATGGTGGCGCGCGACGACAAACGCGCCAAGCTTGCCGGAAAGTACACCGCCAAGCGTGCCGAACTGAAGCGGATCATTGCCGATCCCGACGTGGATTTCGAGGAAAAGCAGGCGGCGATCTTTGCGCTGTCGAAGCTGCCTCGCGATTCGAGTCCGGCTCGGGGCCGTAACCGGTGCCGCCAGACCGGGCGCCCCCGCGGCTACTACCGGAAGTTCGGTCTCGCGCGCAACAAGTTGCGCGAGGCGGCCATGAACGGCGATATTCCCGGCCTGCGCAAGGCCAGCTGGTAAATGAAGGTGGAATGCAGATGAGCATGAACGATCCCATTGCGGACATGTTGACGCGGATTCGGAACGCCCAGGGCGTTCGGATGAAGACCGTGGTCATGCCCGCTTCACGCACCAAGCTCGCCATCGCTGGCGTGCTCAAGGACGAGGGCTACATCCTCAATTTCCGTGAAGTCGGCGAAGCGCCGAAGAAGTCGCTGGAAGTCGAATTGAAGTATCTCGAGGGGAAAGGCGTCATCGATCATCTGCGCCGCTACAGCAAGCCCGGCCGCCGCGTGTACTTCGGCGCCTCTGAATTGCCGCGCGTCCAGGATGGGCTCGGCATCGCGATCATCAGCACCTCCAAGGGTGTGATGAGCGATGCACGCGCCCGACGCGACGGATTCGGCGGCGAAGTGCTTTGCACGGTGGCCTGACGGAGCATCCTGAAATGTCCAGAATTGCGAGTTATCCGATCGAACTGCCCAAGGGCGTGGAATACAACCACCAGGGCGAAACGGTTCGTGTCAAGGGTCCCAAGGGTGAGCTTTCGATGAACCCGCACCCCAGCGTCGAGATCAACAACGACGACGGCGTGCTGACTTTCCAGGCCGCTGCCAACGGCACGACGGCGATGGCCGGCACGATGCGCGCGTTGATCAACAACATGGTGCTGGGTGTGACCGAAGGCTTCGAGAAGAAGCTCAATCTGGTGGGTGTCGGCTACCGCGCCCAGATGCAGGGCAGCAACCTGAATCTGCAGCTCGGCTTCAGTCACCCGGTGGAGTTTTCGATTCCGGACGGGGTGATGATCGAGACGCCGAGCCAGACCGAAATCGTGATCCGTGGCGCCGACAAGCAGAAGGTCGGCCAGGTTGCCGCGGAAATTCGCGCGATTCGCCCCCCGGAGCCCTACAAGGGCAAGGGCGTTCGCTATCACGACGAGCGCGTCGTGATGAAGGAAGCCAAGAAGGCGTGATGGACGCTTGCGAGAGGAACGAGCAATGAGTCAGAAGAATTCGAGCAGGTTGCGGCGGGCGCGCAAGGCGCGTTCACGCATCGCCCGCGGCAGGAAGCCGCGGCTGTCGGTGTTCCGCTCCAGCCGGCATATCTACGCCCAGGTGATGACGCCTGCCGGCGACCGGACGCTGGTCACCGCGTCGACGGTCGAATCGTCCGTTCGCGGCGGCGTTCAGTCGACCAGCGGTCGCGATGCGGCAGCGGTGGTCGGCAAGTCGATCGCCGAGAAGGCGCTGGCCGAAGGCATCAGTGAAGTGGCATTCGATCGTTCCGGCTTCAAGTATCACGGGCGCGTCAAGTCGCTGGCCGACGCTGCGCGCGAGGCCGGATTGAAGTTTTAACCGAGAGTTTTCTGGACCAATACGATGGCGAGAGACAACGAAAGAACCGACGACTATATCGAGAAGCTGGTTGCCGTGAACCGCGTGGCCAAGGTGGTCAAGGGCGGTCGGCAGTTCGGCTTCACGGCACTGACCGTGGTCGGCGACGGCAACGGTAAGGTCGGACTGGGATACGGCAAGGCGCGGGAAGTCCCGCTCGCCATCCAGAAGGCCATGGAGAAGGCGCGCCGCGAGATGAAGTCCATCTCGCTGAACGAGGGCACGCTCTGGCACCCTGTCAAGTCGCGTCACAGCGGCTCGCGCATCTACATGCAGCCGGCTTCGGAAGGTACCGGCGTCATCGCCGGCGGTCCGATGCGCGCGGTTTTCGAGGCCGTAGGAGTGCACAACGTGCTGGCCAAGAGCGTGGGGTCGAACAATCCGATCAATCTCGTGCGTGCGACGATCAAGGGCCTGGAAAGCATGGCTTCTCCGGAATCGGTCGCGATCAAGCGCGGCAAGAGCGTAGAGGAGATTCTGGAAAACCATGGCTAAGAAAAGCGATTCGAAAGTCCGCGTCACGCTGGTGCGCAGCCCCAGCGGCAAGATCAGCTCCCATCGCGACACGGTTCGCGGCCTGGGACTGCGCCGCATGCACCACAGCGTTGAACTGCAGGCCACCCCGGAAGTGCGGGGCATGCTCAACAAGGTCGATTACCTGTTGAAGGTCGAGGAACTCTGATTGCGGCGTGAAGCGCTGCATCGAAACCAAACGGATCGAATGATATGAAGCTCAACACCATCAAGCCGGCAAGGGGATCCACGACGGCGCGTCGACGCGTCGGGCGCGGGATCGGTTCGGGTCTCGGCAAGACGGCCGGACGCGGGCACAAGGGTCAGAAGTCGCGTTCGGGCGGCTTCCACAAGAGCGGTTTCGAGGGTGGCCAGATGCCCCTGCAGCGCCGCTTGCCCAAGGTCGGATTTCACTCCAGGGTGAACCGCGATACGCGCGAGCTTCGGCTTTACCAACTCAACGCAGCCGGCCTGGACGTGGTGGACCTGGTAAGCCTGAAAAGCGCCGGCATCGTGCCTGAATCCACGCGCCAGGTGAAAATCATCAATACCGGAGCGCTCGAGCGCGCCGTGACCGTGCGCGGCCTGAAAGTCAGCGCCGGTGCAGTCAAGGCGATCGAAGCGGCCGGAGGCAAGGTCGAGTAATGGCTTCCGGGCCTTCGCAAGTCGCGGGAATGCTCGGCAGCATGGGCCGGCTCACGGAGCTGCGTAACCGGCTGCTGGTGGTTCTGGTTGCCCTGGCCGTGTTCCGCCTCGGCACATTCATCCCGGTGCCGGGCATCAATCCCGAAGCGCTGCTGCAGCTCATGGACCAGCAGCGGGGCACCATCGTCGACATGTTCAACATGTTCTCCGGCGGTGCACTCGGTCGTTTCTCGATCTTCGCGCTGGGCATCATGCCGTATATTTCGGCGGCCATCATCATGCAGCTGATGAGCCACGCGGTGCCGCAGCTGCAGCAGTTGCGCAAGGAAGGTGAGGCCGGCCGCCGCAAGATCACGCAGTACACGCGCTACTTCACCGTGGTTCTGGCCTTGTTCCAGTCGTTCGGCGTCGCCGCAGCGCTGCAGAGCCAGAGCGCGGGTGCAGGGCTGCCGGTCGTGATCCTGGCGGGCCCGGCGTTCCTGTTCAGCGCGGTGGTGACCTTGACTGCCGGCACGGTTTTCCTGATGTGGCTCGGCGAACAGGTGACCGAGCGCGGCATCGGGAACGGGATCTCGATCATCATCTTCGCCGGCATCGTCGCCGGCCTCCCGGCCGCGATCGGCTCGACCCTGGAACTGGCGCGCACCGGCGAGCTGAGCGAAATCGCGGTGCTGTTCCTGCTGGTTCTGGCGGTCGCCGTGACCGCGTTCGTTGTTTTCGTCGAGCGTGGGCAGCGTCGGATTACCGTCAATTATGCCCAGCGCCAGGGACGCCGGGCGTATCAGAACCAATCGACGCATTTGCCGCTGAAGGTCAACATGTCCGGAGTCATTCCGGCCATTTTCGCTTCGTCGCTGGTGTTGTTCCCGGCCACGATCTCGACGTGGTTCGGACAAGCAGGCCAGTCCGGCTGGCTGCAGGAGATTGCACAGCAGTTGACGCCGGGCTCGCCCGTCTACCTGCTGCTTTTCGGCGGATTGATCGTGTTCTTCTGTTTCTTCTACACCGCGATCGTGTTCAATTCTCGCGAAACCGCGGACAACCTGAAGAAATCGGGTGCGTTCATTCCGGGAATCCGGCCGGGCCGTCAGACCTCGGAGTACATCGACTACGTGCTGACGCGCCTGACCGCGGTCGGCGCGGCGTACCTGACCGCGGTCTGCCTGTTCCCGGAATTCCTGCGCATGCGCTGGAACGTCCCGTTCTACCTCGGCGGCACTTCGCTGCTGATCATCGTGGTCGTCACCATGGATTTCATGGCGCAGATGCAGGCGCATCTGATGTCGCACCAGTACGACAGTTTGCTGAAGAAGGCGAACCTGAAGGGCTACGGCCGCTCCGGCGTTGTACGGAGATAGCTGGAACACGCCGCCGCGCACCGTCGCGGGGCCTTTTCTCGAGGATTGAAGGATGAAAGTACAGGCATCGGTCAAGAAAATCTGCCGCAACTGCAAGATCGTGCGACGTCGCGGCGTGGTGTACGTGATCTGCACGGACCCCAAGCACAAGCAGCGCCAGGGCTGATCGTGCGGGGTTGGAAAGCGGCAATGGAACTGATACAATTGCGGGTTTGCGTTGGCTGGCCTTTGAAGGGCGGCCGAATGGATACGGAGAACTGAAATGGCTCGAATCGCTGGCGTCAATCTGCAGCCCAACAAGCACATCTGGGTCGCCCTGACGCAGATCTATGGAATCGGTCGGACGCGGTCGCTGGAAATCTGCGAACGATGCTCCGTGGCGCCGGATACCAAGGTCCGCGAACTGACCGAGTCCGAAGAAGAGAAACTTCGCAATTTCGTTTCCGACATGACCGTCGAGGGGGATCTTCGTCGCGAAGTCGGAATGAACATCAAGCGCTTGATGGATCTCGGGTGCTATCGCGGTCTGCGTCATCGCAGGGGCCTGCCGGTTCGTGGTCAGCGGACCCGAACCAATGCCCGGACCCGAAAGGGCCCGCGTCGTCCGATCCGCTGAGGAAGACAACTAAATCATGGCCAAGCAAACTGCCAAGGGCAAGAAGAAGGTCAAGAAGACCATCTCCGACGGCATCGCCCATGTGCATGCCTCGTTCAACAACACGATCATCACGATCACCGACCGTCAGGGCAATTCGCTTTCCTGGGCGACTGCCGGTGGCTCGGGCTTCCGCGGATCGCGAAAGTCGACTCCGTTCGCCGCTCAGGTGGCCGCGGAGAACGCCGGGCGCGCAGCGCAGGATTACGGCCTGAAGAACCTCGAGGTTCGGGTCAACGGACCGGGTCCCGGGCGAGAGTCGTCGGTGCGTTCGCTCAACGCCCTGGGTTACAAGATCACCAACATCATCGACGTGACGCCGATCCCGCATAACGGCTGTCGGCCGCCGAAGAAGCGTCGCGTTTAGCGTCAGACGAGAATACGGAATTCAAGATGGCAAGATACACCGGTCCAACCTGCAAACTGGCGAGGCGAGAAGGCACCGATCTGGGGCTCAAGAGCCCGGCTCGAAGCCTCGACTCCAAGTGCAAACTCGAGCAACCGCCGGGACAGCATGGCGCATCGCGCCGTCAGCGCCTGTCGGATTATGCGCTGCAGCTGCGCGAAAAGCAGAAGGTGCGGCGCATGTACGGCATTCTCGAGCGCCAGTTCCGAAACTATTACAAGAAAGCCGCTCAGCGCAAGGGCGCAACGGGCGAGAACCTTCTGATGCTGCTGGAAGGTCGCCTGGACAATATCGTCCATCGGATGGGTTTTGCGATCACGCGCGCCCAGGCGCGCCAGATGGTCAGCCATCGTTTGATCGAGGTCAACGGCAAGGTGGTCAACATCCCCTCGTGCCAGATCAAGCCCGGAGATGTTGTTGCGGTTCGCGAAAAGGCCCGCAACCACCTGCGAGTCAAGGAAGCGGTGGAAGTCTCACGCGACCTGGACCTGGTTGCACCGTGGCTGGAGGTCGAGAACGACAAGCTGCAGGGAACGGTCAAGAGCCTGCCGGAGCGTGACGATCTGCCGCCGGACATCAATGAAAACCTGATTGTGGAGCTGTACTCGAAGTAAGGCCGCTCAAGTGCGGCAGCAATCGGGTCTTTTCGCAAGTCGAAACAAGAGAGGCATGCATGTCGAGTGCAAGTTCTTTGATTGAAAACATGCTCAAGCCCCAGGGCTTGATCGTAGAGGAGCTGTCCGATCGGCGGGCCAAGGTCACACTTGAGCCGCTCGAGCGAGGCTTCGGCCATACGCTCGGCAACGCGCTTCGGCGGGTGTTGCTGTCATCGATTCCGGGTGCGGCGATCACTGAAGCCGAAATCGACGGAGTCTTGCACGAATACACCTCCGTTGAAGGGTTGCAGGAAGACATCGTCGAGGTGCTGTTGAACCTCAAGCAGGTCGCCCTGCGCATGCACAGCCGCGACGAGGCAACGCTGACGCTGAGCGCCGACAAGGCCGGCCCGGTGACTGCGGGCGATATCCAGCTCGACCACGATGTCGAGATCGTCAACCCGGAGCACGTGATTTGCAACCTCACCAAGAGCCAGAAGCTGCACATGCAGCTGAAGATCTCTCGCGGCGTCGGTTATCAGCCGGCCGCGACGTTGAGGTTTAATGAAGAAGAATCACGAATGATCGGCCGGCTCCGCCTCGATGCTTCCTATTGCCCGGTCCATCGGGTGGCCTACAGCGTCGAAAGCGCACGTGTCGCTCAGCGCACCGACCTCGACAAACTGGTGCTGGATATCGAGACCAACGGTACGCTGTCCTGCGAGGACGCGGTCAAGCTGGCTGCCGGCATCCTGGTCGACCAGATGTCGGTATTCGTCGACTTCGTCGCTCGCGACAAGGACGAGGAACGTCGTGAAGAGCATGCCTTCGATCCGGTACTGCTGCGCCCGATCGACGACCTGGAATTGACGGTTCGCTCGGCGAACTGCCTCAAGGCCGAGCATATCCAGTACGTAGGCGACCTGGTGCAGCGTAGCGAAACCGAGTTGCTGAAGACGCCGAACCTCGGAAAGAAATCGCTCACCGAGATCAAGACGGTGCTGGCTGCGCACGATCTTTCGCTGGGCACCCGGCTCGAGAACTGGCCGCCGTCGAACCTGGCGCGCGAAACCGTTTAAGGAGATTCACGATGCGTCACCGTAAGTCGGGCCGCAAGCTCAATCGAAATTCATCTCATCGCCGTGCGATGTTCCGGAACATGGCCTCCAGTCTGTTCAAGCAGGAGTTGATCCGGACGACGCTGCCCAAGGCCAAGGAACTGCGCCGGGTTGCCGAGCCGCTGATCACGATGGCGGGCGAGGATACCGTCGCCAAGCGCCGGCTGGCCTTCGCCCGACTGCGCGACAAGGATGCCGTCGGCAAGCTCTTTGCCGAACTCGGGCCTCGTTATCGCGAACGTCCCGGTGGTTATGTTCGCATTCTCAAGTGCGGCTTCCGCGCCGGCGACAGTGCGCCGATGGCGTACGTCGAGTTGGTCGATCGGCCCGATGCACCGGGCCAGGAAGTTGCCGAATAGGATTCCGGATTGATACCGGAGGTTCAGGAAGAGCCCGGCCATCGCGCCGGGCTCTTTTTTTCGGCGATTCGAGGGTTCGGGTTGCGCGGAGTGTCTTGCTCTTGCCGGCGGATGAGGACGTTTGTTCTCGATCGTCAAATTCAAAATCAAAGTCAACGGCAGTTTCGCCGCGCGGGCTAGCGCCCGCTCACCCCAAGCGCGAAGCGCGGGGCGAAATCCGAAATTGACCAGGATTGTCGGGGTTTTACAGAAAAACCGAAAGCCGGTTTCATCTCACGAGAGGGCTCGGCAGGTTCGAGACTGAACCGACCCGTGCGCCGCGCCTGCGGCGCGCCAGCGCGAGAACGCCGCCCTCAGAACGGCGCGTTGCCGGGCGTGCGCGGGTAGGGGATCACGTCGCGGATATTGCTCAGGCCGGTGATGTAGTTGAGCAGGCGCTCGAAACCCAGACCGAACCCGGCGTGCGGGACCGTCCCGTAGCGGCGCAGATCGAGAAACCAGTCGTAGGTTCCGGTGTCGAGCCCGGCCGCCTTCATGCGGTGTTCGAGCACGCCCAGGCGCTCTTCCCGCTGGCTGCCGCCGATGATTTCACCGATTCCGGGAGCCAGCACGTCCATGGCCGCGACGGTTCGTTCGTCATCGTTGAGCCGCATGTAGAACGCCTTGATCTCGGTGGGATAGTTCATCACGATGACCGGTGCCTGGCAGTGTTCCTCGGTCAGGTAACGCTCGTGTTCGGTCTGAAGGTCGACGCCCCATTGGGGCTCGTACTCGAATTTCCGGCCGCTGTTCTGCAGCACCCGGATCGCTTCGACGTAATCCATTCTGACGAACGGACTGTCGACCAGCTTTTCCAGGCGCGTGATGGCCTCGGGCTCGATGCGTTCGGCGAAAAAGCGCATGTCGTCCGCGCACTGCTCGAGCACATTGGCGAAGATCGATTTGAGGAAGTCCTCGGCAAGCTGGTTCAGCGCCTCGAGATCGGCGAACGCGATTTCCGGCTCGATCATCCAGAATTCCGCCAGATGGCGGCTGGTGTTGGAGTTCTCGGCCCGAAACGTGGGGCCGAAGGTATAGACCTTGCTCATCGCCAAGCAGAAGGCTTCGACATTGAGCTGCCCGGATACCGTCAGAAAGGTCTCGCGGCCGAAGAAATCCCGCCCGAAATCGACTTCTCCGTCAGCGTCCCGGGGCAGGTTGGCGAGATCCAGGGTGCTGACGCGGAACAGTTCTCCGGCGCCTTCGGCGTCGGAGGCGGTGATGATCGGCGTATTGATCCAGAAGAAACCGTTTCGATCGAAGTATTCGTGGATCGCGCGCGCCGCGGCGTGACGGACTCGCGTCACGGCGCCGAAGGTATTGGTCCGCGGCCGCAGGTGCGCGACGCTTCGCAGGAACTCGAAGCTGTGCCGCTTGGGCTGCACCGGGTAGGTGTCGGGATCGGTGACCCAGCCCAGCACCTCGATTTCAGCGGCCTGGATTTCCAGCGACTGGCCGCGACCCTTGGATTCGACGACCGTGCCGCTGCAGCGGACCGAGCAGCCGCTCGTCAGGTGCCGGATCTCGTCGACGTAGTTCGGCAGGTCCTGGCCGGCGACAATCTGCAGGTTGTCGAAGCACGAACCGTCGTTCAGGTGGATGAACGAGAAACCCGCTTTCGAGTCGCGGCGGGTTCGAACCCAGCCGCTGACGGTAATCGGGGAGCCGGGTTCGACCCGACCGTCCAGAATGGTCTGAATGGGCGCCTGGGGCATCGAAGAATCCGTGGGTGATTGAAATTTGCCTGCCGAACCCGAATAATAGTCGATCGAGCACGTTTTTCCCGGGTTGGTTATGTCCAGTACCTCGATTTCCCTGACCGAAGCGGCCGCGGAGCGCGTTTCCAGCTTTCTCGAACGCGACGGCGGAGAGGGTCTTCGCCTCGGCGTGCGTCGCACCGGCTGTTCCGGCTGGGCCTACGTCGTCGAGCTGGCCGACGAAATTCTCGACTCCGACGCGGTCTTCGAGGATCGGGGGATTCGGATTGCCGTCGATCGCGAGGCGCTGCCGTTCTTGGCCGGCACCCGGATCGATTTCACTCGCCAGGGCCTGAATTACAACTTCGAGTTCGAAAACCCGAACGTGACCGACGAGTGCGGTTGCGGTGAGAGTTTTACCGTCTCGGCGACCGGCTGAGCCGCGGGCGGGCCTCCCGGCCGGCATTTCTTGCCGACTGCCCTTGACTGATCCCTGATTTTGGACGACAATTGCGGGCTTCGCCTTGATTTGAGCGGATCCGGGAGTCCGGAGGTCCCAGTTCACGGTTACCGGAGGGGTACTCAAGCGGTCAACGAGGGCAGACTGTAAATCTGCTGGCTATGCCTTCGCAGGTTCGAATCCTGCCCCCTCCACCAGTTTCTCGGGTTGTGCGGGTGTAGTTCAAGGGTAGAACCTCAGCCTTCCAAGCTGATGATGGCGGTTCGAGTCCGCTCACCCGCTCCAGACCTTCACGCCCGGTCTCACCCGGGACCGGTTCGACGAGGCGAAGCGAGCTGCCCACGTAGCTCAGGCGGTAGAGCACTCCCTTGGTAAGGGAGAGGTCAC
>CAYPZP010000063.1:0-15702 GCA_964415285.1 uncultured Halomonas sp. | reverse complement strand
GAGAAGTCGTCGTCACGGTTCTCGGCCAGGGCGGCGCCGAAGCGCCGGTCGCGGTCCTGGAATCGGGCACCGACGGTTTCGTCCGCGGCGTGTTGCGCAGCTTCGCGCGATCGCGCCGCGCCGCCGGCATCGGCCCGGAGCAGCCGTTCGTGCTCAGCCAGCAGGCGAATGGCCGATTGCTGCTCGAAGACCCGGCAACCGGACAGCGGATCGATCTTCGCGCCTTCGGACCGACCAACGTCGAGGCATTCCGCAAGCTGCTGCCGGACAATGGAAGCGAATCGTGATCGGCGGCCGGCTGTTTCGCCAGACCGTCGACGATGTGCCGTGCACGGTCACGGTGATTCACAGCAACGAGTCGCTGGAAGCCCACGTGGACCTGCAAGGCGTGCAGGTCTCCGCCGGCGACCAGGTTCTCGTTCACGGCGCGCCGACCGATATCGCATTCGGCGAACAGGTCATGTGCCGGCGCACGGCGACGATCATCCGAGGCGGATGGCTTGACCGTGTCTGGGCTCACTGGCGCGGCGCCATCGAAATCACCGAACTGTACGACCTGAGTTTTACGTCCAGGAGACGACTATGAACACTGCTGCCCACGCACTTCCCGCCAACGAAACGACGCGCAGGGCGCAGGAAGATACCGTCCTCAGTCCGCATTTCTACACCACCGACTTCAAGGCCATGGATCGCCTCGACATCGAACCCGTCCGGCCCGAATGGGACCAGCTCATCGCCGAACTGCGAAGCGACCAGAACCAGGGGCACTTCAAGCGAGACGGCAATTTCAAGGAGGCCGTCGCCGAGCTGCCGGAAGCGTTGCGCGAGGAATTCATCGACTTCCTGGTCAGTTCGGTCACCGCGGAATTCTCCGGCTGCGTGCTGTATGCGGAAATCAAGAAGCGCGTCGAGAATCCCGACATCCGCGAACTGTTCAGCCTCATGAGTCGGGACGAAGCCCGTCATGCCGGATTCATCAACGATTCGCTCAAGGACTTCGGACTCGGCGTGGATCTCGGCTTCCTGACTCGCGCCAAGAAGTACACCTACTTCAGGCCCAAGTTCATTTTCTATGCCGTCTATCTTTCGGAGAAGATCGGCTATGCCCGGTACATCTCGATCTATCGACAGCTCGAGCGCCACCCGGAACTCCGATTCCACCCGATCTTCCAGTGGTTCGAGCGCTGGTGCAATGACGAGTTTCGTCACGGCGAGGCCTTCGCCCTGCTGATGCGCGCGAACCCGAAACTGCTGCGCGGCCACAACAAGCTCTGGATCCGGTTCTTCCTGCTCGCGGTGTACGCAACGATGTACGTACGCGATCACAATCGTCCGCACTTTCACAATGCCCTGGGAATCGATCCAACCGACTACGACCTCAACGTCTTCCGCATCACCAACGAGATTTCGCAGCAGGTGTTTCCCCTGGCGCTGGACATCGACAACCCGAGGTTCAAGGCAGGGATGGATCGGATGCTGCGGATCACCAATGCGATGGACCGGGCCAGGCAACGCGGCGGCGTGGTCGGCGGCATCAAGCGCGTCGGTCTGATGGCCGCTGCGGCCGCGACCTACCTGCGCCTGTATACCCTGCCGGTCAAACGCACCGAGTTGCCGGAACAGGTGCGCCTGGCACCGTCCTGGTAAACGGATCGAGACCGCTTCTTGAGTCACTTGATCCTCGCAGCGCTGTTTGCCGCCTTCATCTGGTGGTTCAGCACCGGCGTCATCTTCTACCTGAATGCCCGGCCACGGCATACGTTCCTGTGGAGCATGCTCGGCGGCACCGTCGTCCTGCTGGCGGCGTTGTGGGGAATCTGGGCGACCGCGGACCTGCAGACGCCGCTCGGCGCCTTCGTCGCGTTCACCTGCGGTGTCCTGATCTGGGGTTGGCAGACCATGAGCTATTACATGGGCGTTATCACCGGTCCTCGCCGGGCCTCGTGCCCGCCGAATTGTCGGGGCTGGAGGCATTTCGTCCATGCAGTGGAAACCGGCATCTACCACGAGCTGGCCATCATCGCCACGGCCGTCCTGCTGGTCGTGCTCACCTTCGAACAGCCGAATCGCTACGGCCTGTGGACGTTCCTGATTCTCTGGGCAATGCACGTCAGCGCCAAGCTCAATGTCTTCCTCGGCGTGAGAAATCTCAACAAGGACTTCATTCCGAAGCACCTGAGCTACCTGACCCGGTTCTTCCGGCGTCGGGCGATGAACCTGCTGTTCCCTTTTTCGGTGACAATCGGCACCGCGATCACCGTCGTCCTGGCGCAGACCGCCCTCGGCGCCGATTCGAGCGCCTTCATCGCAACCGGTCATGCGCTGCTGGCGACACTCATGGCGCTGGCGGTCATCGAGCACTGGTTCATGATGTTGCCGATACCGGCCGACCTTCTGTGGCGCTGGAGCCTCGATCCGGCGCCGGTCGACAGTCATCGGCAGCGCAGCGAAGCAGATCGCCGCAACGACGTTGCGGTCATGGAACCAACATCATCCGGGCCCGACCGAACGGCCGAAGCCGTATCCGGGAGCAATTCCTGATCGGCCTTTCGACGTCGATCGACGCGCCCGGCGCGATCCGAACCCTTTCCGCGATGGCGATTTTCCAGGCAGCCATTGCACCCGATCAACGACTCCGGCGAAGCGATCCATGCCTCCAGAATCCGAACACCACGCCCTGCCGCACGTGCTGGATGCCCGGCGACGGGAATTCCAGGACTCGAACACCGGCCTGATCAGTTTCTACAGCGCTGCCCCGGCTGAAGGCCCGGATCCGGAGGGTTCCGGACCACCGCCTCGGCCGATGCTCCTGATCCACAGCGTCAACGCGGCGGCTTCCGCGCACGAGGTTCGGCCGCTGTTCGAGCACTTCTCCAGAGGGCGTCCGGTCTATGCTCTGGATCTTCCCGGTTACGGTTTCTCCGATCGGAGCGATCGCGCCTACCTGCCCCGGCTGATGGTCGACGCGATCCACGCGATGATCGCGAGAATCCGCTCGGAGTTCGGGCAGCAACCCGTCGATGCATTGGCGGTTTCGTTGTCCAGCGAGTTCCTGGCTCGAGCGGCCTGCGAGCAGCCCGAGGCGTTTCGAAGCCTCGCGCTGGTCAGCAGCACCGGATTCAGGCGCCGTACCGCCAGCGGCGGGCAGCCCGGCGGAAATCGCGGCCGTCCCGCCGTCCTTCGAAGTCTCCAACTGCCGGTGGTGGGAAAAGCCCTGTACAACACCCTGACGACCGCACCCAGCATCCGCTTCTTCCTCCAGAAAACCTGGGGCAGCAAGCAGATCGACGAGCAGATGTTCCGCGATTCCTATCGGATGACGCGCCATCCAGGCGCACGACACGCACCGTTTTACTTCCTTTCGGGCTTTCTGTTCAGCTCCGACATTCGCGAAGTGCTCGACGCGCTGACTCACCCGGTCTGGCTCTCGCACGGCGTTCGAGGGGATTTCACCGACTTCTCGCGCGCTGAGGAATACGCCGGAGAGCCAAATTGGCGGATCAGCGTCTTCCAGACCGGGGCCCTGCCCTACTTTGAAGTGCCGGACGCGTTCTGCAGCGCGTATGAGGACTTTCTCGACGCCGCCGGCGGGGATGGCGCCGTCAACCCGGCAATCGATCGCTGAGCCCGGCCCTCGACTCGATCGAGCGCCGGACACCGTGCGGGGTCACCCGGATGGACCTCCCGCAACCGGGACGACCGGGAAAGAAAATCTCGCCGTCCGGAATCCGGACGGCGAGAGAGGCAGCTTCGCGAACTACTGAAGCGTGGTTTCCTGAGCCGGCTCGGATGATTCGGCTTCTGCAACCGCCAGCTCGGCGGCAGCCTCGACCTTTTCTGCCGGCTCACCCGAAGCTTCTGCACGCCGCCCGTCGGCACTGCCGGCATTCGTCGACAGTGACGGATAAGCGTCGACCATCGATACCCCGTACAGGGGCTTGTTCACGCCCTGATGGCAAGTCGTGCAGTTGATTTTCTGGCCCTCGCCGGTCGGTCCGAGACGGTGCGGCGGTAGCACGCTGGCGAGCGGAGACACGTATTCCGTGTTCAGCGCCCTGGCCATTTCCAGGCCGTACCAGGAAACCGCGCGCTGCGGCGTACTCTCGTTCCAGACCGAGAAGGCGCGACTGTTGTGGCAGTAGGTGCAGTTCACGCCCAGCGCTTCGGACATGTGAATCATCAGGCCATAGCTCCATTCGGTGCTTTGAATGGTCGCACCGGGCATGCCGTCGGGCAGCGCCGTATCGCCGACGACCCGGATACTCTGATCGTCGTCGATATACGGGGTGAACGGATCTTCCGGCAGCGAGGAGAGCCCGACCTCCGGCGAAGCGCGGTTCTGCCCGTTTCTCCAGCCCGCCATGCCACCCACCGGTTCGGCGGTCGGATCGGAATTGAACCAACCGTATTCCGGTACGTTCTTGCCCCGGTGGCAGGTGTAGCAGGTCACGCCGGTCTGCTGGACATGGTCGTCCCACTCCCCGTTGATGTTCTGCGTCATCTGCAGCATGCGACGCGCCACGACCTTGGTATAGACGGAGTCCTCGGCGAGATTGTCCAGATTGTGGCAGTAGGCGCAGCCCTGCTCGGGCGACACCCAGGTGGTGATCGCCTGCATCAGTCGCGTGAAGCGCGCAACCGACAGGTCACCCAGCACTTCGACGTTCTGGTAGATGTCGCCGGCCCGGGGCCCGGTCGCCGGCGGCAGCGGGGTTGCCGGCTCGAGCGCGACCTGCGTGCTCTTGAGCGCAGCTTCCTTGCGGGGATTGATGATCTCGGCCATGCCGGTTCCGCGATAACCGCTCTGCTCGGAATCGATCGGTGGACGTTCCCAGCCGGCCGTCAGGAGCATGAAAGCCGTCAGGCCGAATAGAACGGCTCCGATGAGCCATGCTGCAATCTTCATTGTCCACCTCCTTGCATCGGCATGGCGGCGGGGTCAACTACGCCGGTTTCCGGATACGGGGGCACCAATCCGTGCTTCATTCCCCACAGGTACCAGTTGTCGACCACGGTTCCGGTGAGCAGGATTCCGATGCCGCCGGTCAGCGGCACGAGCACCGCGAACCACCAGGCCCAGCGATGGATCGATTCCGCATTGGCGCAGAAACCCATGGTCCAGCGCCAGAACAGACCCGATCTTTCATAACCGGTCCCGCGGTCCCAGGCCTGCTCGACTTCTCTTTCGGAGCCGAAACGTGCGGTTGCCATGACGGTACCGCCATGCATTGCGAACACCAGTACCGAACCGTACAGGAAGGCGATGGACAGCATATGGAACGGGTTGTAGAACAGGTTACCGTAGCGAATCGAGAATGCCGCGGTCCAGTCCAGGTGCGGGAAGATGCCGAAGGGTACGGCTTCGCTCCAGCTACCCATCGCGATCGGGCGAATGAAACCGAGAACCAGGTACAGCCAGATCGCCGCGGCGAAGGCCCAGGCCACGTGCGTGCCGAGGCCCAGCGCCCGCGCCCGGGTGTACATGCGCATCCACCACAGCAGAATCGAAGCGGTCAGGAAGAAGCCTGCAACCAGCCACCATCCGCCCTCGTTGAGTGGCGGCAGACTCAGGCCGTACTCAGCCGGCGGCGGCTCCAGCGCCAGCCAAGGGAGCTGGCGAACGAATTCGATGGGATCCCATCCCACCGAGGCCCACATGTTCAGACCGATGATTTCGATCGCCACGAATGCGCAGATGATCGACGCCAGTCCGTACCAACCCAGATAGATGGGTCCGACCTGGGCATCGCCGATACGCCCGAGCCAGTATGAATAGAACGGCTTTCCGATCCTGGGCTCGTTATCGGCAGGAAGCGGAACGCCGTCGTGTAGCGGGAAGCGAACCTGCGCCCGCGTAAAAATGTTCTGATATTCAGCCATGACGGGAATCTCCCCTGTCCATTAAGACCAGATCGGCAGTTCAAGCCACCAGTTCCACCACTCGGGCCAACCGCGCGTCCAGAACGGCCCGCTGATGACGATGCACAGCGCACTGAACAAACCGGATGCAATGGCCAGGTAGAGGCCCAACCGGTGGATGCCGAGCTCGCCGATCGAATAGCCGATCGTGTCCCGGAAGAATGCGTTGGTATGTTCCGCGCCTTTCACTTCCTTGCCCTTGCCCGGATTCAGGGCCGAAAGAACGGCGCCTCCGTGCAGCGACAGCGCCAGCGTGGTCGTGAAGAAGAACGTCACGGCCAGCATGTGTGCCGGGTTGTAGTGAAAGTGCAGGTATTGATAGCCGACGTTGGAAACCCAGTCCAGATGACTCAGGATTCCGTACGGAAACCCGTGTCCCCAGGCGCCCATGAGCACCGGACGAATCACGACCAGCGTCACGTAGGCGAAAACTGCCGCGCCGAATGCAATCGGCACGTGGAATCCCATCCCGAGCTTCCGGCAGATCTCGACTTCCCTGAGCGCCCAGGACCCGAAAGCCCCGATTGCGCAGATCGTGACGAGCTGCCACAAGCCACCCTCCTTCAACGGCGCCAGCGCGAGGCCGTAACTGATGTCCGGCGGAGCAATGTTGATCTGCCAGATGTTCCAGGTGGGCCCGATCGCGGCCCCGTAAACCAGCAGCGCGGTGCCCAGCACCGAGAAAAATATCGTCGTAACCCCGAAGAAACCGACATAGAACGGTCCGACCCAGAAGTCGAACAGATCCCCGCCGATCAGGGTGCCGCCGCGCACGCGGTATTTCTTTTCATAGCTCAGCATGGACATGCCTGCGCCCTCCGTCCTCTCTTTTCCAATTTCAGCCGGCCAGCCGGCTCAGCGGGGAGCAGAGCCCCCCGCTGTATCGGGGCGCTAAACCAGATCGCGCCTTTCGTATGTCACGCTCGACACTTGTACTTCTGCCGCTGCGCCCGAGCTCGGGCCTTCCAACCAGTTGAAACGGTCGGTGCTGAGCAGAATGAAGTGGATGAGCAGCGCGAGCACGAACAGGAATGTTCCAAGCGCTACCAGCACCCGGCGAGGGTCGAATAAAAGCCATATACGCCACATGATTGATCCTCCTACGAAATGGATGCGATGAACGAACCGATGGCTGCTTTCGTGCCATCGATGACCGCGTAACCTTCCGGTCCCGGAAGCCATGGACGCCATTGCCACGCCAGGATATGGGCGATGATCGCGATGGCTGTGAATACGAGGAAGCTGACCACGAATATCTTGTGGAACTCCTTCGCTTCCTGTTCGCTAAGTCCTGATAACGACTTGTCTTGGTTATCCATAGAACGTCTCCTCTCCTTGCCCTCTCGGGCGTTTCCGCGCATTCACCCCGCGGTCGGGCTTTCACCGACGACTTGCCGATAAAACTCTTTCGCTTTCCGATGTCAGTGCATGAGCGCGAACGACGCCAGCATGTTGGCTTCCGCCCTGGCCTTCTCGATCACACCTCGACCCGACTTCTTGTCGTGGCTCCAGACGCTTCCGCTACCGGGAACAACCCGGGCGACAGCGAAACCGACGACGAACACCAGGAAGGCGGTAGCAAAGATCATGTTGAACAATCTTGTCTCGCTACCGGGTCGACCGTGTCTGATCGGCTGCATTTGATCGATCTGCGTTGTCGTGCTCATAGCTTTCCTCTCATGCGTCGCTCAGGCCGCGCGGCCCTTGCTCAGCGCAGTTTGTGCCTCTTCCACGTGCGTTTCCGACACGCGCTCGTCGCCGGCTTGTTTGGCCTGGCGCTCCGCTTCGTCCCGCAGGCGCTTTGCCGCCGAGATCCGGACCAGCACGGGCTGGCCCTCCACGAGTTGTTCGAGAAGCCGCTGTGCATCGGCCTCCCAGGGCAGTTCGCGCGACGGCGCAAGACGCGCCGGCGTCGCATCCACCTTGTCCAGATCGGTTCCGAGCGGAAGGATGTGGAACAAGGCGTCGAACAGGGCGTTGCAGACTTCCTGAATCAGATACGTCGCACCTGCGTAGCCCATGAATGGGGTACCGGTATGACGTCGGACGATCGCGCCGGGGAACGAAGCCGGGATATACATCGCCTGGCATCCGGCCTCGGCCATGTACATGCGCTCGTTGTAGCTGCCGAACATCACCAGCGGCGGCTTTTCGGCGATCGATTCGCGCACCGCTTCATTGTCGGGCTTGACGCCGGCGCGGCGCGCGAACGAGAACGTGCAAGGCAGACCCATTTCCCGTTCGAGGAAGTGCCGGATGCCCCGCGCATAGGTCTCGCCGGCAACGATCGCGAAGCTGGCGGTGCCGAAGAAGTCCTGTGTGACCGAACGCCATAGGTCCCACAGCGGCTTGATGGTGGTGTGCTTTTCGCGTTCGATGAACGGCTCCGGGTCGAGACCCAGCCGTTCGCCCAGCGCGCGAAGGAACTTGGTGGTGCTGTGCAGGCCGATCGGCGCTTGCAGGTAGGGCCGGTCCAGCGCCTCGCACAGCAAGCGACCGAATTCCCGATACATGCAGACGTTCACGTCGGCATCGACGAGACGATCGATATCGGCAAGGTGGCTCCCCATCGGAAATACCATGTTCACCTCAGCGCCGATTCCCTCGATCAGCCGACGAATCTCTGCGAGGTCCGAAGCGGTGTTGAACATCCCGTAAATGGGTCCGACGATGTTCACCCGTGGCGGGTCGCCTTCCTTTCGTTTTTTCGGTCTTGGTCGTCTCGACGCAAATTCAGTCCATAGCCAATATAGGGCCCGATCTGCGCTCTGATATTGATCTTCGTCAATCGTCCGCGGCAGGAATCGTTTGAGTCCGGTGCCTTCCGGCGTCACGCCGCCGCCGATCATCTCGGCGATCGAGCCGGTCACCACCACTGCCGGCAGGTCCGGCTGCAAGGTCTCGTGCGCGCGCCGCATGGCGGCCTCCGTGCCCTTCTCACCGAGTTCCTCTTCGGACAGGCCGGTGACGACGATCGGTAACTCGTGCGGCGGCAGACCGTCGGTGTAATGCAGCACCGAGGTCACCGGCAGGTTCTCGCAACCCACGGGACCGTCGATGACCACCTGCAGCCCCTTGACCGCGGTGAACACGTACACCGAGCCCCAGTAACCTCCAGCGCGATCGTGATCGAGAACCAGCATCAGTCGATATCCTGCGTCTGCGCGTTCTTGGCGCGGATCTTTTCGAGTTGGCGAAGCTGGCGCTGACGGAACTGCGGTTTGTCTTCGGGAACGTCCTCCCAGATACCGGATGCGTGACCTTCGCCGACGCCGTCGAAGAAACTGCGCATGGCCTCGAAGCGATGACGATTCTCGATTGCGGTGTTGACCACCTGCGCCAGCGAACCGGCGCCGGCCGCGCCCATCAGCGGTCGGGCCGAAATCAGGTTCGTGAAATACAGGCCGGGAATCGCGAGCTCCTTGGCCTTCTGCACGACCGGAGTTGTCCCGATCGCCAGGTCCGGTTCGAATTCCTCGATCGCGGCGAAATCGTCCTCCAGCGAGGCGCGGTAGGCAATTCGCACACCCTTGGATTCCAGCCATTCCCGATCGGTCTCAGACCACTCGGTGCGCGGACAGGCCGTGGCGACATAGCGCACGTCGGCGCCGCACTCGACCAGCAAGCGGGCCACCAGCAACTCCGAGCCCTCGTAGCCCGACAGCGTGATGCGGCCCTTGATCGGCGAGCGCGACAGCACGTCGCGGATCACCGGCAGGCAGCGGTTCTTCGCCGCGTCGATCGCCTCGCCCTTGACGCCACAAGCCCGGCCGACGGCCTCCAGCCAGGCCGCGGTGCCGTCGTGACCGACCGGTGCCGAACCGACGACGGGCCGTCCGGCGCGTTCGAATTCACGGACCGAAGCGGTGTAGTGCGGATGGATGGCGGCGGCAGCGGCGCAGTCCAGCGCCGCGTACAGGTCGCGCCATTCCCGAGTCGGTACCGCCGGACCCACGGCCAACCCCATCGGCTCGAGCAGAATCCCGATGCCGACCGGATCGGCGGGGAACATCTCGCCGAGCAGGGTCACGGTCGGTTTTTCGGAAACCCCGTCGCGCGGCGCCGAAACCGGACCGCTCTCGATCTCGCGACGCGCATAACTCAGCATCGCGCCCGCCAGCACGTCCTTGGCTTCGGCATGCGTGGGAACGCCGAAGCCGGGTACGTCGATGCCGATGATGCGAACGCCGTCGATTTCATCGGGCAGCAGCCGCAGCGGCACGCCCGAAGCCGACGGTACGCACAGGTTGATGATCACGACGGCGTCGTGCTTGGCCGGATCGGCAAGCTCGAACACCGCGTTGCGGATGTCTTCGAACAGTTGACCGGTCACCAGGGTTTCGGAATCGAACGGCACGTAGCCGACGGTGCGGCGCGCGCCGTAGAAATGCGACGTGAACGTCAGTCCGTAGACGCAACAAGCCGAACCGGACAGCACCATCGCCGTGCGGCGCATCCGCAGCCCGACGCGCAGCGATCCGAATGCCGGGCACATCCCCTGCGGCTGATCGTGTGGACCGATCGGATAGTCCCGGGCATAGCGCTCCAGCGTTTCGCTGTTGCCGGCCTCGCGCGCCGCTTCGCGCAGCCGATCGCGACCGCCGTGGCAGCCGTCGGCAGCGCCCGCCGAGTTCGCCGGCATCGCATTGTCGATGCGCAACGGCACGTCGCCCGGCGACACGGCATCGTTGGTCATCGGCGCGTCGGCCGAGCCGTCGTAAACCACTTCCGTGGTATCCGTTTCGGAATGCTGGCGATTGCTCATGACGATCTACCCGAAGCGCAGGGCGCGCTCAGGCCAGTTCCTCGTCGTAGATGACTTCCAGCGATTCCTTCTGACTCGCAGCGGCCTCGGAACCGCACATGTCGGCCATCGTTGCCGGCTGCAGCGCGACGTCGCGGCCAACCGCCTCGCCCTTGAAAAGGCCCAGCAGGCCATCCTGCGACAGCGGCGCGGGACGAACCGGCGGCGCCTCGGCGACGTTGACGCCCATTTCCTCGAACAGCGGCGCCCACTCGCTGCCCGGATAGCCGATGATTTCGTAATTGGCGCTCTTGCGGCGGATGTCGTCGTTGGACGGAATGGCGGCGAGCACCGGAATGCCGACCGCTTCGGCAAAAGCGGTGGCCTCACCACTTCCATCGTCCTTGTTGATGACCATGCCGGCCACGCCTACATTGCCGCCGAGGTTGCGGAAGTACTCGACCGCCGAACAGACGTTGTTGGCGACGTAGAGCGACTGCAGATCGTTGGAGCCGACGACGATGACCTTCTGGCACATGTCTCGCGCGATCGGCAGGCCGAACCCGCCGCAGACGACGTCGCCCAGAAAATCGAGAAGAACGTAGTCGAAATCCCAGTCGTGGAAACCGAGTTTCTCCAGCGTCTCGAAGCCGTGGATGATGCCCCGGCCGCCACAGCCGCGACCGACTTCCGGCCCGCCGAGTTCCATCGCATAGACGCCGTCGCGCTTGAAGCACACGTCGCTGATGCTGACCTGTTCTCCGGCCGCCTTCTTGGCCGAACTGGTCGCGATAATCGGCGGACAGGCGCGACCGCCGAACAGCAGCGAAGTCGTATCGCTTTTCGGGTCGCAGCCGATGAGCAGGACTTTCTTGCCCTGCTGCGCCATCATGTAGGACAGGTTGGACAGCGTGAAGCTCTTACCAATGCCGCCCTTGCCGTAGATCGCGATGATCTGGGTCTTCTTGGCCGCCGGCGAAGTCTGCACCGGGTCCGGATCGGTCGAGGCCTCGACCCGCAGTTTCAACTTCATGTCGTCCATGGCGATGGATGAGGTTGCGGGTCGGTTCATTGCAGGGATCTCCAGTCGAGAATCATCTTCAGACAAGCCGGATCTTCGAATGCCGTCCGGTAGGCCGAATCGGCCTGGTCGGCGGGGCGGCAGTCGGTGATCAGACCGTCCAGCGACAGGTCGCCGGCATGCGCGAGGCGTTCGACCGCCTCAAGATCTGCGCCTTGCCACTCCGCGGCAACGCGCAAGCGCGCCCGGCGCATGAAAGCGGGGGGAAAGGAGAACTGCAGCGGCTCGCTGTAGAAACCGGCCAGCGTCACTTCGCCGCCGGGCGCCAGCCGAGCGATGAGCGTATCCAGCAGCCCGGCGTCGCCGCTGACGTCGTAGATCGCAGCGTAATCCGAGCGCGGGTCGTCGCCGGGCTCGATCACCTCGTAACCGAGGCTGCCGCCGCTGCGCTGCGGATCCAGCTCCCAGACCACGGGCGAAGCTTCCCCCAGCGCCACGGCCAGCCGCGCCAGAAGGCGTCCCAGGACGCCGTGCCCAATGATCAGTTCGGGAATGCGGAAGCCGCCCTCAGGGGCGCGAATCGCGTTGTAGGCCGTGGCCGCCAGCGCCAGCAACACCCCGCGCTCGGCGAAATCTTCGTGGATGGGCACGGTGCGCTCGCCCGGAACGACCACGCGCGCGGCAGCGCCGCCGAACAGGCCGCGTACTTCGCCGTAACAGCGCGCACCGGGCACGAAAACGAGCTGGCCCGCGCGTCTCTCGGACTGCGGACCCGCTTCTCGAATTCGACCGATGGACTCGTAACCCGGCACCAGCGGGTAGCCCATGCCGGGGAAGGAAGGCATCTTTCCGGACCACAGCAGGCGCTCGGTACCCGTGCTGATGCCACTCCAGTCGATGTCCACGACAACGTCCTTGTCGCCGGGCGCACTGAGTTCCAGCTGCCTTAACGTCAGCCTTTCAGGCTCTTCGACTACAACCGCAAGGGTTTCCAAACCGTTCTCTCAATCCTCGGCATCCTGCTCACCAGCCTGCCTGTGGGCCCTGTTGAAACGGAGGCGAATGAGTATTGAGAAAGGGTCTCGGCTACTTCGAAAACGACTCCATGTGCCGTGACAATACGATGCGTGAAGATTTCATCAATTGCGCGAAATCAATTTTTAGCCGGCTGCGCGGTGATAACCCGCGCCAGCAGCGGCGCCGTGGTGCGGTGCGTTTCGACCTTCTCGAAGCCCGTACGGCGCAGCAGACGCCCGATTTCTTCCGGCGCGCGCGGCCGTCCCTGCCCCATCGCCAGCAGATAGAAACCAAAATACGCGGCGGCGACCGGCTCCGCGCCTCGCGTTCCCAGCATCGGTTCGGCGATCAGCACCACGCCGCCCGGGTCGATCGCGCGGCGGACCCCCCGGAGAATCCGCTCGACCGCGTCGTCGTCGTGATCGTGGACGATGCGAACCAGCGACACCAGGTCGCAGCCTTCGGGCAGCGCGTCGCAGCGAAAGTCACCGCCGGTGGCCCGGGCGCGAGCGGCAAAGCCGTGACGCTCGAAGCGCTGCCGGGCCCGGGCCGCGACCGGCGGCAGATCGAACATCTCGACCTGAAGGTCCGGCGCGCGCTTCAATGCCGCCAGCGAGAAAGCGCCGCTCCCGCCGCCGACGTCGAGCAGACGCCGGTGCCGATGTACCGGATAGGCGGCCAGCACCTGGTCGGCGATCAGTGCCTGGGAAGCCGCCATGAGCTCGGTATAGTCGCGCGTCGGTTCACTCCCGAGTTCTGCGGGACGCTCGCTGTCGGCATAGGCCCAGAATTGCCGCAATCGGGTCGGCTGCGCCGGATCGCGAAGCAGCGCCACCGGGTCCAGCAGGTCGGCATACAGCTTGCCGTGGTGTTCGATCATCATGGCCACCGCCGGGTTGCCGCGCAGCGCGGCCCCGAGCGGGCCCAGCGCGAACCGCTCGCCGCGCGACTCGACCAGCCGCAGCGATGCTGCAGCGGTGAGCAATCGAGCCATTGAATCGGTGGGCAGTTCGAGTTCGCGCGCCAGCTCGTTCGCGGTGCGCGGCCCGTCGCCCAGCTTTTCGAACAGGCCGAGACGGGTACAGGCCAGCAGGACCTGGGAATAAACAAAACCGCTGCACAGATCGAACAGCGCGCGCATCCGGCGCCGGGCGATCGGTCGGGTGAAGAACCAGCGCAGCGACCTGCGCTGGAATGCCGGATCGCTCAGCGTCCGATCGCGCCAACGCTTCAGCCGCGCGATCCAGTCAGGCAAGGTTCGCGACCATTTTCGCATGCAGGGTGCCGACGACGCGATCGGGCCGGCGGGAATTCAGGCGGCGTCCGCGGCCAGTCTCCCCGGGAGGAATCTGCGCGCCTCTTCGATCACTCGCTCCTTCAGGCCGTCGGCACCGGGACACGGCGGAATCTGTTCCACCACGCCGGCCATGAGGCGGTCGAAATGAAGCCGCGCGCCTTCGAGCCCCAGCTCCTGGGCCGAACTGGGACGCTCGCGAGCGGCGTCCTGCCCCAGCGGCTTGCCGAGTTTCTCCTCGTCGCCGACGACATCGAGAATGTCGTCGACCACCTGGTAGGCCTCGCCGATCCGCTCGCCCAGCGCGCGCCAGGGCGCCGGATCGAATCCGGCCGAAGCCGCGCCGGCCATCGTTGCGGCCGCAAACAGCGAACCAGTCTTCGCTTGCTGGTAATCGGCCAGCTCGACCTCGGACTCGCATTCCCAGGCCTGCCCGGCGACGATGCCGCCCGGAAGTCCGCACGAGCCGGCAACGATCTCGAGCAGTTGACACAACCGCTTCGGCGAATCGGCCGCCTGCTGCGGCAGCATCTGGAACGCGAGCACGATCAATGCATCGCCGGCCAGCACGGCAAGGCGTTCGCCGAAGGCATGATGAACCGACGGCCGACCGCGGCGGAGCGGGGAATCATCGAAACACGGGAGATCGTCATGCACCAGGGATGCGCAATGCAGCAATTCGATGGAAGCGGCGGCCGCGTCGCTGACGGTCGGTCGATCCTCGCCACAGGCTTCGGCCACGGCCAGACAGATCTTGGGTCGAACGCGCGCACCACCCGGAAACACGGCATGTTGAATCGCTGCGTCGAGGCCGGGCGGGCAAGCCGCGCCCCGGTTGTTCTCCAGCGTCTCGGTCAGGATCCGTTCGATCCGTGGGGCAAATTCCATCCGTTGTTCTCCCTCAACGCCGCACCGGGGTGCTCGCGTTGTCGTTCCATTTGCTTGCGGTAGACTACATCATAGCGCTGATCGGAATCGGAATCTTGAAGCTCCCGGGCCCCACCACGACACCTGATGCAGCCGTCGATCGGCGCCGACCTGCTCGCCCGTCATCGCGCCTTCGACGATCACGAACCCCTCGCTGCCGTGCAGATGCCGGCGACCACCGCGTGCCGATGCAGCGCCCGGACGGCGACGCAATCCATCGAGTCACGCGCTCCCGGATCATGACGGGCACGCCGGACCGGCCCCTTGATCCAGCGCAAGCAGCCGCATCGCTCGATGCGCAGGCAGGGTCGGCAGTCGCTTGAGCGATTCGCGCGTCATTGTCGTTGGAGCCGGTATCGGCGGTCTGGTCGCCGCGCTGGACCTGGCGCGCCGCGGAATCCGGACCACGGTCGTGGAGCGCTCGAATCGGCCCGGCGGCAAGATGCGCCAGATCGAGATCGAAGGCCGACCGATCGATTCGGGGCCGACCGTGTTCACGATGCCGTGGATCTTCGAAGAGCTTTTTGCCGATGCCGGACTGGATCTTTCCGCGCGTCTGAAGCTGCATGCCGACGGGTTGCTCGCCCGCCACGCATGGCCCGACGGTTCACGCCTGGACCTTTTCACCGATATCGAGCGCTCCGCGGCTGCAATCGAAGCAATGACGGACCGGAACGAGGCCGATCGCTATCTGCGCTTCTGCGAGCGCGCGCGTCGAACCTACGAAACGCTGTACCGTCCGTTCATGCGGCGCCTGCGCCCGACCCCGCTTTCGCTGGT
>CAYPZP010000062.1:0-15768 GCA_964415285.1 uncultured Halomonas sp. | reverse complement strand
ATACGAGATTCTCCGGAGTGACTGGAGTTCAGACGTGTGCTCTTCCGATCTACGTACTGACACCTACACGACGCTCTTCCGATCTCAAGCAGAAGACGGCATACGAAGTTCTCCGGAGTGACTGGAGTTCAGACGTGTGCTCTTCCGATCTTGGGAGCCGGTCCCGGAGGTTCGCGACTATCGGGTCCGTCTTCTCGACGATGAACTTGCATCGCTGTACTCGGCCCGTGTCGATACCGAGCGGCTCGAACTGCCTGCCGGCGCTCTTTCCGACGTCGAAGACGGTGAGACGATCTTCTGGTTCGTGCAGGCCGAACTGAACGACGGGTCACAGCGCCGGTCGGCGACCGCGACGTCGACCGTTCGCCGTGTCGACGACTAGCTGCTGAGGACCGCATGAGGGATTCTGCGGCGCAGTGCCGCTTCACACCACGCAGGAGGGCGATCCATGAACGATCCGCGCGACAACAGGGACGACGACACGATCATCATCAAACCACTGATGTTCACCGGCACCATTCTGCTTTCGGCGGGCGCCGGACTTGCCGCGGGACTGCTGATCTGCTGGCTGTTCTGCTGCTCCGGTAACGACGACGGAAGCGAACAGGACCGGCGAGCGGCCGAACGCAGCCTCGAGACGGCACCGGCCGTCGAGTTGCAGCGGGCGGGCTAGTCGGCACATGCCCGTCGGACGCAGGCGTTCGGGGGGCGGTCGCTGGCGGACTGCGGCGGCGCGGTCGTTGCTGCTTGCCGCTGCGCTGCTGGTTCCCATGCAGGCACTATCGTCGACGTGCCTGAAGGAAACGGCCCCGGAAGTCATTCCGGTGCTCGTCACGGGCGATCGGGAGACGGTGAGCGAGGCGATCGAGGCGCTCGACCCGCTGGCCGAGCAGCCCGACGCCAGTCTCGCCGCGCCCTGGCTGGCCGCGCAGGCCTCGATGCAGTTCGACATCGGGTCCGTGGACGAAGCCATCGCGCGGCTTCGGCGCTCCATCCCGGGCTGGGTGGAGAACGGCAACGTCGCCGCCGAGGTCTGCGCTCGTCACTTGCTCGTCTTCGGACTCACGCTCCGCAGCGAATCACGTCCGGCGCTGTCGGAAACCCTGCTGGCCGAGGCCCGCGCCCGTCAGGCCGGCCTGGCGGAAGCACTCGACCGCTTGAGACGGACTCGCATCACGCTGATGCTGACGCTCAACGAGCGGCTGGAGGAGGCGCTGCTGCTGATGAACGAGATCCGGCCCGGCGAGTCTGCGGCCGAGCGTGCCAATGGGCGCCACGTTCGCGGTTTGATGCTCGATCGTCTGAACCGGCATCGTCAGGCGGCGCGTCAATTCGAGCAGGTCATCGAACTCGCCGGCGAGGCGGGCCTCGATGAAATGGTTGCGGCGGCGCGGCTGAACCTGGCCAACCAGTTGGCGCGCTACGGGCGCAACGATCCGACCGCGGTGCCGGAGCAGCGCGTCGTCGCCCTGCTCGAAGCCGTGGTCGAAGACCCGGCTGCCCGCGCGGCAACGCGCGCGGTCGCCCTGCGCACCCTCTCGCTCTACCAGCCCCCGGAGGCCCGCGACGCGCTATTGACCGAGTGCGAGCGCGAGGCCGAACGGGCCCGGGACGATCGACGTCGTGCCGTCTGTATGGCAGATCGCGCGGAACTTCTGGTCGACCATGACTCGATTCGCGCGCTGGCGCTGATGGCCGAAGCCGTCGCCCTGACCGAAGACGAACCCCGCGCGCGTTGGCAGATCCAGCCTCAACGGCTGGCATTGATCTGGGCCACGGAGCCACCGGACGAGGCCTTCCGGTCCTCGCTGGACGCCATCGGGGCCGAGCAGCAACTGCTCGATCTCCAGATGGAGGGCCCCGACCGCGCCGTCCTGATCGACGGATTGAGTTGGGATTATCGTCGACTTGCCGATCGGGCCTATCGGCATACCGAAACCCATCCGGAACTCGCCCTGGCCGCCTTCGATCTTTTGGCAGCCAATCAAGCACGGGTTCTGCGGGAGCAGCGGCGGATCAACCGGTCGGCCGAGGAAGATGAGATGGTTCGAAGGCTCGCCGACGCGATCAACGTGCTCCAGCAGCAGTTGCTCTCGCTGGACACGACCCCGAACCGGATCGAGGACGCACGTGCCGAGCTACGCCGGCTCGAGGCGGCCTGGCACCAGGCCGTTCTTCGCCCTCCGGTGGCTTCGGAGGCGTTGCCGCCCACGCCGGGGATCGAGCGGATTCGGGCGGCGCTCCGATCCGATGAAGCCTTGCTGTCCTTTTTGACTCTGGTGCCCGGCCAGCACGATCGAACGCACGGCTGGCTGCACGTGCTGACGGCCGACGGGTCTCGCGTGTACGAGGTGCCGGGTGCCGCCGTGTTGGACGATGCGAACGCGCTGATGACGGGCCTGGCCGACGGTCCGGGTGCCGGCGGAGTCCTCGATCGGCTGGGCTCTGCGCTGTTCGGCGCCGCGCTCGCCGACCTGCCGGCCCGCATCGATCACCTGATCGTGATTCCCGATCGTGGTCTCGACGCCCTGCCGCTCGAGCGTCTGCCGGGCGCCGACGGTCGCTCCCTCGGTCTGCGCTACTCCGTCGACCTGGTGCCGTCAGCCGGGGTGTGGTTCGGCGCACGGCAAAGCGGCCGCTCGGGGCGCCGTGTATTGGCCATGGCCGATCCGGTGTTGCCCGAGCATGGGTATGCGGCGCTTGACGAGGCCTACCCCGACCGTGCTCCGCCGGAGCTTCCCGGTGCGCTTGCCGAGGTGGAGCGGATCGCGGACATCGCCGGCTCTCGGCATGTGCGCGTGCAGACCGGGCCGTCCGCCAGCGAAAATGCTCTGAGGGGGTTTCTCGAGCACGAACAAGCCGTGCTGATCCACTTCGCGACGCATGCATTGATCCACCCCGATGATCATGACCGATCCGCGATCCTGCTGGCCGCGGACGAGGGTTCCGACGGGTTGCTGCAGCCGCGAGAGATCGAGCGGCTCGGCCTCGACGGCGTAAGCGTCGTTCTCGCCAGTTGTGCCAGCGCAACCGGGGAGCGACTCGACAACGAAGGGGTCATCAGCCTGGCGCGATCGTTTCTCGCGGCTGGCGCGCCGAGTGTCGTCGCCACCCGCTGGCCGGTCGACGATCGCTCGGCCCAGGCGTTCTTCCAGCGCTTCTACTGGCACCTCGCGAACGGAAGCGATCAGTCCTCGGCGATGCGCCTCGCGCGAGGCGACCTCCACACCACCGGCCATCCCGAGTCGGCCTGGTCCGCCTGGGTGCTGATCGGTGACGGCCGCTGGCAGCCCCTTCCGGAGCGGACCGCCTGGGTCGCCTGGGCCGCTCTGATCATCGCCGTGGTACTGATCCTCGTCCTGTTCGTCAGAATCCGCTGAGGGAAACCGACGCGCTCCATCGTTGATGGCTTGAAGAAAACGCCATCGAAACGGAGCGCCCATGCCCACCGAACCGATTCTGTACGCCGGCCGATTCCTGCTGCAGAGCCTCTTGCTCTTCGCACTGTGCGTCCCGGCACTGGCCCAGGACGATTCGCAACTCGTTGGTCGAGAGCTCGAACGCCAGGTCGACGGCGGTGACGCGTTGGCCGACCAGCTTCTCGGTGCGCTCGGCCAGATCGATGCGCCCTCGATCGAAACGCTGACAATCAGCGACGCGACCCCCGAAGCGCTGACGCTGTCGATGCACGTCACCGGGCTCGAGCAGCTCGGGCTGGTTGCCCGTCTGCTGCGGGAAAACGGCCAGATCGAGACCCGGATCGACGATGTGGCCGTCGGCCCGTCGGCGTCCGCCGAGCCGTTGCGCGAACTCCGTTTCGTGCTGCCGGAGCGGGTCTCCGAGGGCACAGAATTCGAGACCCACTTCGTCAGCTTCCAGCTGCAGCGATTCGGGCGGGTCCTGCCGGGCCTCGAGTGGAGATATCCACTGATCAAGCAGTGGAACCGGGCGGTTGCACCAGAGAACCTGGTGATCACGATCGAACCCGAGCCGATCGGTCAGGCGGCACGCCTGCCCATGGTGCTGGAGCGCGCGCGCCCGCTCCCGAAGCCTCCGCAGCTTCAGGTGTCGCCCGAGCTGCTGCAACCGATCTATCGCCTGGACCGGCTTGAGCAGATTCGCCCTGCATCGCGGCCGACGGATGCATCCACGGCGGCACAGCCGGTCCCGCGGGTGTCCGCAGCCGCGTCGCCGAGAGTCAGCACGGCGGCGATCGCGTCTGCCGCCCGGTCGGCCAAGTCGACCGAGCGCGACAGGTCGGTCGCCGTCGCGCCAATGTACCGGATCGATCCCGCAATGCTGGCTCGAATGGCCGATCGAGCGTCGGTAAGCAACCTCCAGTTGACCGATCAGCAACGCCGCGTCCTGCTCGACACCAACGCGGTCCGGGCGCGGTTGCCCCAGCTCACGCTCGAGAACGTCAGCGGTCTCAAGCAGGAAGACCGCGATCGGGGCGCACGCGGTCCAAGTGAACAGACTATCGATCTGCTGTCGATCATCCGGGCCGATGCAGACATTCCGGTCAATGAACTCCTCGGCATCCACCGGTACCTGCACCTGGACCGCAACCCCGCATCCGGGGTGCTCTACTACGTGCCCCGCGACTTCAACCTGCGCTGGACGCCGGACAACGGGTTCGGCTTCGACATGCTGTATGCCGCGGTGGAGGAGGGTGCTGCAGGGCAGGTGCTGATGGCGCTCCGGCTCGAGTCCGGGGTTCGAGCCAACGACAACCCGTTGATCCGACAGCTGGCCGACGCATACCGGCAGCTGCGCCAGAGCGGGCTGAAGGTCGAGGTCGTGCGCCCGCTTCCGGTGACCAGTCAGCATCCCGCCGTCAATCTCGCCGACAGCCTCGGGGCGCATTTCGACATTCCGACCGATGACCTGGTGGCGACCGTCTTTTCCGACGTGCTGGCCGAGATCGAAGTGTCCTGGGTGACCGACGAGATCACCAAGCAGAACATCGAACTGGTGCTCGGGCGCGGCCAGGGTCTCGGTGGGGACGTCACGTTCACGCTCGACAGTGAGCCGCCGTCGCAGATCTCGATTCCGGCGCGTGTCCGGTTGGCCGATCAGGCGACCTTCGGGCGCATTCCCTGGCAGCGCGAGAACGAATGGCGCAACCGGACGCCCTATCCGCTGCGACTCAAGCGGCTGCACGCCCTGATCTTCGAAGACGACACGCCGATCGTCTACTCGTGGCAGCTGGGCGACGCCGAAGTGCCGCCGGAGGCACGCGTGGCCTGGGACGCCAGCGGGATTCCCGGTTGGCTCGATCAGCGGGCCAGTCGCATGTGGGTCGAGTACGCCGTGGTCGAGGACTGTGCCGAATGCACCCGGTCAGTCATGCAGGACATCACCTACGGTGCCGGACGTGCAAGGTCACGCGAGAACGTCCGCATCGTCTCGCTGACGCCGCTGGCCGACCTCGGCGCAATCGAACTGAGCGTCCGATTGCGCTCGAGATACTTCGACTCCGAAGGCAGTGAACTGCTTACGGGGTCCGCCGTCGTGGTCGACGCCGACCGCGGCGAATTCGACGGTGGACGGGTGTACCTGGTCGATCGCCAGCCGGGCGAGGAACGCCCCGGCGATCCGCTGTACGAGTATCAGGTCGAAGTGGTGATGCCCGACGGGACGATTCATCGCCCGCCGGCCGATCGCTGGATCGCCAGCGACCGAAGCCGCTTGCTGATCGGCACCGTGCAGATCGAACAGTCGCTGGGTTACCTGCCCGGTCGGGACGACGATGAATAGGCGGCGCCGCCCCTTCGAGGAGGTGGTCCGCGCGGTCCGGATGGGGCTGGGCCCGGTGGTCGTGGCGCTGGCTGCGTGCCACGCCCACGCCGTGCCGGATCTGCGTGGCGCCGAGGTCGTGGCGGGTGTGCCGGTCTGGCCCGATCACCGCATTGCTGGACGCTACTACCACGGGCTCGGACGGATCGAACTGGCCGATGATGCCGCGGGCCGACCGCGGTTGGACCTGCTGTCGACGCGCTACGTCGGAACGGCCGCCGCTGGTACTCAG
Source organism: uncultured Halomonas sp. (assembly GCA_964415285.1). GTDB lineage: Bacteria > Pseudomonadota > Gammaproteobacteria > Xanthomonadales > Wenzhouxiangellaceae. The sequence goes on along the minus strand of CAYPZP010000062.1, from coordinate 9,737 downwards.
GGCCAGACCCGACAGTTCAACCGGCTGAGTTTCACGGTGGTCATGACCCCGCACGGCCCCGTCGAGCTGGAAGCGCTGCGGGCCGAGCTGCGGCCACGACACAGCGCCGCGATCGACCTGCGTCCGCTACCGGTGCTGAGAATGCCCACTCGCCTCGTCTACCAGCCGATCGGCGATCCGGCGGCCGTGCCGACAGAGTTGCCGCGCCCGTCGCTGTCCGCGGACCAGGAACGAACCGACATCTGGAACGAGCGCAGCTACGAACTGCGCATCTCGGCCGAAGAGGCACAGGTCCTGCAGGACGTGCTGCAGCGCGGCGGCGTGCGCTTCAGCCTGAGCTATGGGCTGGTCGTCAACGGCCTCGGCGGAGATCTGCCGATGTACGAACTGCGCGGATCGCCGGAACTGGTGGCCGAGGTCCGGGCCGCGCTGGACCAGCTCGGCGAGCCCGATGACGAAGCGCAACCCCGACCTCTCCTGGCCGTTGCGGATGCCACCAGCATCACGGTTGATCTGCAGCGCTGGCCCGGCATCGTCAGCCAGATCGACATCAACGAACGATTGCCGCCGGGCTTCGGCGTGCTCGAAGTGCGCTGCTACGACTTCCAGTCGCTTGCAGGCGTGGATCTGTTCGAGGTCCGCGTCGACATCCGCGCCGAGACCGTGATCGGGGATCCGCTGGTCGAAAGCGTGATCTTCTCGAGCCTCGATCCCGAACGGTTTGCATCGCGCGTTCGCTTTCCCGTGGCCGTCCGCCTGGATCGGCCCTACGACTTTCGCGTCACCCGCGTCGGCAACGACGGCGAGGAATGGATCGCCGTTGACTGGACCGAGCGTGAATCGTGGACTTCGCTCCTCGACGTCACCCGTGCGCCGGTACCGACCGAGGAACCCACCCACCCTGCTCCGGAGGAATCCCCATGACCGTTTCTACCCGCACGGGCCGCGTGCTCGGCCTGCTGATGCTCGCGTGCTCGACCTCGCCGGCCGTCGCGCTGGTTCACTACGAACAGGGCCGCATGGAACTGATGGGCGTGCAGTTGCTCCAGGACGCCGATGAGCCTCACGTCTACTACTACCTGCCGCAGGCGCCGTACCTGGCGCAGAAGGGCGACGGCGAGTTCGAGCTGTTGTGCATCAAGTTCGTCGACACCGAAGGCGATGCCAGTGGTGGCTTGCTTCACGCCCTGGTGCAGTTCGATCTGCCGCAGGAAGCGCAGGAAGCGCTCCAGTCGGCGCTCGAACAGGAGGTCCCCGGCGCAGTGCTGGCCGGACCGGTGCCGCTGCAGCAGACGCTCGGCGACGACGGCGACCAGGAACTGGGCTCGTTCGAGGTCATCTCCGGGATCCTGTCCGACCAGCAGGACGGCGGATTCACCCGCTCGGTGGTGACCAGCGGCGCGGCACCCCTGACGCCGGGATCGAAAGCAGTCGTCGCCGCCGTGCTCAACCCGAACGGCGCGACCCTGATGTGGGATTCCCTGACCGGTGCAACGTCCGATCTGTCGATCGGCATCAACGCCTCGTACGAAGCTCGGGTCAAGGCCTACAACGCTCGCGTCATCGGCGAGATCGAGACCATCTACAACCATCGCAGCGTGATCTCGAACACGCAGCAGGGCTACACGCGCCGTCAGATGCGGCGCATCACCGACCAGTTGGTGCAGGACGGTGCCCTGACCGTCGAGGTGTTCGACCGGACTCGCAGTCTCGGTCTCGACGCCGACGACATGGAAGCCATTCTCGAGATCGTGACCGATCGCCTGACCGAACTGATGTTCGATTCAACGACGGGCTGGGCCCAGGAGCCCGAGCGCGAGGCGGCGGTCGAGGCCGGTCAGCTTCCCGGCCGCCAGGAGCGAGGCTGGTTCTCCAAGGTCTTCGGTGGCGCGAGAGACGAGAAGTACGTGACCGACAACCAGTGGGTGCTGAAGCGCCGCGAGGACATCCGGCAGCATCGCTTCGAACTGATCCTCGACAAGGAGACGACGATCCGCGTGCCGTTCCACACCGCCGGCAATCTCGGCGGGTTGTACCGCGAGCTCGGCGACGACGAACGTCATTTCAGAATCGTCAACCTCGACGACCCGGCCTTCGAGACCCGCACGGTGCACTTCCAGGTCGACGGCAACTACATCGACGCGTTTCAGGAACACGTCAATTACGTCTCGGTCAACTTTCGCAAGCGCCGGGACGACCGCCCGGATCACACCAGGTCGTTGCACTTCAGCCACGCCGACATCGAAGCGGGCCAAACGCTTCAGTCGGTGGTGTTCCCCCGGCTCGGCGAGGAAGAAAGCGACTGGACCGAATTCGAGTACCAGGTGCGCTGGAGCACGCGCGACCAGGAAACCATTTCGGTCCCGGAAGATCCCGAGGAATGGCTCCGGACCACCGACCCGGCCGTGTCGCTGGTGCCTCCGTTCGAGAAACGCACGCTGATGGTCGACGTCGATCCGCAGTCCTTCCTCGACAGCGGCGTACGCAGCGCAGTCGTCGAATTCGCGACGGATTTTCTCGGCGAGCCGCAGGTCGCCGGGCGCTTGATCCTGCGCTCCGGTGACGCGGAGACGTCCCATCGCATCGCGCTGTTCCATGACCGGAACGCCCCCATCGTCCAGCGCACCTCCTGGTACGCCGAATGGGGTCACCGGCGCGAAGCGCTGCAACGGATCGATGGCGACTATCTCTACCTGATGGCCCCCGAACCTCCCGCGCCGCCGCCGGCGCCGGAGGGTCCGTGATGAGCGCCGCCGGATCGATCCTGCGCCGGGCGTTCCTCGCCTGCCTGCTGCTGCTTCCGCTTATCGCCGCCGGCCAGACGGTCGAAGTCGAGCGCGGTGAGCGGGTTGCGGGGTTGTGGTGTTTTCCGGTCTTCAACCGGCCGGGGGAATGGGTCTACGTGCCCGCGCAGGGCCGGCTGGCCGTGGACGAAGACGGCAATCCGCGGTTCTCGTTCGTCCGCTATGCGTTCAATCGGGCCAGCGATGCCGAAGGCGGCGAAACCATCACTCGTGCCGACGGGGGCGGGCTGGTGAATTTCCTGGTGCTCTACGACACGCCAGCCGAGCAGGTCGAGGCCGCAGAGCGCGAGCTGCGTCAGCGGCGGGACGACGACGAGCTGCGCCTGGTCGGCCCCCTGGTCTTCGAGTCCGGGCGCTACACCCTGGTTTCCAGCATCCTCGACGGCGCCGGTCGGAGCGAGCAGCACGTGCTGGCCACTGGCACGGCGCCGGTGCTGGAAGGCAACCAGCTCGCGTTGTCCTTCGAACTCGATCCTCGGCAGACCATGCTGCTGATGGAGAGCTTCCGTATGGACACGCCGGATGTCTCGATCGTGTTCGATCTGTCGTTCTCCGGAATCACGGACGCCTACCAGGCTCGGGTCTTCGTCGACTGGGCGCAGGTCCGCCAGAACCAGAGTTTCTCCGCCGGCGGCACGGTCTATTTCGTCAGCGCGGAGGTCGAGGGCGAGATCGATCGGCTGGTCCGGGACAACTCGATCCGCATGGAGTCGACCGGCGAAGACGCCGCGATGGAGGCACTCATCGCGCGGATCTACGAACGGCTTCTCGACCTGCTGTTCGATCCGGTCACGCCCGAGGCCCTGCCGCCCGACCAGCGCGGAGGGCTGGAGGACGCGCTGGCCAGCCTGATCGGTAGCGACGGCCTGCTGTCCTCTGGCAACACCACGGGGTTCGGGGCGCACGTCGGCTACCGGTTCAAGGACCTTCGTTCGGAAGGCGAGACCGTGCTCGACTTCAACCACCGCTCACGGGTCGGTCGACACGCGTTCCTGACGTTCAACATCGGCGATCTCTATCGGCGCTACGGCGACGACCCGAGCTATTTCCGCGCCGTCAATCCGGACGATCCGACCTTCGACCAGCGGGAAATCCAGCTGGCGGTCGACGGTGGGCTGATGCCCGAGTTCGACGACATGGTCAATAGCGTGACCGTCACGCTTCGCAAGCGGCATTCCGACGGCACCGTGACGCTCGAGGAGCGGGTCGTCAACCGGGACACCTTGTTCACCGGGCAGGCGCTCTCGCCGATGGTCTACGGCTGGCGCGGCGATACCGATCGCATCGAGTGGCTGGACTACGAGTACCGGACCCGATGGAGCTTCCGCGGTGGCGGTCAGCTCGAAGGGGACTGGATCGAAACCAGCGCGGCGATGATCCAGCTCTACGCGCCGTTTCTGCGCCAGCAGGTCCAGCTGGTCAATACCGGCCTGGATCTATCGGATCACGGCGTGCGCGCGGTGATCGTCAGCATCGAGTACCCCTTCTTCGGCCTGTCCCGCCGCGAGCAGATGGTCATTCGCGGCGATCGGCCTGCGGCCGAAGCCGCAGTCGAGATCACCCTTCCGCGCGATCGGCTCGAGTACGAGATCCGCAAGACCTGGGTGATGTCCGACGGGTCACGCCCGCAGGTCAGCGAGTCCGATTCCAGCGGGCTGGTCTTCATCGATCCGCCGCCCGGGTGAGGGAAATGCCGTCCTCAATCGTTGATCAGACGGGCATCCGAGAAATCCGCAGCCAGGAGAGTTCGCCATGTGTACCTTGAATCGAATCCGCATCCCCGCGACGCGAAGCCCGAAGGGCACGTCAGGCCGACGGGCGCCCTGGTGGGCAGCCTGCTTCGCTGTCCTGATGATCTCTCAGGCGCACGCCGTCGTCCTCGACAGCGAAACGCGCACGGAGATCGTGCTCGACGACGGAACGACGGTCACGCTCTATGCCGAGGCCGGGAGCCGCGCCGGGCGGTCCACGAACAACTACTACTTCCTTCCGTTCGACATGCGACTGTCGGCGCGGCCCGATGAAACCCCCGAGTTCCTGTTCACCGAGTTCATCACCGAGGAGAGCGCGGACCAGGGCGGCCTGAGCGGTGCGCTGATGCACTTCCTCGTGACCTGGGGACCGACGCCGGACAAGCAGAGCGAGCTCGAAACCAAACTGCAGCAACGCGTCGAAAGCGCAACGCTGATGGGCGCCGTGCCGATGGAAGTGACTGCGGACACAGGTTCGTTCCGGATCGTCTCCGCTACGTTGTCCGACGGGGAGCTGAGCCCATCGCAGATCACCTCGGGCCGCGCGCCGGCCTTCCCCGGTGGACGCGCCGCGGCTGCGGCCCGGCTCGGTCCGGAGGGCGCTCAGCTGATGAAGTCGAGCTTCACCGACACCTCGTCGATCGCCGACCTCTCGCTGGTATTCGACTACAGCTACCTGCTGCTCAATCCTGCCGTGCGCGGAACCATCGAGATCGACTGGTCGAAGGTGCAGACCGAGTCCGAGAGCCTGGAGGCGGAGTACCGCCGCTGGCAGTCGGGCAAGCGCGTAAAGAGGACCAACTTCCTCGGCATCACCATCGCGAAGTCCGAGCAGCCCACCTACTCACGCTCGTACGAAGAAATGCGTAACGAATACGATTTTCTTCGGGAAAGGGGCGTGATTCGCGTGAATTTCGACCAGCTGCGCGATGGCGAAGCGACACAGGCCATGCAGGACGCGTTCTTCCAATTCTTCCTGAACATGGCGGCGGAGGTGTCCAACGACTCCGATCAGCCGCCGCCTCCGCCCAGCGAAGAGGAGGAAGATGCCGCGCCGAACATCCGTTACGGAAACAGCTACGAATACAAGCAGACCTTCGTTCGGCGCGTGAACCATCGTAAGACGCAGCGCCTGGTTCTCAACGGCAGGACCGCCGTGCGCTACCCGTTCCAGCTGGTCGGCAACCTGATGTCCTGGTACGACTCGGTCAAGCACAACCCGATGTGCGTCTCGCAGGTCTTCCTGAACGATCCGTTCTATGACCACCGCGACATCAACTTCATCGTCGACCTCGACGCCCAGGACATCTTCGAAGACCAGATCAATTACGTGACGATCAACGTCCGGAAGGACCGCAGTATCGGCCGCCCGTTCGAGGACCGGTTGACGATCGACCAGGCGTATCTCGAAGAGAACGGCGTCAACGCATCACTGACCTATGCGCGCGGTGACGACGTCAGCGGCGACATGTACCAGTACCAGGTGCAGTGGGGCATCCGCGGCGGCCGGCAGTGGCCGCAGAGTCCGGGATGGCAGCGCGGCAACTGGGAAGCCGTGTCGCTCGCCCCGCCCATCCACAAGCGGCGGGTCGAAGTCGAGGCCGACCTGATCGAAATGGAAGACAGCCGGGTAACACGAGCCACCGTTCAGGTCCGCTATCCGCGGTTCGGCGCCGAAGAAGAGATCAATATCCCGATCTCCCCGGCCCGTGGCGAGAACCTGGTCTCTGAACCGATCTTCATGGACAACGACGCCGTCGGGTACGTCTACCGAGTGGTTCTCTGGCATCGCGACCACGGTCAACTGATGTTCCCGTGGCAGGCGCGGACCTCGGACAATTACATCTTCGTATCTGTCCCCCCGGAACTACGGGAGTCCGAAGACCCCGAGAACCCGGTGCTTGCCAGGGCTCGGCAGGCGGCTGAAGATGCGGCCGGGCGGGCCACGGAGTCGGTGCTCGAGCGGTTCGAGGAAATCCTCGAGCGAGGTGGATCATGAAGGCCCTTGCCCGAATCGCCGTACTTTCGCTGGCGTTCGTCGTCGGTGCTGCCCAGGCGCAGCAGATTCTGATCGATCAGCCGATTCGAGCCGGCGAGTTGACGCTCTTCCCGAGCTACCAGGACCCGGACGTCTACTATTACGTGCTCGACAAAGCGCGCCTGGCCACCGACGAGAATGGTCGGCCGCAGTTCTCGCTGCTGCGCTATGTCCAGAACGTGGAATCCGGCGCGGATCAGCCTGACGCCGACACCGGTGATGGCGGTGCAATCCTCCATGCTCTGGTCACTCTCGAAGTCACGCAGGACCAGCTGCGAGAGGCGCAGCGGGAACTCGAGCGTGCACGCTCCGGTGCCCGCATCGAAGGTCCGGTGGTCTATCGTTCCGGTCGCTTCGCGCTGATCTCCGCATTCGCCGACGAAGAGGGTGAATTGACCGAACAGGTCCTCGGTGTCGGCAATGCACCGATCCTGGACGGCCAGAAAGCCGCGGTCTCGCTGCTGCTTTCGCGCCAGGGATCACGCATCCTCTGGCAGTCCTTCCAGACTGCGACTCCGGACATCTCCTTCAGCTTCGAGATGGAACTGGATGGTTATCGCTCGCCGCAGCAGGGGGTCATCGAAGCGAATTTCGACCAGATCTACGAATACGACGGATTCAACGTCGGCCTGGCGTCGCAGTTCCTCGCTGCCGAAATCCAGGGGTCGTTCGAGGACCTGACGCGCAGCGGCGCGATCAAGGTCACCCAGGTCGGCGACGACGATAAGGTCGAAGAACTGCTCGATATCGCCTATCGCAAACTGACCGAAGCCATGTTCGAACCGGTCAGCACCAACTCGCCGTCGTTGTCGAGCCTCAGCAATGCGGCAGGTGGCCAGCAGAGCATGCTGGACCGCGCAACGACCATGCTGAGTGCGTCTCGACAGGAGGCGCGCAGCGAGAACGAGCGGATTCGCAGGGAGAATCGCGAAGCACAGGAACGTGCCGAACGCGCCGACCGTGAAAACGAGGCGCCGGTCGCCGAACGTTCCGCCGACGAACAGGACACCGAGCGCACCGCGGAGCTCGCGCAGCAAGCCGAACAAGCGGAGCGCCGCGCCCAGCAGTTGCGCGAAGCTGCCGAACGCCTGGCAGAAAGCGATCCTGAATCAGCAGCGGTGTTCCGGGAAGCGGCCGACGGGGCCGACAGCCAGGCGGCCACGTTGCGCCGAATTGCCAGTGAGGCATCGAGCTCCGACGAGAACGCCGAGCCGGAGCGCGAGGAGCCTGAACTGCAGGACGAAGAAACCGTCCCGGCATTCGCCATCGTTGCGAGTTATCAGATGAAGCGAGTGCGACAGCGTGGAAACTGGCGCATTGATCTGAACAAGTACACCGCAGATTCGTTGACGCTGAGATTCGACGAAAACATAGGCGATCTGCGGGCCTACCTGGATGATGAGGCGCATTTCCGCCAGGTCAATCTCGACGACCCGCTGTATCGCCAGCGGCAGATTGCGGTTTTTCTCGATGGCATGAACGCGAACGATTTCGGTGATTTCGTGAATTTCGTTACCGTCCAGATGCGCAAGCGCCATGAGTCGGGCGAGCCGACGTATGACGAGACCCGGATCGACCGCAACAACTTCAATGCCGAAGGCAACGCCTTCAGTCTGCTCTACGGGTGGAAAGGCGATGAAGACCGGAACAGATGGCTTGACTATGACTATCGAACGATGTGGAGCTTTCACGGCGGATACTCCGTCGAACAGGATTGGACCACCGCCGATTTCGGAGCGATCAGTGTTGCACCCGCCATTGTCAAGCGGCAGCTCCAGATCGAGGCGGATCCTTCGGTCCTGTCCGATGCCAACGTTCGCGCTGTCACCGTAAGAATTTACTACCCCCTCGGCGAGCAAGCGCGGGTCGAGCAGGTCACCCTCAACACCGCGAGCGGATCACCGTCGACCGTAGTGGATTTCCTGGCACCGGTTGACAGCTATTCCTACGAGTACGAGATCACGTGGCTGAGACGCGGTGCCCCAAGTCTCAATTCGGGGCGGCAAACAGGCAGCGATTCTGTTCTGTTCGTTGATGAAATCCCCGAGGCCTGATTCAGGAGATGATCAAATGAAACGTTCCACAAGATTGATTGCTTTCGCTGCACTGACGCTCCTGGTGACGATCGAAGCCCCCCGCGCGCAGGAGATCGATTTCTCCGACGAGCCGATGGTCATTGAAGGCTCGCCTGAGAATGCTGAGCGGATGGCCAATGCGATTCGCATCGCCGACAACGCTATTCTGGATTATGTGACTCGGAGCACCCAGTCCATTCAGCAGGGCCATCGGCAAGGGTTCGCCGACTTCCGCGATTGGTACCGGACGCGCCGAGCGGAGGAGGCCGATAGAGAAGCGACCGAGGCGATGTTGCGTAGCATGATCGGCTCGGCGCTCGGAGCCGGGCTCAACTTCGTATTTCCCGGCTCCGGAACCTTCGTCACGATCCTCAAGAGCGTTTCCACAGCGGCCTATGATGCTGCATCCGAACAGATCGGCAGCGTCAACAGTGGCGATGTCAACATGTTCCTCGACCGGCACCAGGCGGCGCTGGAGGGTGTGATCACGGAGCTGCTGGAAGTGCCCGAGTCCTTTCGTGAACGCGGTGGCGAGGAGCTCGAAGCGGCCAAGTGGGAGTTCGTCTTCGAGGCCATGGATCGCGAGTCGGAGGGCGAGACGCCATCGAGCGAAGTGGGCCCGCGTACACGGCGGCTTCTGAGCAATATGGGTGTCCCGGAGCCGGGACCGACGACCGCGAACGTCTACCGGACGCGCGTTCTCACGCGTCAGATCTATGCCATCTTTTCCCAGGACAGGAACCTTCGGATCTCCTGGGTCGACTGGGAAATGCAAGTGGGTGCTGAAGCATCGGCGCGTCGGCACATCTACCCGGGCCAGCCGGATCGCTACTGTCCGATCGAGACCCAACTCGGCAACTTCTTCTGGAGCAATGAGTGCAGGGAGTGGCGCAATCAATAAAGCCTAATCCTGAGCGTGGCAAGGTCCATTCCGCTTGGCCGTGAGCGGTCCGGGTCACGCTGTAGCTGGAGTCGGCTAAGCGCATGGTCGACGCCCGTGGATTGGGTCGGAGCGCCGCCCTGGGCGTCGCACTGGTCGGATTCTGCTATCTGATCGTTCTCGGCATCG
>CAYPZP010000061.1:0-15811 GCA_964415285.1 uncultured Halomonas sp. | reverse complement strand
CCCAGACCTGCGCGCCGATGATGCCGACGATGGCGATCAGCGACAGCAGCGTGCCGAGCAGCCGGACGACCTTGCTGCGGTAGCGGATTTCCAGGTAATCCGGCACCGTGAACATTGCCAGGCGGCGCATCCTGCGCGCGGCGACGAAGCCGAGCAGCACCAGCGAAAGGCCGACGCCGGCGGCGTAGGCAATGCCGGTCAGGCCGTGCGTGAATCCCCACTCGCCGCTGCCGAGCACGAAGCCGCCGCCGAAGTGCGTCGCGCACAGCGTCGCCGTGGCCAGCACCGGCCCCAGCCGCCTCCCGGCGAGCAGGAAATCGGTATTCGAGCCGATGAAGCGCGTTGCATACAGACCGACAGCCATAAGGCCGGCGAAGTAGACGATCAGGACGGAGAGCTGGAGCGAGGGCATCGGAGCAGGTAGTGCAAGGACGAATGCGCAGGATAATGAAGCGCAGGCTCGGGATTCACCGCGGTGCGCGCGCCATCCGACCGCGACCGACTCCCGATGCCTGCGCTACCGGGCGAGCACCTAAGGAACCTAACGCCGCCGTGGATCCGCGGCGGCATCGACAAGCGCAGTCTCGGGCGCCGAGCGCCGCTAATTGCGCTGCAGCGTGACGGTCAATGCGTCCGGGTCGGCGATCGTGATTCCGGTTACCGCCGGGTTGTTCGGCGTAGCGGTGAATCCGGTGATCGGCGCCGCAGCATCGAAACAACCCGCACCTTGCGCCCAGAAAGAGGCGCTGTTTAAATTGCCCGCGGTGGCGTTCTTGGCGATATAGAAAACGTCGCCATTCCCCTGCAGAACTTCACCCGGAACAACCGGCGAACCGGGGTCTGTCGAAGGCACCGACGCCGTTCCCGTACAACCCGCCAAGCTGAAATAAACCAGGTAGGTCCGCAGCGCGCTACCGCTGACCTGCAGACGGAAATCCTGGTTCGTCAGAAAACCATATCGCACTCCGTCCGAGCCGGTGAACGCCAGATCCAGACTGGGGTCGGAAATATCGGTTCCGTTCAACTGAATCGTGAAATCGAAGCCCACGCCCGGAGGGCCGATCGGGCCGGTTGGACCCGTGGCGCCTTGGGCTCCGGTTGCTCCGGGAGGGCCCGGCGGACCTTGATTGCCCGCAGGGCCGGTCGGACCGGTGGAACCGGTCGGACCCGGCGCGCCGGTGGCACCGATCGGCCCCTGATCACCCGTCGGGCCGATGGGACCCTGGTCACCCGTCGGACCCGGCGGCCCCGGAGGCCCGGTCGGCCCCGTCGGGCCAATGGCGGCCGCGGCCGTGCACGGACCGAGCGTCCCGGTCGTCGCGGAAAAACACAGCACCGTCTCCTGCTCCGGATCGGCGGAGATGCCCGGCAGCACCAGGGCGCCGTCGTCGGTGACCTCGAAGTGAATCGTGGCTCCAGCCGAGTCCTGGACCTTGACGGTGCCGCCCGGCGGTGCCTGGATGATCACATCCTGCTGGGCGCCGGCATGCTGCGCCGCCAAGGCCGCGGCGATGGCTGCGGCAAGCGAAAGGTTGCGGGAATTCTGTTTCATCGGTTGGTTTCTCCGGCTCCGTCTCGAGTCAGGATCAATGGGCTTGCGATGCGCGGCGTCTCAGTCCGATCACCAGGAACGCCAGGATCAGGAAAAGGAGTCCGTAGACCGAGAGTGTCGGGATGGGGATCGATTGCAGCGATTTACCGAACCAGCCGAAGTCGTTGCCGGTTCCGCCCTGGTTGGTTTCATCGGGCGCCAGCGGCACGCCAATAGCGAATACGTTGGAAACGCCGACGGAGGTGATGTCCTGGATCCCGCCTTGCTCCAACCGCACGAACGCAACCTCGGGCGGCTGGTCGCTGCGGATTTGGACCGGCTGGGCTGGCGTACCGAGAATGGTCAGCGACTGCGAGATCTGCTGAATCAGCCGTGCTTGCAGGGTGAACGATCCACCTGCGGAGCTGGTCATCTACAGCGCGTGGAAGTTCGACGCACCCCGAATCTCCGTGTCGCCGCCCACCGAATCCAGCAGCCGAACCGTGCTGGTTCCGGCGTTGAAGCTGCCGCTGTTGATCCAGTCGCCGAAGGCGGTGATCTCGCCGGCTCCACCGTTCAACGACCCGTCGATGATGACGCTGCCGGCCGCGTCGATGCTGCCGGATTCGAGATTGACGGATCCCTGGATCTGCAGATCGCCCCCGGCGAGATCGATTCGCCCTTCGCCAAGGGAAAGCTGGCCGCCGCTTCCGACGGAGATCGTGCTGTGGGCCGCCGACGTGCACACGAAGCCCACTACCAGCAAGGCAAGGCAACGAATCATCAGCGGGTCGCCTTGGGTAGAAACGGCAGTCGACCGAATGTACTGTATCCGCACACCAGAGTAAAGGACCGAAGTTCTGAACACGATGCCGCGAACCGAAATCTGCCGGGTCATGATCGTGCGCGACGAGGGGCACGTGATCGACCGCTGTCTGGACTCGGTCCGGCCGCTGATCACGCAATGGGCCATCGTCGACACCGGGTCCAGCGACGATACGCCGGCGCGCATCGAGGCCGCACTCGGCGACCTTTCCGGCGAGCTCTTTCATCGACCGTGGGTGGATTTCGGCCACAATCGAAGCGAGGCGCTGAGCCTCGCGGCCAACCAGGGCGACTGGCTGCTGCTGATCGATGCCGATGAAGAACTGGTAATCGAACCCGGCTTTCGGCTTCCGGCCGATGACGGCGTCGAAGCCTGGCAGATCCTGCAAAAACCGGGCGGGTCCTTCGAGTTCTACCTACCGCGCCTGCTGCGATCGGATCACCCATGGCAATTCGAGGGCGTGCTGCACGAGCACCTGGACAGTCCGAGGCACTACCGCCGGAAAATCCTGCCGGGGCTTGCACAAACAGGACACTTCGACAGCGCGCGTAATCAAAGGCCGTTGCCCGAGAAGTACCTCGACGACGCAGCGACCCTGGAGAAAGCCCTTGAAGCCGAACCGAACCACGCCAGATACTGGTTCTACCTCGGCCAGAGCCTGCGCGATGCGGGCGAATCGAGGCGGGCCATCGACGCGTATCGCCAGCGCGAACGAATGGGCGGATGGGACGAGGAACGCTACTGTTCGATGTTTGAAGTCGCGCGAGGGCTTGAGCAGATCGGTGCGCCGCGCGGCGAAGTCGTCGCGGCCTATCTCACGGCCTGGAACCTGAGGCCGCAACGCGCCGAGCCGCTGGTCGAACTGGCGCGCCTGCACCGCGACAGCGGAGAGCATTCGGTTGCGCTGTTGTTCGCGCGCGAAGCCGCTTCGCTTCAGCGCCCGGAAGACATCCTGTATGTCGACGCGAGTGCCTACGCCTGGCGCGCCCGGGACGAACTCGCGCTGGCGCACTTCTGGACCGGTAACGGCGCCAAAGCCCGGCGAATCGCCGAACAACTGCTGGCGAGCGGTAACCTCCCGGAATCCGAGCTTGCCCGCGTCCGCGACAATCTCGAGTGGTTCCGGAATGCGGCGCGCGGGCGAGCTTGATCGAGCCGTCGGTCCGGTTCGCCGCACCGGGCGATCGGACAGCAAAGCGTCATTCCGAAGAGACAGGCGTGTCGGCAGTCGGATGAACGATATTGCGGGCGCCGGCGTACCAGCCGCTGTGAACCTGCTCCGGCGGCACCGCCACACGGCCGTGGCCGATCACCCGGCGGGCCCAGCTCATGATCTGCGCGTGATGCGGATCCCACGCCTGCCAGACCGAGCGCGCCCACTGCTGAACGAGCCGACGATGCGCGTCCGGGTGATCGGCAGCCAGCGGATGGGCGGCGCTGACCGTCGCCGGCTCACCGGGCAGCGGCAGTCGGCGGAAGTCGATCGTTTCGGTCGCCCGTTGCCGTATTCCCTTGACTTCGCGATGCGACATGCCGAGCACCAGCTGAGCGTACAGCGACACCAGATGCACGCCCAACGCCTGGTGCGAATCGGCCTCGTCCGATTCCGGATGTTGCGCCGCCCAGGTGTCCACGGTCAGCGCGTGCGAGCGCATGTAGCGCAGGTCGGATCGCTCGCGCCGGATCAGCGCGGCGTAGTGCTCCGCGCACGATTCTCCTGCGCCTTCGGAAGACGGCATCACGGTCGCGGAATGGCACAGCGGGCAAAGGGTATGCATCGGCAAAAGGACGATCGTCGAATCAGGTAAAGGTACCAATACCCGGCCGCACCGGCGACGACGCGCCGTCGACACGAGCCCGGTCACTCGATCAGATCGATGACCTCGACGTCGATGCGCTCGATTCGATCGCCGCGCTGAACGCCCAGCCCGAGCCGCGTCGGCTCGGGATCGTCGAGCCGTCTGCATCCTCGGGCGGCAACGGGCACGCCGTCGAGCTCGACGACTCGCTCTCCGGGTCGGATACCGGCCCGCTGGGCCGGGGTGGCGGGATGCACCAGCGCAACCTCGAAATAGCCGGCCGGGTCGGCGCGGAGCAACGCGCCCGTGTTGCGTTCCGGCGCCATGCGAACGGGACCGTCGATCGCAGGCTCGAAACGAACCCGGCGATGCCTCGGGTCGAAGGTCACGACAAAATGCCTGAGTACCTGCACGCCGATCAGTTCGGTGTCACGCGTGATCGACACGATCGGCTGCTCGAATACCAGGTTGGCGATGGTCAGCGAGTCGCGGATGCGACCGGCACGCCGCTGGACGTACTTGTCCATGCGCGTCTTGACCGCGGCGACGATCGGCTCACCGATCCAGTTCAGCCGGCCCAGGCGCTTGAGCTCGATTCGGCCGTTCGAGCCGCTGTCGATCAGGATTTTCCGATCCCGGCCGCCCAGATCGACTGCCAGCCAGGGACGCTTGTCGGGACCACGAGCCGAAAACACGGTTTCACCGTCCGGCGCCGGCAGCGTTCCTTCCTCGATGCGCATCTCGCGTGCCGGATAGTCCAGCACCAGCAGCTTGCCGGCAAACGCCGGAAACGGCAGGAAGACATCGAAATCCTTGCCCAGTGCCGCGCCCAGGTGACTCATCTCGCGAACCGTGGGCCGAAACTTCGTGAACTCGATCCCCGGCGCGGAAACGCCCGCCATCCGCACCCGGCGGCCCGCCTCGATCCGCTGGCCACTGACCCGCTCCAGGCTGTCGGGATCGATGAACAGGCTCGAACCACCGGTATCGAACACCGCGGTCAATTCGTGCATCTTCCCACTCTGCTCCGAGGACCAGGTCAGCGGCACGATCCACAGCCCGTTGCAGAGTTCGCGCGAGATCACGATCGGATCTGCGATCGCAGCCGAAGAGCCGAGCAGCGTGAGCCCGATCACCACGCGAGCGACGAACCCGCGCGCGCCGGCCCGGCGGCTGGAACCCGGCTTCAGCCAGGGAGGGAGGGATGATTGCGTTGGGCGCACCGGCATTTCCCCGAGAACTTGCTGAGCGTCAGGCTTCATCCTATCGAATCGCGGCCGGGCGATCCGAGCGTCGGTGCGGTTCAGGAAATCTGCTGCAACAGAGCGCCGGCCAGGATCAGCGCAGCGACCACTGCGATCGTCACCAGCAGGATCCTGACGATCGACAACACCTCCCGGTCTCCACCGGCCGCACGCCGTGCAAGCCAGATCAGCACCGCACCCATCAAGACGAGCAGGCAGCCGATCATCGCCACGGGCAGCGCCCAGAAGATCATCGATCGGTCGGCGCCGGATGCGCTTTGCACCACCTCGAAAGCGTACAATCCGCCCAGGGTCAGCCCGAGCAGCACCATTGCGCCAGCGACGAAAAACGCCAGCCGTGCGATCCATGGAGTTTGGTTGCCGTGGTTCATTTTTCCGCGCCTGGATTCCGACCGAGCGCTCCTCGAAGCCTCGATTCGCCAGGCCACATCATGCCATCAGCGGCCGCCCCGACGAATCCGGCCACCGCGCCCGCGACCCGGATCCCGGGCTGCCTAGATTGCGTCCATGAACCCCGCCAAGGCCCGCCGCGACCGGCTCGACGAACTCACCGACCTGCCCAATGTCGGCCCGAGGATCGCTTCGACGCTGGCGCGCATGGGCATCGATCGTCCAGCAGACCTGATCGGGCGCGACGGCGTCGAAATGTATCGAACACTCTGCGAAATGGACCGGAAACGCTTCGATCCCTGCGTGCTCGACGTGTTCATCTCGATCACCCGGTTCATGGCGGGCGAGGAGGCCAAGCCGTGGTGGGCCTATACGGCCGAGCGGAAACTTCGCCACCCGAAGATCTGATGGATTCCCTGCGCATGAAATCGGGTCCGGCCGATTCCGGTCGCGGGCGTCAGGCGCTCTGACGGCACGGCGCAGGGTCGCAGGTCTTGACCAGCCGCCTTGCTCAATGCGTTTCCTCGGCCGGTGATTCTCGATCCTCGGGTTCTTCATAGTGGTACTCGCCCGTCAGGGCCTGCAGCGGCTCGCCTTCCTCGTTCTGGAGCTGATAATCGTAGGCCGCTTGCAGTCCGGTGTCTTCCACGACCTCCGGCTCTTCCTCATCCTCGCCCTGATCGACGTCGATGTAGCGCGGATAGAACGGCGATACCACCGCCACGACGATGCCGATCGCCGCGAACATCGAGAATGCATCGGCGTAGCCGAACTCGTCGACCAGCAAGCCGATCACCGGCGAACCGACCGCCTGGCCCAGGGCACAGGCCATGAACGGCAGCACCGGTCCCATCGAAAGACGGCCGGGCAGCAGTCGGATGCCGGTCAGCAGGTACAAGCCGGTCAGGCTCATGTACGCCGCGCCGAACACCAGCGCCGAGAACGTTGCCAGCGCGATGTTTCCGGGACTGGCCGCCAGCAGCGAAATACTGGCCGCCAGCGTCATCAGCATCAGCGCATGGGTGATCTGGGGATTGTTCCGGTCGGCCAGGTCGGCCACGACGGCCCCGCCGAGGCCGGCGATGCCCACGGCCAGCCACAGCCAGCCGGTGGCGCTGGCCGGCAGGCCACCCAGGTTCACGGCCAGATCGGGCGCGAAGATCCAGTAGGCCGCGGCAACGAAGCCCATCACGAAAGCGAACAACGAAAGCCGAAGCAGCCGCCACCACTGCCAGGCGTCGATTCGAGGCGGCGGCGCGGCGTGCGGCGGCACGATGCGCGAGACCGCGGGAATGAAGAACCAGGCGGCGACCACGCCGAAGGCCGCCAGCACCGCGAAAGAAGCGTAGGCGAACCGCCATGCGCCGGCCAGGAACAGTACCGCCGGCACCGCCACGGCCACACCGATACTGGTCCCGGCGTTCATGATCGCGCTGGTGCGCCCGTGCAGCGAGCGTTTGACCAATGCCTGCATGGCGGCCGTCAGCGCCGGCATCATCAGCCCCGTGCAGATGCCGCAGGCGAACACCCCGATCCCCAGGGTCACCGGATCGTCCGAAGCCGCGATCAGCCCCAGCCCGGCAACACCGAACAGACCGGACAACACCGCCGAATAGCGCGCGCCGAGACGTTCGGCAACGACCGGCGCGATGCCGGTGGCCAGCAGGAAACTGATCAGGGGAAGCGCGCCGATGATGCCGATCAGGTACGGAGTCAGCGCCAGTTCCTCGCGGATCGGCGGCACGAACAACCCGAAGGCGAAGCGCGCCAACCCGTAGCTGATCGCGACCAGCGCCGCGCCGAACAGCGCAAAGCCGGTGGGCGACAGGGATCTCATGACGCGCCGGTCAACGTCAAAGACATGCTGAACGAGCGCCGTGGTTCCGCACCCGACGCGCCTCGCCTGGTGGCCTTCGCCCGGTTCGTGCTGGCCTCGATCGACATGGCGCCCTCGCAGCGGTGAAGGTCGTGTGCGACAACCGATGGCAGCCTTCGGTGCCGGACCGGGCAAGCGGCCGACCGGCAAGCGACGCGCCTCTGCCGCGTCATCGTGACAGGTAACCGGTGAGCAGCGCAACATCACCGGCCAACTTCGCTGACCGTGGAGCGTGGATGAGCCCCCCGACCCAATCTCGAATTCGTAGAGAAAAACGTGCCCGGCAGCTGGCTCGTCGAACGCGACGCAGAAGCGATGGACGGCTTCGCAACACGATCGGCCGACGGTGAAGCGTCCCGAAGCCCATTCACGCGATGTTGAGAATCCGGCACCGGCACCGGTTAGGGTAAAAGGGTATCAATGAAGCAAACCATGCCGTATGGGCGGGAGCGTCTCATGAACCGTAGCGTCTCATTCAGTGGAGAAGCGAGCAATCACAAGCTGGCCGCCGTGTTCGACGATCGCGGCCAGGCAGAGGATGCGCTGCAAACGCTGGCCGGATCAACGGGACTGGCGCCGAATCAAATGCGGCTGCTGGACCGGCAGACGAAGCGGATCAATCGCAAGCTGCTACCGGAAAGCACGGGCATCTGGCGCACGCTGGTGCGGTCGCACATCGTGTTCGGCATCGTCGGTCTGTGGTTCGGACTCTTGCTGTTCCTGATCCTCAACGCCGCCGGCCAGACGTTCGTCACCGATAATCCGATCGCATCGCTGCTGCTGTTCCTGCACGTCGCGACGCTTTTCGGCCTCATGGTTGGCGGCCTGCTGACGTTGCGACCCGACCAGGTGCCCTACATCCGGGTAGTTCGCGAAGCGCTGCAATCCGGCCGCGCCGTGGTCGTCGTCCACGCGACCTCTTCAGATGAACTGGGTCGGGCGCATAGCGTTCTCGACGGTCCGGCCGAACGCGTGATCGCCACGGCCTGAGGAGCAGTGCCTACCGTCGATCGATTGCAAGGGTGAGGCGAAGATTGCGGAATGACCTGTCGCCGATCGGATGGTCGAGATTCCAGCACGGCGAAGACCAGTTGCAACGGCGCAACGAGGGCGCCACAGTTGATCAACCCGGTCAGCGGCATGCCTCCCTCGCCGGGCCGCTGGAAGCGCCGTGCCGGAATCTCGTTGGTTCATTCTGCTCGATCGCTATCGCCCGACGCCTGATCTGCGTCAAATGTGACGCGTCCGTTGAAGCCGGATCGCTTGTCGCAGCCGCCTGACGGCAGGCTGCTTCAGAGTATCGAATCGCCGATCAATCCGCAGTCTCGGGCACCGCGTCCCCGGCGGCCTGGTCGACCAACAGCGCGATGGCGCCGTCGCCGGTGACGTTGCACGCGGTCCCAAAGCTGTCCTGGGCCATGTACAGCGCGATCATCAGGGCGATGGCGGTCTCGCCGAAGCCGAGCATCGATCCGAGCAGGCCGACGGCTGCCATGACCGCGCCGCCGGGCACGCCGGGGGCGGCCATCATGACCACGCCGAGCATCATGATGAACGGCAGGATGTCGAACAGGCCCGGCATCGCCACGCCTTCGGCCAGCACGGTCACGGCGATCGCGCAGGAGACGATGGTGATGGTCGAGCCGGACAGGTGGATGGTCGCGCAAAGCGGCACGGTGAAGTCGGCGATGTGCTCACGCACCTTGTTGTTGCGCGCCGACTGCAGCGTCACCGGGATGGTCGCCGCGCTCGACATCGTGCCCAGCGCGGTGAAGTAGGCCGGCAGCATGTTGCGGATCAGGCCGATCGGCGAGCGGCCGGCGCGTGTCCCGGCGATCGTGAACAGCGTGACGATCCAGAGCCAGTGCAGCGACACCGCCAGCGCCAGCACGACGCCGAAGGTCGCCAGCGTCTCGAACACGGTGCCGGCCGCGGCCAGGTCGGCGAAGATGCCGGCGATGTAGAACGGCAGCAACGGGATGATGACCTTGACCAGCAATTTCTCGATGACGTCGCGCCCCTGATCGAAGAACTTCTTCAACAGGTCCGAACCCGTGGCCGGGATCGCCAGGCCGAACACGAAGGCCGTGGTCAGCGCCGTCATGATGCCCAGCAGGGGCGGAATCTCCAGCTCGATGAACGGCTCGAGCACGCCGTGCGAAACCTCGCCGGCCGCGGTGGCCGATGCCGACAGCATCGGCACGATCAGCGAGGCGACGAAGAACGCGAGGATGCCGGCGATCAACGTCGAGCCGTAAGCCGTGGCCAGCGTGCGTCCGAGCAGCCGGCCCGAGTCGCGCGGCAGGCCGGCGATGCCGGCGGTGATGTAGAACAGGATCAGCAGCGGCACGGTGAAGAACAGCAACTGTCCGAACAGGCCCTTGAAGGTCACCAGCAGGCGCGTGATCCATTCGGGCGCGAACAGACCGACGACGATGCCGGCGAGGATGCCGACGATGAGCTTGAAAATCAGTTTCACGGCGTACCCCGGGTTGGTTCTTTGGTTGATTCGTTGTTCGTTGCGCCGCTTGATGATACGCGCCGATGCGGTCTCGCGGATACCGCAATCAGTCGGCACCGAGGCTTGCCCGCATGATTCATGAACGGACGTCGGGCGACGCCGCCGGTTCACGAATCATGCGGGCTAACGGGCGTGGCCCACTAGGGATTTCGTTTCGCCAGGCGGGCATGGAGCTCGTTGACCTTCATGATTGCCGCCGATCCGTACCAGGGGTGCAACTCCATCGCCAGGCTGCCGGCCTCGACCGCCGGGTCGGTCTCGGTCCACGCCCGAGCTTGTTCGATGTCCCCGGTGGCGAAGAGGTAGATGCCGCGAATGTCGCCGCCGTCCATGAACGGGCCTGCCAGCACCAGCTGGCCTTCCCCTGCCATGCGCCGGATGTTGGCAAGGTGCGCGGCCTGCAGTTCGCGGGCCCGCTCGGGATCGTCCGGCCGGTTGGGACCCGACTTCAGAAAGGCCATCACGTAAGGGCGCATGCCGTAATCATCGGCGCCGAGTTCAGCGGCCAGCGCGGGATCGTAAGCCGGTTCCCCGGGCGACGATTCGGCGGCGATCTCTGCGACGGACAGGCCCAGCGCGACGGCAAGAAAGACGACGGTGCGAAACGCTTTCATGACGGATCTTCAGGCAAGTATCGCCCGAGTCTAGCGCTGAGCGATGCTTCGGTATAGTGGCGGCGATTCAACAGGCGGAGACCGTTCATGGCGAATCCCGGCGATTTCAGCGGCGTCACGGTGATCGTAACCGGCGCCTCGATGGGCGTGGGCGCGGCCACGGCGCGCGCGTTCGGCGAGCGCAACGCCAACCTGGTGCTGCTTGCTCGCGGCCGGGAGAAGCTCGAGGAGCTGGCCCGGGCGCTCGACCTCGGCGACCGGGTCATGGTCGCGCCACTGGACGTGACCGATACGCAAGGCTTCGCGCAGGTGCTCGACGAGGCCGAGCGGCGATTCGGGTCGGTCGACGTGCTGGTCAACAACGCCGGCTACCACAGCCGCGGCGCGGTCGAGGGCGTGGATGTCGACGATCTCGGCCGCATGGTCGACGTCAACCTCAAGGCGCCGATCCTGGCCACGCGGCTGGCGCTGCCGTATTTGCGCAAGTCTGACCGACCGGCGGTGATCAACGTCGCCTCACTCGCCGGACGCACCCCGGTACCGGGATCGGCGACCTACTCGGCCACCAAGTTCGGGCTGCGCGCCTTCGGCCTGGCGCTGGCCGAGGAAATGCGCGGCCAGGGCATCAAGTTCGCCAGCGTATCGCCCGGGCCGATCGACACCGGCTTCATCATGGAAGATATCGACTCGGTCACCGACCTGACCTTCTCGCAGCCGATCTCGACCGCCGAGCAGGTCGCCGAGGCGATCGTGGCGCTGGTCGACGACGACACGCTGGACCTGCCCATCCCGCGCATGAGCGGCTACCTGACCACGATCAGCTACCTGTTCCCGGCACTCGGGCGCTCGTTACGGCCAATGCTCGAGAAAAAGGGACGCCGGACCAAAAAACGGCTGAAGAAGGCGCGGGGCCGGGGGTAGGGAAGATCTGAATCAGTCTGAGCGGAGCGCGTTTCAGACGGAAAAGCCGTAGATCGTTCGGTGCCGCTTGTCATGACAATCGGAGCGACAATAGCCGTCGCTACGGCCGAGGGTCGCGGCGCGCGAGACGCGGCTTTTCCGGCGAAACCCTTCGGGACCGGCCTTTGCGGGGTCTCCGCCTTGTTTGGGCGCGCTCATTTGGAACAACCAACCCGCGCTCGCACAAGCCAAGCCGGAGTCTCCCGCAAAGGCGCCGTCGCGCCCGCGCAGAGTTGTTCAGAGGTTCCTTGATGCGGGCGGTCGCGCGACCACTCGCCGAACGTTCTCGTCGCAGGCCCGATCACCGCCCTTCCGGGATTCGGCGGAATTGCGGCCATCGACTCCGGGATCGGCATGGTCACGATCCACCGGGTCGATTCGATCCGGCCGTATCGAGGCCCCGGCCGGGCCGGGGCCGTTTACCTCGCGGGCTAGAACTCGAAGCCGCTGCTGAAGATGGCCTCGGTCGGAACCCGCTGGAGCTGGAACTCGATCAACGGCGCAGCCGGCGTGGTGAACACGTCGCCGTCGAGCGGATCGCAATCGCCGACACAGGGAATGTCGTCGAACAGCTCATCGATGAACCCGATCACACCGTCCTGTCCCGGCTTGTTCGTCGCGGCAACCCAGGAGCCCGCGCTGAACGCGGCCGCGCTCTGGAAGCCTCCGAGGCCGTCGCTGGTCGCTTGACCGGCATCCGCTCCGTCTGCACTGAAGAGGTAGATCCGTGCATTCGGGATCGGATTGCCCTGGGCGTCGGTGATCGAGCCCTCGATCCGCTGGCCGGGCGGCAGCTGGAAGTTCAGGGTGCTGCCCGAACCCCCTCGCGCCGGGTTACGCAGATCGACCAGCACGATCGGCGCCGGACCCGCCGGGGGCGCTGCACAGCTCGCCGTGGTCAGGCAGGTCAGGCACGAACCGCCCGGGCAATCCAGCCCGGGCTGCCCCGGACCGGTCCAGGCCTGATCGACCAGACCGAGGTCGTTGGTGACGACGGCATAGTACGCACCGCCAGCGAGACCATTGAAGTTGAACACGCCCTCGGAGATCGGCGCGGTCTTCAACAGATCAGCGGTTTCGCTGTAGAGCTGCGCCTCGCCGCTGAAGATCGGGTTGTTGGTCTCGTCGGTAGCGGTACCGCTCAGCGCCTGACCGAACCGGAGCACAGCGTCGGCGCCGGTCTGGCTCTGAGGAGTCACGTCGAACGCCGTGGCAAAGTCCAGGTCGCAGCGCAGCGGCGTGCACTCGTCCCCGCCGATCGCCCGGTCGATGAAGCCCAACGAATTGAACGACCGGAGCCGATAGACGCCGTCGGCCAGGCCGGTGATGGAGAAACCACCGCCGGCGCCGGTGACCGCCGAGGCGACCTCCACGCCGCTGACGTCGAACGCCGCGACCCGCACGCCGCCGATCGCACCACCGGTGGACGCCTCGATCGTCCCCGAAATCGACTTGCCGTCCGGCAGCGCGAAATCGATGCCCGTAGCGGCCGAAACGGATGTCAGCGAGATCAGGGTTCCGCCCAGTACGCTGCAGCCCGAATCACAGTCTTGATCATCGAACAGCCGGTTACGAAGTCCGTGCGGGTTGCTCGTGGTCCGGGCCAGGTAGTCCGCCGGCAGCAATGCGTCGATCGAATAGCTGCCGCTGGCGTCGGTGATCGCGCTCTTCACGGGGACCCCGGTATCGGAGTAGACCGTGACCTCGACGCTGGCAAGCGAACTGCCGAGCGTGTCGGAAACCCGGCCCGAAATGCTGCGACCTTGTGCAAGCGTGAAGTCGACCTGCCGCTGCTGGGCAAGGCCGAGCGTGATGGTCGGCGTCGAGGTCGGCGCACACGACAGCGGGCAGGCCGTGCCGGTTGCGCTCTGGTCGATGAAGCCCTGGCCGTTGCGCGTGACCACGTGGTACGTGCCGGCACCGAGACCGTCGATGGCGTCGAGGCCGTCGTCGCCGGTCGACCCGATCGCCGCCAGTACCCCGGTCGGCGTATAGACCTCCACAGCGACCGCGGAGATTGGGCTGGCTCCGTCGGACACGATGCCGAATACTCCCGCCGCCGTACCCAGCTGCAGATCGAGTCCGCCCGGCGGGAATGTACCCGACGGACTGACGCCGATCGGGGTCCCGTCAAGCACCGGGTTGCAGCCGGCCGGGCAGAACAGGCCCTCGGCCAGCGCATCGACGAAACCCTGCGTATTCACGGTTCGCACGAAGAAGGTGCCGGAAAACAGGTTGCCGATCTCGAACGAACCGTCCGGTGCCGACGTCGTGCTGGCGACCAGCGCGCCGAGGCTGTTGTAGGCCTCGACGCGAACGCCGCCGAGCGGCGCTGCCGCCGGATCGGTCACGATACCGACGATCCGCGGCGTCGAAGCCAGCGGGAAGTCGACGCCCGTGAAATCGGTATCAGGCGCCAGGTTGACAACGGTTCCCGCCAGCGGATCGCAGAACGGATTGCACGAGAAGCCGTTGTACAGCAGGTCGTTCAGCCCCAGCGTGTTCGAGGTGCGCAGCACGAAATCGCCGGCAGCAAGGCCGTCGAACGTGTAGCTGCCGTCCGATGCCGAAGCGGTCGTGCGGATCAGCGAGCCGTCGGCGGCGTTCAGCAGCCGCACCTCGACCCCGCCGACCGGCGAACCGTTGCCGGTGACGAGACCGGAGATCGAGCTGCCGTTCTGAAACACAAAATCGATGTCGGTCACGGGGTTGACTCCGTCGACCACGATCGGGTCACCGAGCAGGAAGTTGCACGGCTCACCGCAGGCTCGGCCCGGCCAAACGACCGGCAGATACCCGCCGATGACCGGCACGGGTTCGACGATGTTGAACTGATTGGATAACAGGTAACTGCCTGCAGGCAAGCCGTTGAACGTGGTGTAGTTTCCGTCAGGACCCGAGCAGGTGGATCCTGCGAAGCGGCCCTCGGCGCTGTAGATCGCCACGCAAGTTTGCACCGGATTGCCTAGCGCGTCGCTCAGGCGGCCGCTGATCTGAGAACCCACATCGAGCGTCGCGCTGACCCCGGTGCGCGCCTCACCTGGTGCCAGCGAAATCGTCTCCCCGGTGCCCTGCGGACATGAATTTCGTGGACAGGGAATATCGTCAAAGATCTCGTCGACCAGACCCTGAGTCTGTCCGCCGCCCGCGAACACCACGTTGTAGTCACCGGCCGGCAGACCCAGAAGCGCGTAGCCATCCGGCGGCTCGCCAAACTGTCCGTTGAAGAAGCCGTTGCGTCCGTTGATCAGCAACTTCCCGTCGAGACTATAGAGAAAGGCAAATGCTGCGCCTGGAGCAATCGGGCCATTGGCATCGCTGATGACGCCGCTGATGGACGCGCCCCGGTCCAGCGCGAAGTCGATGCCGAAAACGGTCTGGGCGCCCTCGACCTGGATCGCCGTGGCTTCGTCCAGGGGTTCGGGGCACGAAGCCACACGCGGCAGATTCGGATAAAGCTCGGATACGAAGTTCTGGAACGCGCCGCGTGCGTAAACGTAAAAGGAGCCGTCACCGAAGCCAACAGCGGAATAGTTGCCGGACGCGTTGGTCCAGGCTCGTGCCACGCGATTACAGGAAGAATCCAGAATATCGATCCGCACGCCCTCGAGCGGCGAACCGTCGCTGGTAGCGGTCACGGTCCCGTCGATTGACGCGGCCGGGTCCAAGACGAAGTCGATACCGGATACGTCGCCACCTGAGGCATCGACCAGGTCGCCTTGGGAGAACTCGAAGTCCTTGCGGTCGTTGTAGACCTCCTCGACAAACTTCAGGCCATTGAAGTTGTTCGTCCAGACCACGTAATCTCCGGCCGGCTGAAGGCCGCCGATCTCGTAGTTGCCGCTGGCGTCGGTTTCCACGCAAACCGAAGTCTGGAAGTCCGGCTCGGGCTCGCGCTCGGCGCACACGCCCATCTGCTCGATCGGCGCGCCGCCGTCGGTCGCGGTGATCGTGCCGCTGATCGATGCGCCGGGATCCAGAGCGAACGCTGCGATCACAGTACGTGTGCCCGTGTCGGGCACCGAAAGC
>CAYPZP010000060.1:0-15939 GCA_964415285.1 uncultured Halomonas sp. | reverse complement strand
GGCAATGGCAATGGCAATGGCAATGGCAATGGCAATGGCGGTGGCGGTGGAAACGGCAACGGCGGCGGTAATGGTCGGGGTGGTGATGATGACGACGATGATGATGACGATGACGGAGACAACGGTGGCGGCGACGGCGGCGGCAGTGGTGTAGGCGGCGGTGACGACGACGATGACGATGACGATGACGACGACGATGATGATGATGACGACGATCGGCCCTGGTGGTGTACGTTCTTCGGCAATCATCCCGCCTGTAGATGACGGCAGCCCTTCACCGCGAAATGCCCGGCTTCGGCCGGGCTTTTCCGTTGCTGGTCTGAGCTACGATATCGGTTGACTCGTTTCTTTCGCGACCATGACCCAATACAAACTCGCCACGCGCGTGATTCACGCCGGCCAGCAGCCCGATCCTTCGACCGGCGCCATCATGACGCCGATCTACACGACCAGCACCTATGTCCAGAAGAGCCCGGGAGACCACCAGGGCTACGAGTACTCACGCACCCACAACCCGACCCGAAAAGCCTGGGAAGCGTGCCTGGCGGACCTCGAAGAGGGGTGCGCGGGTTTTGCGTTCGCTTCGGGGATGGCCGCCGTCGATTGCGTCATGCACCTGCTCGAGCCCGGCGACCATGTCGTGGCAATGCACGATCTCTACGGCGGCACCTGGCGGCTGTTCGAGCGGGTGCGCGCCCGGTCGTCGGGCTTCGAATTCACGTTTGCCGATCTGTCGCAGCCGGACCGGGCCGCCGAGGCGATCCGGCCCGAGACCCGGTTGATCTGGGTCGAGACCCCGACCAACCCGATGCTGCAACTGGTCGATATTCCCCGGATCGCCGAACTGGCCAGGGCGCATGGCTGCCTGCTGGTCGTCGACAACACCTTCGCCACGCCCATGCTGCAGCGGCCGATCGCGCTGGGCGCCGATATCGTGTTGCATTCGGTCACCAAGTACCTCAATGGCCACTCGGACATGGTCGGCGGCGCGCTGGTGGTCAGGGACCCGGGGCTGGCCGAGCAGGTCGGGTTCATTCAGAACTCGGCCGGCGCGGTCCAGGGGCCGTTCGATGCCTTCCTGGCGATGCGTGGTGTGAAGACGCTGGCCCTTAGAATGCGCGCGCACTGTGAGAACGCGGGACGCATCGCCGAGTGGTTGAGCGGCCGGGACAAGGTTCGAAAGGTCATCTATCCGGGACTGGAGTCTCATCCGCAGCGCGATCTCGCCGAACGGCAGATGGCCGGTTTCGGCGGGATGGTCAGCTTCGACCTCGATGGCGATCTCGCCGCCGCCCGGCGCTTCCTCGAGAACACCCGCCTGTTTGCGCTGGCCGAATCGCTGGGGGGTGTCGAGAGCCTGGTCAATCATCCGGCCATCATGACCCACGCCACGGTTCCCCCCGAAACCCGGCAGGTGCTGGGCGTGACCGATACGCTGATCCGCCTTTCGGTCGGGATCGAGGATGCGGATGACCTGATCGACGACCTGGAGCAGGCTTTTCGGGCCGTATGAAGGCAGTCCGGCGGGACCCGCGGCAAGGCGCTGATCCGGCCCGTGTAGAATAGCGATCAATGAGTACTGCCGAAAACGCCGAGCCCCTGCTGCGGCTGGCCGATCGCGGTGCGCGCGAAGCCCGGGAGGAGTTTCTTTCCCCGCTGGCGACCCGCGTGGTCCGATCGAGAGGCCGCGCCGAACCGGAAGCGTCTGATGCGCTTCGCACGGCCTTCGAGGTCGATCGCGATCGCATTGCCCATTCCAAGGCGTTCCGGCGCCTGAAGCACAAGACCCAGGTTTTCATCAATCCGGAAGGCGATCACTTCGTGACCCGGATGAGCCATACGCTGCAGGTCACGCAGGTCGCGCGCTCCATCTCGCGGGCGCTGATGCTGAACGAGGACCTCACCGAAGCCATCTGCACCGGACACGACTGCGGCCATACGCCGTTCGGCCACACCGGCGAGGCTGCCTTGTCGGAGTATCTCGACGACGGGGAATGGCTGCATTCCGAGCAGGGTGTGCGGATCTTCCGGGTGCTGGAGCCGAAGAACCTGAGCTGGGAGGTACTGGACGGGATTCGAGCGCATACCTGGCGGGTCAAACCGCCGCCCGGCACGCCGGAGGGCTGGGTCTGCCGCTTTGCCGATCGGATCGCCTATCTCAACCACGATTTGCTCGACGCCGTGCGCGCGGGCATCCTTACCGCCGATGAGTTGCCCGACGACGTGCTGGGTGTGATGGGGCCGTTTTCCGGCGGGCACTGGATCGGCACGATGATCGGCGCCGTCATCGATGAATCGCTCCAGCGCGGGCGCATCTGCATGCGTGCCGAGGTGTTGCACGCGATGAAGATCATGCGCGAATTCATGTTCGAGCGCGTCTATCTCCGGCCGGCGTCTCGCGCGCAGGCCGATCGCGCGCGCCGCGTGATCCACGACCTGGTGGACCATCTGAAAAAGAATCCGGACCTGATCCCGGACACCTATCAACGGGTCGACGACCCGCTCGAAACCCGCGTGATCGATTACGTCGCAGGCATGACGGATCGCTACGCGCTGATGCTGCACGATCGCTGGTTCAGGCCGCGCGGCCTGGTCTGAATCCCGGCCGGCGCGCCGAATCGTTGTGCAGCACTGACCAAGGAGGCATGTTTTGACGGAGGAATCGGCAATCGATCCTGAGGAGGTCATTCAGGAAATCGAGGAAATTTACGAAACCGACTATGAAATCGGGCAGGACAATGTCGAGAAATGGGGCCTCGACATGCACAATCCGGTGTTTTTCGTCAGCAGCGCGCTCATCGTCACCTTCGTCGTCTGTTCGCTGTTGTTTCCGGAGGTCGCGAAAACCGGGTTGGAAGCGACCAAGAGCTGGATCCAGATCGTTTTCGATTGGGTTCTGCTGTCGGCCGGAAACGTGTTCGTGCTGTTCTGTCTGGCGCTGATCGTGTTGCCCAGCGGCAGCATCCGCATCGGCGGCGAAGACGCGACGCCGGATTTCTCGACCATTTCCTGGTTTGCGATGCTGTTCGCCGCCGGCATGGGCATCGGGCTGATGTTCTGGGGCGTCGCCGAACCGGCGGCCTATTTCACGAATTGGTACGGAACCCCGCTGAACGTGCCGGCGTTCGGCGAGGCGACGACGGCGGCCGCGGCGCAGGCCGCGCGCGAGGCAGCCCTCGGGGCGACCATGTACCACTGGGGTCTGCATCCTTGGGCGATCTACGCGGTCGTGGCGCTGGCGCTGGCCTTTTTTGCTTACAACAAGGGCTTGCCGCTGACGATCCGGTCGACCTTCTATCCGTTGCTTGGCGATCGGGTCTGGGGTCCGGTCGGCAACGTGATCGACATCGTCGCCGTGCTGGCCACGATCTTCGGCCTGGCGACTTCCCTGGGTTTCGGCGCTCAGCAGGCAGCCGGCGGGCTCGAGTTCCTGTTCGGGTTGGGCAAGGGTCTGGCAACCCAGATCACGATCGTCGCCTGCGTCACGGCGGTGGCACTGATTTCGGTGATTCGCGGCATCGACGGCGGCGTGAAGCTGCTCAGCAACATCAACATGGGGCTGGCATTTCTGCTGCTGGTGTTCGTCATCATCGCCAGCTCGTTGACCACTTTCTTCTCGAACCTGGGCGCGACGCTCGTCGGGTACTCGGAGATGCTGCTGCCGTTGAGCAATCCGTTCGGACGAGAGGACGACACCTTCTATCACGAGTGGACGATCTTCTACTGGGCGTGGTGGATTTCGTGGTCGCCGTTCGTCGGCATGTTCATCGCGCGGGTCTCCCGCGGCCGGACCGTGCGGCAGTTCCTGACCGCCGTGCTGATCGTCCCGACCGCGGTAACGACCGTGTGGATGAGCGCCTTCGGCGGAAGCGGCATGGATCAGATCGAGAGTGGCGTCGGTGCGCTTGCCGACGGCATCGGAGATGAGGCTCTGGTGCTGTTCCAGATGCTGGAAAACCTGCCGCTGTCGGCGATCACTTCGTTCCTGGGCATCTGCCTGGTTCTGGTGTTCTTCGTGACTTCGTCGGACTCGGGCTCCCTGGTCATCGATTCGATCACTTCGGGCGGCAAGACCACCGCACCCGTCACGCAACGGGTCTTCTGGGCGACGATGCAGGGCGTGATCGCCGCGGTATTGCTTGCGCTCGGCGGAACCGCCGCGCTGGACGCGCTGCAGGCCGGCGCGGTCAGCACCGGTCTGCCGTTCACGTTCGTGCTGCTGGCCATGTGCGTCAGTCTTGCACGCGGCCTGTACCACGAAAGGATGCTGCTCAACGCCGTGGCTGAAGCGTCGTGACACGTCCAGTGCAAGTCTCTTGGACAGTCGGAGGGAGTGATGTATAGCCGAATCATGGTTCCGGTCGATCTGGAGCACAGCGATAAACTCGACAAGACCCTGGATGCAGCCGGCGACATTGCGCGCTTGTATGAGGCGACGCTGTGCTTCGTTGCAGTGTCGGGCAAGGTGCCGAATCGCATCGCCCCGACGCCGGAGAAATTCGCTGCCGAACTCGATATGTTCGCCCGCGAGCAGGGAGAACGACTCGGTGTAAGGACGTCGTCCCTGGTCAAGCCCAGCGTCGACGTGCCGGCCGAGCTGGACGACAAGCTGCTCGAAGCGATCGACGACCTCGATGCCGACCTGATCGTCATGGCCTCGCACATTCCGGGCGTCGCCGATCGCTTGCACCTGATCAGCTCGAACGCAGCCTGGATCGTCAAGCACGCGGATATTTCGATTTTCGTCGTCCGGCCTTGATCGCCGCGCCGCGGCTGCGCGATAATCCGGTCTGACGCGGGCGTCGTATAATGGTGATTACCCGAGCTTCCCAAGCTCGTGATGACGGTTCGATTCCGTTCGCCCGCTCCACTTTCTCCGGCCCGTTCGTCTTTCTTGGCGCGTTTTTTTCGTTCGTTGTGTCTTGATGGCCGCCTCAAAACCCCTTTCGTCGCTCGTTTCGCGCGCTTCAGCGACCTGCTTTCGAGTCGTCAAGAGCAGGCAAGAACCGATCGTGCCGGCGGTGAAGCGGGGTGCGCCATTTCGCCTCCGTTTCGGGTCTCGAAAGGAGGTCGAACCAGCCAGCGAGACGGATTCTCGAGTACTGGCCGCATCGGCGACCTGGAAGCACTGGAATACAGATCGAGATCGTTGCGCTGATACAGAACACGGGACCGGATGCCTGTCCGTCGGGAAAAGCAACAACCGCCGTCTTCGGCACTTCCCGGCCCGCTCAACACGATCAGTGCGTAGACGTGATTCCCTCTGCGAAGGCCAGCGCGCACGAGGTCAGGGCCTTGAGGTCGTAGCCGCCCTCGAGTGACGCGACCAGCCGTCCGGCGCAGTGGGTGTCGGCGAGCAGCTTGAGCTGGTGACCGATCCAGAAAAAGTCCTCGTCCTTGAGTTCCAGTTGCGCCAGTGGATCGCGCCAGTGCGCGTCGAATCCGGCAGAGACCAGGATCAGGTCGGGCGCGAACCGGTCGATGGGATCAAACAGACGAGCTTTCCAGGCGTCCCTGAACGCATCGCTGCCGGAACCGGGAGACAAGGCCGCATTGTGAATGTTGGGGGCCGCGGGACGCAGCGGATCGCCGGAGCCCGGATACAGCGGCAGCTGGTGGCTGGAGGCGAACAGGACGTTGCGCCGGCCGGCGAAGATGTCCTCGGTTCCGTTGCCGTGATGCACATCGAAATCGCAGATCGCCACGCGCCGGGTCGAAGCGCTGCCCAGCGCATGTTCGGCGGCCACCGCGACCGAATTGAACAGGCAGAATCCCATGGCCTGTTCCGCGGTGGCGTGATGACCCGGCGGCCGAACCGCAGCGAAGGCGGGGCGCTCGGGCCGGGCTGCGGTCTGGTCGACGGCCTGGCAGGCGGCGCCGGCGGCGAGCCGGGCAGCGCGAACGCTGCCGTGCGCGACCAGGGTATCCGGATCCAGCGATGCCGCAGCCGCCCCGGGTCCGAGTTCGCATTCCAGCCTCAGCAGTCGATCGACATGGTCGGCGCGGTGGACCTGCAGCAGTTGCTCCCGCGTCGCCGGACGGGCGGTGCCCATGCGCACGCCGCTGAGTTGTTCCAAGCCGTCCAGCACCGCCTTGATCCGGGCCGGCCGTTCGGGATGGCCGGGCTGCGGATCGTGCACGCTGCAGTCCGGGTGGGCGATCACCGAGAGTTGCGTCATCGGGTCGTTGCTCGCAGGGTGAACGTTCAGCGATCGCGGTCGTGATCCCAGAGAATCTCGCCGACGCCTGAAGCACGCGCAATCTTGCGCGCGATGACGAACAGCAGATCCGACAAGCGATTCAGGTAGCGGATGGCCGGTTCGTTGACCACCTCGTGGCGCGCCAGTGCGATCACGCGGCGCTCGGATCGGCGGCAGATGGTGCGCGCCAGATGGGCTTGGGCCGCGACGGCGCTGCCGCCGGGCAGGATGAAGTCCTTCAGCGGCGGCAACTCGGCGTTGAGCCGGTCGAGTTCATGCTCCAGACGCTCGGTGTGCCGATCGCCGATCAACTCGGTGGCCGGCATGCACAGCTCGCCGCCGAGATCGAACAGGTCGTGCTGGATATCGAGCAGTACCGATGCGATCGCCTCGTCTTCCAGCCCAGCGATCAGGACGCCGATCGCACTGTTGAGTTCGTCGACCGTCCCGTAGGCCTCGACTCGAAGGCTGTCCTTCTGCGTTCGCGAGCCGTCGCCGAGGCCGGTGGTGCCGTCGTCGCCGGTGCGGGTGTAGATTTTCGAGAGGCGATTGCCCATTTTTCAGAGGCTCTTCGAGGATGGGCATAGAGTGTATCGGAGGGGCGTGATTCGCGGGCGCCGGAAGCGGTTCCCCGAGTCTGCGACCGGGCGCGCGGATGTCGCTGTTAAGCTGTGGGCAAATGGCTCGATGAACTTGGAGGTATCCGCGATGGGCATGAAAACCGCGTACCCGTACTACCTGGCCAACGAACCGGTATTCGCCAACCAGGACCTGACCGTCATCGACAAGCACACCGGCGCGGTTGCCACGCGCGTTGCCCAGGCAGACGATGCAGTGGTGGACAAGGCGGTCGAGGCGGCCGAGCGTGCCGCGCCGGCGATGGCCCGATTGCCATCGCATCGAAGAAGAGACGTGTTGAACCACTGCGCGGATCGTTTCCGCGAGCGCTTCGACGAGCTCGCCGAGATCCTGATCGTGGAGGGTGGCAAGGTCATCACGGACGCCCGCGGTGAGGTGCAGCGCCTGATCGACACCTTTCGCATCGCCGCAGAAGAGGCGACCCGGGTCGGCGGCGAAGTCGTGCCGATGGATATCGCGCCGCGCACCGAGTCGTTCATCGGGATGTGGAAGCGCGTCCCCATCGGGCCGGTGTCGTTGATCACGCCGTTCAATTTCCCCTACAACCTGGTCGCCCACAAGATCGCTCCGGCGATCGCGGCGGGCTGTCCTTTCGTGCTGAAACCGGCCGAGAAGACCCCGGTGGGCGCACTGGTTCTGGGCGAGGTCCTGGCCGAATGCGACCTGCCGGCGGGCGCATTTTCCATTCTCAACGTGCCCCGCGACGCCGCCCAGCGCTTCAGCGAGGACGGTCGACTCAAGCTGCTCAGCTTTACCGGGTCCGACAAGGTCGGATGGATGCTCAAGAGCCAGGCCGGCAAGAAGCCCGTGGTGATGGAGCTGGGCGGCAACGCAGCGTGCCTTGTCGATCGGGATGCCGATCTGGAAGACGCGGTCGACCGGTTGGTCTTCGGCGGCTTCTACCAGTCCGGGCAGAGTTGTATCTCGGTACAGCGGGTGCAGGTCCATCGCGAGATCTACGAAGCGGTCCGCGATCGGCTGGTGGAGAAAGTCGCGGCGCTCAAGGGCGGCGATCCGCGCGATGAGGAAACCTTCGTCGGCCCGCTGATCGGCGAGGACGACGCACAGCGCGTGGTCGAGTGGATCGAAGAGGCGGTGGACCAGGGCGCCACGCTGCTGGTGGGCGGTGAGCGCGATGGCTCGATCGTGCGTCCGGCGCTGCTGGAGAACGTTCCGCGCGATTGCCGTATCTACGACAACGAATTGTTCGGTCCGGCGATGATCATCGAACCCTTCGACGACTTCGACGAGGCGCTGGCCTTGATCAACCGGTCGCGCTACGGCCTGCAGGCCGGACTGTTCGTGCGCGACATCGGCAAGATCCGAAAGGCCTGGGACGTGCTGGAAGTGGGCGGCGTGATCATCAACGACGTGCCCAGCTTCCGCGTCGACCACATGCCCTACGGCGGCGTCAAGGACTCCGGCCTGGGCCGCGAGGGTATCCGCTATGCCATCGAGGACATGACCGAGATTCGCCTGCTGGCGATCCGGGAGCCCTGATTTTCCGCGCGCATCGGCGCGAGCTGGTCGTGCCGATGCGTCGGGCGTATGGCTGGGGGTGGTCCCGTTCTCCGTTTCGCGCTTGCGGGCGAGTGACTTTTGGCAGCGCCCCCAAAAGTAACCAAAGCGCTGTGAAAGGCAGCGGTCGCCGGCGCGGCTTCCGGAAGCGGTATCAGCGTCTTGTACTCGGTCCGAGACCTGGCTGATTCCGGCTACCGGTTACACCGGCTTCCGGATACCTCGGTGAAGCCGGGGCCGTGCCGATGTGCCGTGGTTCGGGAAAGACCGTCTGCCGAAAGCGCCACATCACCCGCACCCCGCAGGACCACCCCGCGAGAGCTCCACTGGACAAGAGCACCCGGATCCCGGAACCCCGCTACACTATCGGGCTGATTCAATCGGCAGGTTTCGCCATGCCCGCAAGAACCCCGTTGTACGACGCCCATCTCGAAGCCGGGGCGAAAATGGTCGAGTTCGCCGGCTGGGAGCTCCCGATCCGCTACGGCTCGCTCGTCGAGGAGCACCAGGCCGTGCGGCAAAGGGCCGGCATGTTCGACGTCTCGCACATGACCGTGGTGGATCTGCAGGGCTGCGGCGCGCGCGGCGCGCTGCGACGCTTGCTGGCCAACGACGTCGACAAGATCCGCGAGCCGGGCCAGGCGATCTATGGCTGCATGCTCGATCATTCCGGCGGTATCATCGACGACCTGATCACCTACCGGATCGAGGACGACTTCTATCGACTGGTGGTCAATGCGGCCACGCGCGAGGCCGATCTCGCCTGGATTCGCGAGCAGCTTGCCGAAGAAGACGTCGAAATCGTCGAGCGCGATGATCTGGCCATGATTGCGGTCCAGGGACCCGAGTCGGTTGCGCACGTGGTCGAGGTGCTGGGCGCGCAGCGGGTCGAACAACTCAAGCCGTTCCGATCGACCAGCCATGGAGATTTCTTCATCGCACGCACCGGGTATACCGGCGAGGACGGTTGCGAGATCATCCTGCCGGGCGACCTGGCCGCGCCGTTGTGGCGAAAGTTCATCGAGCGCGGGGTCGTGCCCTGCGGGCTCGGCGCGCGCGATTCGCTGCGTCTGGAGGCCGGCTTGAATCTCTACGGTCAGGACATGGACACCGGGACCACGCCGCTGGAGTCGAATATCGCCTGGACCGTCGCATTCGATCCGGCCGATCGGGATTTCATCGGCCGGGAGGCGCTCGAAGCGCAGCGACGCGAGGGCGTATCGCGCAAGCTCACCGGTCTGCTGTTCGCTTCGGGCGGCATCCCGCGCCAGGGCGCCGCAGTGCATACCCCGGCCGGTGAGGGCGTCGTGACCAGCGGCGGCTTCGGGCCGACGGTCGAGCGGCCGGTGGCAATGGCGCGGATCCCGGTGGATGTCGACGGCGAAGTCGAGGTCGAACTGCGCGGTCGGCGGCTGGCGGCCCGGGTGGTCAAACTGCCTTTCGTGCGTCGCGGAAAGCCGCGTGACGATCTGCCGCTGGCGTGACAGGCGTGCCGCGAAGCCGCTAGAATTCCTATTCCGTTCAGGTAGACGAATCCGATCTCGAGGAACCGCAAATGAGTGATATTCCGTCCGAACTGCGCTTTGCCGACAGCCATGAGTGGGTCGAACTGCTCGAGGACGGTTTGCTGCGCGTTGGCATCAGCGATCATGCCCAGGAACAGCTCGGCGACCTGGTGTTCGTCGAGTTGCCCGAAGAGGGCGCAGAGCTCACGCGCGGGGAAACCTGCGCGGTGGTCGAATCCGTCAAGGCCGCCTCCGACATCTACGCGCCGGTTTCCGGTGAGATCGCCGCCATCAACGAAGCGCTCAACGATTCGCCCGAGACCATCAACAACGATCCCTACGGCGACGGTTGGCTGTTCACCGTCAAGCCGTGCGACGAGAGCGATCTCGACGAGTTGATGGACGCCGAAGCCTACGCCCAGCACATCAGCGAAGGCTGAGCCGCCTCGGGCGGTCGCCGACCCGAACTCGGTTGCGCGGGGATTCAGCGATTGCGGCGGGGCAGCGCCGGCGCATGCTTGACCACGCCGTAGGCAAAGCTGGTATCGATCGACGCGATGCCCGGGATCGTATGGATCACGTCGCGGATGAAGCGCTCGTAGCCCGCCAGGCTGGCCGCGACCACGCGCATCAGGTAGTCGCGTTGGCCGGTCATCAGGAAGCAATCCATGATCTCCTCGATATCGCGCACGCGGCGCTCGAATTCCGTGACCGTCGCGGTGTCGTGGCGTTCCAGCGCGATTCGGATGAACACCGTGATCGGCAGGCCGAATCGCTGCTGATCGACGATCGCGGTGTAGCCGCGGATCATCCCCGATTCCTCGAGTCGCCGGACCCGCCGCAGGCACGGCGACGGGGACAGGTTGACGCGCCGGGCCAGATCCTGGTTGCTAAGCCGGGCATCGAGCTGCAGTTCATAGAGGATTTGCAGGTCTTTTCTATCAAGTTTCATTGATCTGATGGCATTAGATTGCGCATCTAGTGTAGATCGCGCCATATTTTGAAAGCAAATTTCTCGGGCTCGGGCCTAGCATGGACGCCGTTCGACACCGAGCCCGACCATGTCCCGAGCGCCTTCCGATCACGCGTCGTCCGGTTTTGCGACCCGCGCCATCCATGCCGGCTACGAGGGCGATGCCTGCGGTGCGCTGACGCCGCCGCTGCACCTGACCTCGACGTTCGTCTTCGACGACGTCGCCCAAGGTGCCGGGCGCTTTGCCGGCGAGCAGAGCGGCCACGTCTATTCGAGGATTTCCAATCCCACCGTCGAGGTGCTCGAAAAGCGCCTGGCCGCGCTGGAGGGCGCCGAAGCGGCGCTGGCTGCGGCATCCGGCATGGGCGCGATCGCATCGCTGCTCTGGACGCTGCTGAAACCCGGCGACGAGATCGTCGTGCACCGCACCGTGTACGGCTGCACCTGGTCGCTTCTGCACCACGGGCTGGCGCGCTTCGGCATCCGCATCCGCCACGCCGACCTGTCGGACGCGGAACAACTCGAAGCCGCCATCGGACCGGCCACCCGGGTCGTTTACTGCGAGACGCCCGCCAACCCGACCAACGAGCTGGTCGATATCGCTGCGCTGGCAGCGGCGTCTCATGCCCGCGGCGCGCGGCTCGTCGTCGACAACACCTACGCCACGCCGGTGCTGACCCGTCCGATCGCGCTGGGCGCGGACTTCGTGGTCCACTCGGCCACCAAGTACCTGGGCGGCCACGGCGACCTGGTCGCCGGACTCGTCGCGGGCCCGGCCGAGGCAATCGGCGAGGTCCGCATGCTCGGACTCAAGGACCTGACCGGTGCCGTGATGTCGCCGTTCACGGCGCACCTGGTGATGCGCGGCATGAAGACACTGGAGCTGCGGATGCAGCGTCATTCGGCGTCGGCGATGCGCATCGCGCGCTGGCTCCAGACCGCACCCGGGGTAGCCAGGGTCCACTATCCCGGGTTGCGCTCCTGCCCGCAGCACGCACTGGCTCGTCGTCAGATGGCCGACTTCGGCGGCATGATCGCTTTCGAGCTGGATGGTGGCCTGCAGGCCGGTGTCGACCTGATGAACGCCCTGCGCCTTGTCCAGCGCGCGGTCTCGCTCGGCGACGCCGAATCCCTGATTCAGCATCCGGCGAGCATGACCCATTCGACCATGACACCCGCCGAGCGCGGCGGGCACGGCGTCTCCGATGGGCTGGTGCGGCTTTCGGTCGGACTCGAGACCGTGGAGGATCTGGTCGCCGATCTGGACGGGGCGCTTCGGCGTGTGCGGGTGCGGGTGGCGTAGTGATTTTCGGGTCCCGTGTTCCTGGGGCCGCTGATCAATTCGGCGACCTGGCGCCCTAAAGCCCGGTTCGCCCCGCCGGCTTGTG
Organism: uncultured Halomonas sp.; assembly: GCA_964415285.1. Classification (GTDB taxonomy): domain Bacteria; phylum Pseudomonadota; class Gammaproteobacteria; order Xanthomonadales; family Wenzhouxiangellaceae. Next base: position 3,716 of record CAYPZP010000060.1, on the reverse strand, counting down.
CCGGTTTTGCCTCGATGCCGTTTCGCCCGGCGCTGCGCGCTTTTCGGTCTGGTGCCCATTGTCGGCTACAAGCGTTTCGCCCCGCGCTTCGCGCTTGCGGGCGACCCGCTTTTGACAATTACCTCAAAAGCAGGCAAAAACCCCCTTCAAGGCAGCGCTCGCTGTCGCGGCTTTCGGCGAGCGAAGTCAGCATTTTTCACTCGGGCTTCGGCTTGGCTGACTCCGGTTGCCGGGTACAGGGGACCAGGTGAATCCACCAAGAAGCCGGGGCCGCAGCACTTCGCCATGGTTCCGGAAAAAGCGGGCTGACGCAGGTTTTCGCGAAGGCGTCAGTGGCCTTGCACGGTCATGATATCGAGCGCCAACCCCTCCGATCGCACCCGCGGTCCATAAGCCACGGCGGAGTCCGATTCGGGCGCCACCGGCGTCTCCGAAAGCCGGCATCTCGTGCCGCCTGGTTTCAAAGCAGCGCTTTTGGGTACTTTCGGAGCGTTGCCAGCAACACCTCGCCAGCAAGCGGGCGAAGACCGCGTGGCGAAACCAGTTCTCAAGGCCCGGCCTGCGCCCAATCGCGGAGTTGAAGCAGAAAATTCAATAACTCCAGCCCGCTTTTCGATACACGAAGCCCATCAACCACGCCGGACCGACCAGCAGGAACTGCAGGTCCTTGAAGAAGCTGGGCTTCTTGCCTTCGATATGGTGGCCGATGAACTGACCGATCCAGGCCGCGATGAACACGATGACGGCGATCAGCCACAGCGGCGTCGCGAAGGCCGCTTCCAGCCAGGCGTTCAGCAACAGGCAACCGGCCAGGAACAGGCCGATGCCGATCGAAAGGCGTGGCGACAGGGCGACGTACCAGCCCATGGCGGCCGCCGCCAGGACGACGGCCCAGTTCAGGCCCGCAACGGGCGACGGGATGGACCAGATCAAGGCCGTGACGGTCCAGACGATCAGCGGTACGCAGACCCAGTGGATGGCCTTGTTGGTCGGGTTTCTGTGGCTTTCGCCGTACTCGTCCAGCCAGGAATCGACGCTACGCATCGGCGCTCCTCGTTCATCGTCAGCGGATGGGTGATCGTAAAGCTCAGCAGAAACGCGTTCGGCTGTCAACCGGTGGGCTGCACGGGCGCCCCGGCTTCGTGTTGCTGCCCGAGCCCGGCGTCGCGCCGCAAGGCGAGTAAAATGAGCGCCCATGAGTTTTCGATATTTCGGCACGGACGGGGTGCGCGGACGGGTCGGGGTCTGGCCGATCACCGCCGAGTTCACGCTCAAGCTGGGCTGGGCGGCCGGGCGCGTGCTGGGCGAAGGCGCCGACGGCCCGATCCGGATCGTCATCGGCAAGGACACGCGGATCTCGGGCTACCTGTTCGAGTCGGCGCTGGAGGCGGGGCTGGCGGCAGCCGGCGTCGACGTGCTGCTTTTGGGGCCGATGCCGACGCCGGCGATCGCGCACATGACGCGTTCCATGGGCGCGGCGGCCGGTGTCGTCATCTCGGCGTCGCATAACCCGTTCGAGGATAACGGGATCAAGTTCTTTTCCGCGTCGGGTCAGAAGCTCCCCGACGACCTGCAGCATCGGATCGAGGCCATGCTCGACGAGAGCATGACGCACGTGCCGCCGGCGCGTCTCGGCAAGGCCCGACGCATCGAGGACGCGACCGGCCGCTACGTCGAATACTGCAAGGGCACGGTCGCATTCGGGACCCGGCTCGATCATCTGAAACTGGTCGTGGACTGCGCAAACGGCGCAACTTATCGGATCGCCCCCGACGTGTTCCGCGAACTGGGGGCGGAAGTCATCGCACTCAATCATGAGCCCGACGGGGTCAACATCAATGCCGATTGCGGGTCGACGCATCCAGGCGGCATGTGCGAGGCGGTTCGCCGGCACGGAGCCGATCTCGGGATCGCGTTCGACGGCGACGGCGACCGGGTCGTGATGGCCGACCACGAGGGTGAACTCATCGACGGCGATCAGATCCTGTACATCCTGGCGCGGGCGCGTTCAGAGCGCGGCGAGCTGGACGGGGGCGTGGTCGGGACCGTCATGAGCAATTACGGTCTCGAGCAGGCATTTTCCGAGCTCGGCATCGAATTCCGGCGCGCGCGCGTCGGCGATCGCTACGTGCACGAGCAGTTGACCTCGAATCGATGGGTGCTCGGCGGTGAAGCGTCGGGGCACATCCTGTGTCTGGATCGAGCCGCGACCGGATGCGGTATCGTCAGCGCACTCCAGGTGCTCGAGGTCGTGGCAAACAGCGAGCAGCCGTTGAGGTCGCTGGCCTACGGCATGCGCAAGTATCCGCAAGTGATGATCAACGTGCCGCTCGATAGCCGGCTGGATGGCCCGATCGAACAGAATGCCGAGGTGTCCAGCGCGGTTGCCGAGGTCGAGCGCGAGCTTGCCGGCGAGGGCCGGGTGGTGCTGAGGCCTTCGGGTACCGAACCGGTGGTGCGGGTCATGGTGGAGGGGCGGGAAGCCGGCGCGGTGCAGGCATTAGCCGAGCGCCTGGCCGGCGTCGTCAAGCACGGAGCAGCAAATTGAGCAATCAGGCAGACGAACTGGATTACGGAATCCCGGTGCTCGATCTCGGCGATTTCACGGGACAGCGCGATGGATTCACCGACGCGCTGGGATCGGCGTACCGCGAATACGGTTTCGTCGGTGTTTCCGGCCACGGACTGGACGACAGCCTGATCGATGAAGCGTATGCGCGCTTCCGCGAGTTCTTTGCGCTGCCCGAATCCCGCAAGCTCGCCTATCACACGCCGGGCGGCGGTGGCCGGCGCGGTTATACCGGTTTCGGCGTCGAGCAGGCCAGGGACCATGATGTACCCGATCTCAAGGAATTCTGGCATGTCGGCCGCGAGGTCCAGGGCCGCAATCCGCATCCCGAGATTCTGCTGCCGAATCTCTGGCCGGACGAGGTGCCGGATTTTCGAACGGCGGCGCTTGCGCTGTACGGAGCGCTTGACAATCTGGGCCAGCGGATGCTGTCGGCGATTGCGCTCGATCTGGGGCTGTCGGCGAACTGGTTCGCCGACAAGGTCAACCGCGGCAACTCGATCCTTCGGCCGATTCACTACCCGCCGATCCGCGACGCGGTCCCCGGTCAGGTGCGCGCTGCCCGGCACGAGGACATCAACCTGATCACGCTGCTGATCGGTTCCAGGGAACAGGGACTGGAGGTGCTCAACAAGCACGGCGACTGGGTCCCGGTCACGACGCTGCCCGATACCATCATCGTCAACGTCGGCGATATGCTCCAGCGTTTGACCAACCACGTTTACCAGTCGACCACCCACCAGGTCGTCAATCCGCCGGGCGATGCCGCCACCCGATCGCGCTACTCGATCCCGTTCTTCCTGCACCCGAACCCGGATTTCGTCATCGAAACGCTGCCGCAGTGCATCAGCGACGACAACCCGAACCGCTACCCGGAGCCGATCGCCTCGGACGATTACCTGCGGCGGCGGATCGAAGAGATCAATCTCGCCTGAAGCAGCCCGCTTTGCGGGCGCTTCAAGTTTTCAGTAATCAGAAATTCGTTGTTCGTTTTTGGTCTTTCCCTGGGCCTTGAACCTTGTTTCTTTTGCCTTTCCCTTAAGCCTTCCTAATTACGTACTTTTATCAGCGATTGAGAAGGCCGTTTGCTAGCTTCCTAACCATCGTTAAAACAGGAGGTTACGCCATGGCCCGAAATACGATCCCG
>CAYPZP010000059.1:0-16158 GCA_964415285.1 uncultured Halomonas sp. | reverse complement strand
CCGGAGTGACTGGAGTTCAGACGTGTGCTCTTCCGATCTCGCACGGCCGGCGAGGCGATCGGCTGGGGATTCCAACTCCAGTCGCCGTGGTTCGTCGGCGCGCTGGTTTACCTGCTGTTCGCGATGGCGCTGTCGCTGTCGGGGGTGTTCGAGATCGGAATGCGCTGGATGGGTACCGGGCAGCGTCTCACCGAGCATTCGGGTCTGAGCGGTTCGTTCTTCACCGGCGTGCTGGCGACGCTGGTCGCCAGCCCATGCACCGCGCCGTTCATGGGCACCGCGCTCGGCCTCGCCGTGACCCTGCCGACGGCACAGGCGATGGGCGTATTCCTGGCGCTGGGTGCCGGGCTGGCGCTGCCGCTGGCCGCCGTCGGCATGATCCCGGCGCTGGCCCGCGTGCTGCCGCGACCGGGGCCGTGGATGGACACCTTCCGCCAGGTCATGGCGTTTCCGCTGTATCTGACCGTCGTCTGGCTGGTCTGGGTCTTCGCCCGCCAGACCGGCGCCGACGGCGTGGCGGCCCTGCTGGCGGGACTGGTCGCGCTGGCCTTCGCGCTGTGGCTGGCCGGACGACCGTCGGCTCGCCGACAGACCGCTTGGCCGGCACATACCGCCGCCGCGTTCGCGATCATCGGATCCCTTGCCGCCCTGGCCGGCGCGGCCGGCATGCAGAACGGCTCGCCCGACGGCGCCGGCGAGGGCTTCACGCCATTCAGCGAACCGCGACTGGCCGAGATCAACGCCGATCCGGACCGGGCGGCATTCGTCAACATGACGGCCGACTGGTGCGTGACCTGCCTGGTCAACGAGCGCGTCGCGTTGTCCAGCGATGCGGTACTCCGCGGTTTTCGCGACCGCAGTGTCGAATACCTCAAGGGCGACTGGACGCGCCGCGACCCGGCCATCACGCACTACCTCGAACAATTCGGTCGCAACGGCGTGCCGCTTTACGTTTACTATCCGGCCGACGATCCGCAAAACCCGGTGGTGCTGCCGCAGATCCTGACCCCGGCAACGGTCCTCGAAGCCATCGAATGATGCCTCGATTCCATTGATCCAAGGAGATCACCATGCGCAACATCCTGCTTTCGATCCTGCCCGCGCTCGTACTGACCGCCGGCCCGCTGCACGCGGCGCCCGAAATCGGCGAACCGGCGCCCGACTTTCAGCTCACCGATACCGCCGGCCAGTCGCACAAGCTGTCGGATTTCGCCGGCCGCAAGGTGGTCCTGGAGTGGACCAACCACGACTGCCCGTTCGTCCGGAAACACTACGATTCCGGCAACATGCAGCAGCAGCAGCGCAGCGCCAGGAACGATCACGATGCCGTATGGCTGACGATCGTCTCGTCGAAGCCCGGGGCCCAGGGCCACGTTTCTCCCGAGCAGGCCGACGAGTTGACCGACTCGCGCGATGCCGCCCCGACCGCGGTGCTGCTCGACGAGCCCGGCGACGTCGGCCGCCTCTATGCCGCCCAGGTCACGCCGCACATGTACATCATCGACGAGTCCGGCACGCTGGTCTACAAGGGTGGAATCGACTCCAATCCCAGCGCCGACCCGGCCGACATCCCGAACTCCACGCAGTACGTGATCGCGGCGCTGGACGACCTCGCGGCGGGCCGGGCGGTTGCCGAGCCGGTCACCCGGCCCTACGGTTGCACCATCAAGTACTGAGCCGGCGGGGCAGCGCGGATCTCCTACCGGGTCTGGCCGCAGCGTGCACACCGGCGCGTTAGAGTCTGGCTGAACCCGAACCGAGAAAACCGATGAACGACGCGAGGAAACACCTGACTTCGCCCCTGTTCTCGGCCCTGGCCGACATCAGTTTCGATTCCGTGATGGTCACGCGTGCCGCCGATGAGCACGGTGCCTCGGAGGTGGTTTACGTCAACGACCGATTCACCGGGTTGACCGGCTACTCGCCGGACGAGGTGCTCGGTCGAAGCCCCGGCATACTACAAGGGGAGAAAACCGAAAGGCACGTGCTGGAGCGACTCGAACAGGATCTGGCCAACGATCGGACGTTTCACGGCCAGACCGTCAACTATCGCAAGTCGGGAGAGGCCTTTCAGATGGAATGGCGCGTGGGCAAGGCAGTCGACGTCGACGGCGTTCATTACTACGTCGCGGTGCAGCGCGAAGCCGCCTGATTCGCCACCGCCGCAACGATCGTATGGCCCGCCGAGGCGCGCTGCAGGGGCCTTGTTTCTGCTTCGCGCTGTCGCTGCGCATCGGTTCCTGATCGCCAGGCAACGCACCGGGGCGCGGCCGGCAACGTGGCCTTCCGGCCACGCCGATCAAGCAAATCCGGCGGTCGATGATCGATCGTCGCAACCGGACCGGCCGGTTGCTCAGTCGCTGTTTCGAGTCGGGTCGTTGCGCCCGTACTGATCGTGGCTGGACACCCAATCCAGCGACGAGATCGCCGCGGCCAGTGAAATCTCGCCGGCCAGCACGGTGCCCGCGACGATTTCGGCGAACTTGTGTACGCGATCCAGGCCGGCGCAGTCCATCATCTTCAGCGCCTCTTGCTGCGTCGGCAGGCCGGTGCCGCCGCCGACGGTGCCGACGATCAGCGACGGCAGCGTGATCGACAGGTACAGGTCCTTGTCCTCGGTCAGGTCGCCGTAGAGAATCCCGGTCGACGACTCGGAGACGTTGGCCACGTCCTGGCCGGTGGCGATGAAGATCGCCGTGATCGCGTTGGCGGCGTGGCAGCCGTTGTTGTTCGCGCCCGACAGCATCGTGCCGACGTTGGCGACCTTGCCGTGCTTGTAGAGCTGGACGGTGTCGGCGTCCATGATGTCGCGCAGTGCTTCGCGCTTGACCACGCACTCGGCGGTCACGCGCTTGCCGCGCGATCGCATGGTGTTGATCTGCGAAGCCTTCTTGTCGGTCGCGAAATTGGCCTCGAGGAAGAAATCGCGGATCTCGGCGCCGTCGAAATTCTGCAGGATGTGGTTGCACGCAGCGAAGGTCGCCTTGCCGACCATGTTCATGCCGGCCGCATCACCGGTCGTGAAGTTGAAGCGGGTGAAGCAGAAGCGGTTCGACAGGTAGTAATCGATGTATTTGAGGTGGACGAACGGGTCCGATTGCGCGCACACATCCCGAATCTGCTCGAGACGGGCGTTCAACCAGTCGGCGAGCCGGCGCGCGCCGCGCGCGTCGTCGAACAGAAACACCGGCGCGCGCTGCATGTTGTCGCCGACGACGGTGCACTCCACGCCGCCGCTTTCGTGAATCACCTTCATACCACGATTGTAGGAGGCCACCAGCGTGCCTTCGGTGGTTGCCAGCGGCACGTAGTACTCGCCCTCGGCGTGCTCTCCGCGGACCCACAGCGGCCCGGCGATGCCGAGCGGAATCTGCGCGACCCCGGTGAAGTGTTCGATATTGCCCTGGGTCTCGTGCGGATCGAACGACGGTTTCGCGATATGCTCGAGCGCGACGCCGGTGCGTTCCCGGATGAATTCACGACGCGCCGAGATCACTCGATCGCCGTAATCGTCTTCGGCGTCGCGCGGGACCGTGCCCGGCGCATGCTCACCGGTATTGAGGCGATCGGTCAGCTCGACTTCGATATTGCCGAAGGGTTTGGCCTCGAAGCGCAGGCGCAGTGAATGATCGCCGGCTTCCAGCGGTTCGAGGTCCAGATCGAAGGTCAACAGCGTGCCCAACGGAAAGTCCATCGGCAGACGATCGGAAAATCGCTCCATCGATTCCGGCGCGCCGCCATCGACGCCGATCCGGATGCGTTCGGGGTCGACATCCCGACCGTTCAGCGCCATCGGCTTCACCGAGGTCAAGGTCGACGGGCTGAGTCGATTCTTGATCGAAAACCGGACGCCGGCGGCGGTATTGCGCAGGCTGGAACGGTTGTAGAGCTTCTTCAGCAGGGAGTTGGGGACGAAACGCATCGGCGGTCTCCATCTGGTGCGCGAGCGCTAGGGAACGGGATCACTGCCCGGCGCCTCGAGTGTTCAATCTGGTGGACGCGCAAAGCGCGGCAAGCGAACCCCGTTCCGTGCAATCCGCGTTGCCGATTGCGCTGCGAGCGATCCCCGAGCCGGCGGGCGTCAAACGCGAAAACGGGCGCACGGGGCGCCCGTTTCCGACCCGAGGAGGGTCGGCGGCCCGGAACCGGGCTATTCGCCGCCTTCTTCCTCGGCTTCCATTTCCTCGTTGATTCTGGCCAGAATGCCGGTCGCATCCTCGGGCAGTTCATGCACGATGCCGTAGTGGCAGTCGATGCAGGTCCGCCCGCGCTCTTCGGCCGTCTGATGCTGACGAGCAACCCGACGACCCTGCGCTTCGAAGTCCATGTTGTCCATCTGGTGACAATGCTTGCAGTAGCGCGAATCGTCTTCCTTGTACTGGCGCCAGACCTTTTCGGCCCCATGCGGGCGATACGCTTCGTACTTCTCCGCGGTATCGATCTTGCCCATCAGTTCCGGGATGATGTCCTTGGAGACGATAATCTTGGTCGTGACGTACTCGAACCAGTGCCCGTGCATCTTCGGCAGGTGGCAGTCCTTGCAGGCCGCCTTGACGCCGGAAGCATTGACGAAGTGGCTGGAGGCTTCGTACTCGGGCTTGATGAAGGCCTCGTGCGAGTGGCAGGTGTAGCAGAAATCGTTGGTGCTGGTCTCCTGCAGCGTGTAGTTCATCGCGCCCAGACCGGCCGCCCCGAGGACGAGCGCCACGAATCCGCCGAGCGGAATGCCCAGCAGCCACTTGCTGTTCGGGCGCGTCCAGAGTCGGGCCCAGAAGCCTTTGTTGGAGTCCGTCATAGTCTCGACCTTTGCGTGAGTTTACGCGGTTGTTCATGTGAACGTTCCGTAAAGGATTCTAACGGATCGCGTACCGGCCACAATATGCGTTCGGTCAAATTTCCGCGACCGTGAACGGCGTAGCATCGGGCGTCCGGGTACTCGGACCCGGCGCGATCCGTTGACCAATACCACGGAGAACGGCGTTGCGCTAATTCCGGACGGAGGGACCAATTGGCCGAGCAAGGACCAGGCAAGCACGACCACGAACTGCGAATCGCCGATGCCGGCGACGTGGAGGAAATGTTCGACGAACTGGCGGAGGCCATGCGCCCGAGCGTCGGTGCCGGAACGGCGCTGGTCGGCATTTTACGGCGCGGCAAGCCGATCGCCGAGGCGCTGGCCGATCGATTGGCTTCGGGCGGCGACCGGCCCGAAGTGGGCGTGCTCGGGTTGAAACGCTACAGCGACCGGCTCGAGCTGCTGCACGATCGCCCGAAGATCGGGCCCGAAACGCTGGATATCGACATCGAGGATCGCCACGTGATCGTCGTCGACGACGTGCTCTACACCGGCGAATCGATGTTCCGCGCCACCGGCCGACTGAGGGCCGCCGGGGCGACGCGCATCCAGACCGCGTTTCTGTGTTCCCGGACCGGCAGGACCATGCCCATTCATGCCGATTTCGTCGCCAGCCGCCTGGATATCCGGCCGGACTGGGTCATCCACTGCGAAATCCCGCCCTACGAGGACGAACTCGGCATCGTGCTCGCCCATCGAGACGCGCTGCGCTCGCACTGAGGCGAGCGCATCATCGTTGCTCCGCCGGCGTTCTTCAGGTCGTCTGGTCGTCGACCTTGGCGCCATTGGCGGCGCGGCCCACAGCCTGCATGCCGTTCCGGCAACCCGACTCGGAGTCGTAATTCTGACTGGTGCCGATGACCTGTCCATTGGTCGAGGTCAGATTGAACCGGAACTTGCCCGACGGCGTGGTCTTCATCTGGAAACGTTTTTCATCGGCGCAGTTCTTCTTCACCGATTCGACGCCATTCATACAACTCGCCTTCTTCGAATAGCCCTCGCTGGCCAGCACGTTCTGGCCGTTACCGGCCTTGAGCCGGAAGCGGAACTCTCCCTTGCCGTCCTTGTAGATCTCGAATTTACCCGCCATTTCGGTCTCCTCGATTTTTTGGTATTTGCCGAGACGCGACCGACATCACAATCCGGCCGCCGAAACGAATAGTAACCCGAGCCGGAGGCCCAAATGCCTGCTCCGGTCGGAAACGCGCGCTGTCGTCGCCGCAACCGGGTTCACGCGGTGTGCCGGTCCGGTCAGCAGGCCGAATTGCCCGAAGCCGCCTCGCGGGCCTGGCGACTCGCCAGCCCGACCTCGATCAGCAGCAGCCCGAGGCCGAGGATGATCAGCAGCATCGCGACGACGAACAGGGCCGCGACCAGCACGCCGAGCTCCACGGCCACGAAGTCATTGACAAACAGGGTCATGACCAGCAGACAGACGACGAACGCGCAACCGACGCAGGCGCGAATCGACCAGTTGGTCAACTCGATGCGGCGTCGCAGTCTGCGGCGCTCGGCGCGCAGGCGCTCGATGCCCTCACCGTCGCCGAGTCGATCGATTTCCGAGGTCACGAAGCGGGTCCGGTCGATGACCCGGCCGAGACGCCCGGAGAGCATGTTGAGCAGGCCGGCGATGCCGACGATCAGGAACACGGGAGCGACCGCGGCTTCGATCGCCTGGCTGACGGACTCGGGATTGGCGATTGGATCCATGTCCACACGATAGCGCACCGCGCGCCCGCCGGCGAGCAGGCGACCTATACTCGGCCGGAAGCGGGAGATTCGAAACATGTACAACATTCGCCACCTGGCCGGCATCGTGATGGAGGGTTTTTCCGACATGCGGCCCGCGCTCCGGCGCGCGTTCAACGGAAGCCGCGATGACGATCGGCTCGATCGTGTTTTCGGCCCGTACCCGAGGCTAACCATCGCTGCGGTGATCGTCGCCGGCCTGCTTGTCGGCAACGGCCTGGCGCACTTCCCGGCAATCGGCGTCGCGGCCGACTTCATCAGCTATCCGGCGATTCTCATCGGCGCGGTCTACGCGCTGCGAACCCGGCACTACCTGTTTGCAGACAACGACGCGAGCGAAGACGACTTCGCCTGGCTCGCCGGCGCCCTGATTCCCGCCGCCGCGGCACTGGTTTTCTTCGCTTTCACGATGCGGTTCTTCGGCGGCGACCTGCCGTTGATCCCGAACGCGCCGGAATGGACCGGCATCGGCGCGGTGCTCGTGGCGGCCGCCGACTCCCTGTCCATCGCCGCGGCGGTGACGATCGCCATGGCTGCGCTGTGCTTCAGCCGCAACTGGAAGAAGGCGCTGCGGGATCTGGCCGTCAAACTTCTCGCGTTCAAGATCACCGTGTTCGTCATGGTGCTGCTGCTCGTCGAAATCGGCATCGTCGGTCCGATCGCCGGTGCACTGCTCGAATCTATCTTCGGCATCGACATCCCCGACTGGCTGGGCGACCTGTTCGACCAGCTCGGCTATGCGGCGCTGATGTCGCTGATCTACCTGGCGATCATCGGCGCGGCCTGGACCGTATGCCGCCAGCGATTCGGGCAGCTGCTGGAACAGGGCGAAGTCGACGTGATCGCGGCGATCGCAGCTCGCGCCGGCAAGCGCGGGAAGAACGATTCGGCAACCGAACCGGAGACCGAAGCGAACAAGCCCGAAGGCACCGTCCAGCGCTGAAGTCTGGAATCCGAACCTCCAAAGCGGCCACGGCGCCGAACCATCCGCTGTGCGCGCGACGCGGCAAGGCCGACTTCCACCAACCAGGCGGCCTGATAGCATGCGTCGAGAACGCGCCGCCGCCGAACCGTGACGATCCTGCCCGACATCGAAATCCTGCACCGCGACGACCGGCTCGCGGCGGTTTCCAAACCGTCCGGGATCATGGTGCATCGCACCGGCATCTCGACCGACCGGGTGTTTCTGGCCGACCTGCTGCGCGAACGGCTCGGCCGGCGAATCTGGACCGTGCACCGGCTGGACCGGGCCACGTCCGGCGTGCTGCTGGTAGCGCTGGATCGCGACGCAGCCGCCGAACTCGGGCGCCAGTTCCAAGCCGCCGCAATCACCAAGCGCTATCTCGCCGTGGTCCGCGGATGGACCGACGACCAGGGCGGGATCGACAAGCCGCTGCGGGCGTCACGCAACCGGATTCAGGAGGCGTCGACGCACTATCGCAGCCTGGCGAGGGCCGAGCTGTCGATCCCGGTCCCGCCGCATGAGACATCGCGCTACAGCCTGCTCGGTGTCCGTCCGTTGACCGGGCGAATGCACCAGATTCGTCGCCATCTCAATCACATTGCGCACCCGATCATCGGCGACGTCAATCACGGCGATCGTCGCCACAATGGCGTGTTCCGGGCGCGGTTCGGATGCCACCGGCTGCTGCTGCATGCGCGGTCGATGACCCTCGATCATCCGGATGGCACCGGTCCACTCCGTCTCGAAGCCGGATTACCGCGGGATTTCGCCATGGTGACCGATGCCCTCGGCTGGAACGCGGACGTCGCGATCGCCACCGATGACGAATCGGACTGAAGCCCGCCGTCGCGGATCGCCCCGGCGCACGCGATTGCGATTCGGCGCTGTCCGAAGAGGCCGTCGACCGTATCGAGCAATCGGCGCGTTCGACCACCGCCCGGCGTTACACTATCGGTGCTTCCCTGACCCGCGCGGGACAGATGCAATCGATGAAATCTCGACGGCAGCAGATCGCGCCCATGCAGCCAGCAACCAACACCCCCACGCAGTCCACGAACGAGCCGAAACGCAAGCGCCATCGCCCCAGCGTCGCCGCCGGGTTATGGATCGTCAAGCGCATCGAGCGAGTGCTGATGCGGTTCTCGGCGCTGCCCGATCAGCCCTGGTTCGACGCCGGGCAATTCGAATGGACGAAAACGCTGGAGGCGAACGCCCCCGCCATTCGAACCGAACTGGAGCGGATTCTCGATCAGCCCGAGCGCATCCCGAACTTCCAGGACATCTCCCGGGACCAGGTCAACATCACCCGCGACGACCAGTGGAAGACCTTCTTCCTGCACGGCTACGGCTACCGGATGGACGGCAACTGCGCGGCCTGCCCCGAAACGGCACGGGTCGTCGAGTCGATTCCAGGCATGTATACCGCGTTCTTCTCGATTCTCTCGCCGGGCAAGCACATCCCGCCGCACCGCGGTCCGTACAAGGGTCTGATTCGCGGCCATCTGGCGCTATTGGTCCCCGAAAATCGGGAGGACTGCTGGATCGAGGTCGGCGATGAAATCCGGCACTGGGAGACCGACCGCTGCCTGGTTTTCGACGACACCTACCGGCACAGGGTCGAGAACAACACCGACCAGCGCCGGGTCGTGCTGTTTCTCGACATCAAGCGCCCGATGCGCGGATTCGGCCGCGTGTTCAACAACTCCATCCTGCGGCTGATCCGGCTGTCCCCGTTCATCCGCGATGCCATCCGCAACCACAAGGCCTGGGAGACCCGGCTCGGGGACGGGCAGCCCGGGAACTGACCCGGGCTCGGCACAGGAACCGGAGCTCGATCTGCTGGCCCGGTTTCAGAATCGCTCGAACGAATCGTCGAACAGCGCATCCATCTCGGCAATGAAGACATCGCTCTTGCCGTTTCGATCGCGCGGGTCCAGATTGGTTGCCAGCGATTCGAACGCGACCCGCGAGCCGTCGCCGCTGACCGCGGGCGCTGCCGCTTCTGCGTCCGCCGCCGCGCCGGACCGGCTGCGGCTGATCACCCGCGTTTCACCGCGCGCGATGAGGTGGGCGTAGGCCCGATCCAGCGAAGACCCCGACGGAAGTTCGATGAAGGTCACGACCGAGCCGTCGGCCGAAATGCGCGGGAAATCCGTGCGACTGGAGAACGGTGCACCGCTCGGCGACAGACTCACCGGCAGCGTGATCCCATTCAGCATGTCGCGCACGAACACGTCGCCGACGCCGTTGACATCCCCGGCCACGAGATTCGATGCGCTGGACGCGAACGCGACGAAGCGACCATTGGCGGAAATGCTCGGCCAGCTGCTGGCCGCGTTCGCGTCACCCCCGCCGAGCCCGACGCTGACGCGCTCGGTGACCCCGCTGAGCCGGTCGTGACGGAATATGTCGTCGTCGCCGTTACCGTCGCCCGCCACCAGGTTATCGGCCTCGCTCCGGAACACCACGTATCGGCCGTCGGCGCTGATCGCCGGCTGATCGCTGGGGGCGTTGCCCTCGAGCCCGCCGGACGAAACGCTGACGCGGGTCGTGACGCCGGTCGCCACCTGGTGCACGAACACGTCGCCGAGGCCGTTGCCGTCGGAGGCCACCAGGTTCGTCGCCGTCGATGCGAACGCAACCGCCGAACCGTCGGCCGCGATACTGGGCGCATCGCTGTCGCCGTCGGCCTCGACGCCGGCGGAGTCGACGCTGACCCGGCGCGTGGCACCGACGCCGATGTCGCGCAGGAACACGTCCTTGCTGCCGTTGGTGTCGATGGCGACCAGATTCGTGGCCCGGCTTTCGAAGGCGATGCGTTCGCCGCTGGCACTGATCGAAGGCAGGTCGCTGGAATCATCCGGTGCGCCGCCGCCGAACGCCGGGCTGACGAGCACGGCGTCGCGCGAGACGAGATCGATCCTGTAGATAAGGCGTCGAAAGCTCGCCGGCGCGCCGGTCAGGTTTTCAGCGCTGGAGTCAAGCGCCAGGAAGCGCCCGTCGCCGCTGAGTGATGCCGACGAGGAACCGTCGTTGCCGGCGTAGACCGGAAACGGACCGTCGAGGTCGGCCAGGCTGACCCGCTCGGTGGTGATGGCCGAGAGATCGCGCACAAAGACGTCTCGCTGGAGGTTGTCGTCGTCGGCGACCAGCTCCGCGTCGCTGGCCAGGCCGACGACATTGCCGTCTCCGGATAGGCAAACCGTCGTGGCGGCGCCTTCCGGCTGCATTCCCGCCGTCGTCTGGCTGGCCAGCACGATTGTCCCGCTGTCGAGGTCGTGAACGAAGATGTCGGTCAACGGATTGGTGTCCGGCACCACGATGTCGTCGGCGTCGGAACGGAACGCGACGAATCGACCGTCGGCCCCGATCGCGGCCTCCTGCGAGAAACCGCCCGCGCTGCCGCCGCCGGCCGCGGCGCTGACCAGCGCGACCAGGCCGGTCGCATCGTCGTAGGCGAACACGTCCTGATCGCCGTTGGCGTCGCCGGCGACGAAGTTCGTGGCCCGCGAGGAGAACACTACCACCGAGCCGTCCCGGCTGATGCCCCAGACGTCCGCCCGGTCGTCGGGATCGGCGCCGGCGAGGCCGGCGATCCGGCTCACGGCTCCGGTCGACAGGTCGCGGACGAAGACGTCGGTATGCCCGTTGCCGTCGCCGGCGACGAGATTGCTCGCGTTCGACTCGAAGGCCACGACCATCCCATCGCCGGAAATCAGGCCCTGAAAACTCGCATCGTTGCCCTCGTTTCCGGCCGAATCGAGGCTGACCCGCGTCGTCGTCCCGGCGAGCAGGTCGCGCACGAAGATGTCGTCTTCGCCGTTGCCGTCGCCGGCGACCAACGGATCGGCGCTGGCGAACGCGACCCGGGTACCGTCGTCGGAAACCGACGGCCCGCTCGTTCCGTTCGGCGCCTCGGCTCCGCTGTCGGCCACGCCCGCACGGACCGTCGTTCCGGCGACGCGATCGTGCAGGAACACGTCGCCGCGCCCGTTGCCGTCGCCCGGCACCAGGTTCGAGGCATCGGACTGGAATACGATGAAGCGACCGTCGGGCGTGATCGACGGACCTCGCGATGCGCCGTCGCCCTGCTCGCCCGAGGTGCTCACCGAAACCCGCTCGACGCGTCCGGTGTCGCGGTCGAGCACGAAAATGTCGGCGACGCCGTTGCTGTCGTCGGCAACCAGGTTCGTCGCATCGGACTGGAACGCCACGAAACGACCCTGTTCGGACAGGGCGCACACCGTCGAGTTCTGCGATCCCTGCAGGCCGAAGAAGAATGCGTCCGGTGCGCGAGACGCCAGTTCCGCGTACTGGGCCGAAAGCGGCGTCGCGAGCGCCGCGGCGCAGAAGACGACGGCGCGCACGCTCCACCTCGGAAATCGTTGGCTGTTCATGCTGGTCTCCCTTTGTTCGAATGGACTCGTACCCCGTGGCGCTCGGCTTCCGGAGCATCGGCGCAGACACGGCCCGGGTCGAGCGCACCGGTCGCTGTACCGCTTGTCTGCCATACGCAAAGCGGGCCCCTCCGACCGTCGTGGCCGCGGCGAATCGATCGCCTGCGGCAAGGCGGCAACCTCGATAACCGGATCATCGAGGCGGGATATACTTGTCGAGAGATTCACCGCAGGGAGGCTCGTCGCCGGGCATGGGGACCCGCCAAGACCGCGTTCATTCGACGACGCGATTCGCTCGCCGGTCGCTGAAGATTCGCCGAATGCGGCGCAGCAACCCGAGCCGGTCGGGGGACGCCGAACGATGATCTACCGCTTCGACCGCTTCGAGCTCGACACCGAGCGCGAGACCCTGACCGATCCCGGCGGCTCGGTCGCGCTGCGCGGACATGCGCTGCTGGTGCTCAAATACCTGGTCGAGCGGGCACCCGAGGTCGTCACCCGCGACGAGATCCTGGAAGCGGTCTGGGGACACCAGGCGCTCTCGGAAAGCTCGATCGCCCAGGTCATCCGCGACGTCCGCGCCGCGCTCGGCGACTCGGCGCGCTCGCCGAAGCACATCGCCACGCGCTACGGACGCGGCTACCAGTTCGTCGGAGACGTCGAGGCCGTCGATCCGTGTAGCGAAAGCGAAAATTCGACCCATCGCGATGCGCGAGCCGCCCCAGCGGCGGCGCCCACGAGCCGGTGGTCGCGCACCTTGCTCGTCGTGGCCGTATCGCTGTTGGCGATCGCCGGCTGGCAGTGGTATCGCGGCGCATCGTCGGTGCCGATCGCCGACGCCCGCGAATCCATCGCGCTGCGCGCCGTGACCGCCACGAGCGGCCAGTCGCTGTCGGCACCGTTCGTCGACTATCTGGCCTTCGTGCTCGGCAACGCGCTCGGCACGGACCGGGTGGCGGTCGCGCGCGACGACGCCGAGATCGATCCGGCCGCGCGCATCGTCGAGGTCAGCCTCGCTTCGCTGGAATCCGGGGACAACCGTCTGCTCGAACTGGCGGTCGGTCAGCCCGCGCTGGACGATCCGGGCCTGCGGCTTCGCTTCGACGAGGCCAGCGACCTAGTGCGTCGCGGGCTGGGAGAAGTCCTGTCGAGTCTTGAAGACGAGCTCGATCTGGAGACTCGCGTCGACTCCGGCATCCTCTCGCAGAGCAGCTTCGCGGTCGAAACCCTGCTGCGCGGAATGGCCGCACAGTTCGCCGGCGACGTGAAGCGCGCCGCCGAACTGTTCGAGGCGGCGCTGGCCGAAGATCCGGATTTCGAGTTCGCCCGCTACGAACTGGCCATCGCGGTTCGCCGAAACGGCGACTACGAGCGGGCCCTGTCGATTCTCCAGCCCATGGCGGAACGCCTGGAGAGCGACTTCTGGACGCATCGAATCCACAACGCCATGGGCATCGCCTACTGGCGCATGGACCGAAACGACGAAGCGCTGGACGCGTTCAGGCGCGCCGAGTCGGTGGCCGGGTCACCGGCCTCGCGCGCGATCGTGATGACCAACGTCGGGTTCATCGAGCGGAATGAGGGCCGTCTGGAGCAAGCGGAAGCTTCCATGCGAGAGGCTCTGCGACTGGCCGAGGTGGCCGACTCGGCCCGACTGCAGGCCTCGGCACGCAACTCCCTGGCTTCGGTCCTGATGCGGCGGGATCAGGCCGAAGAGGCATTGGTCCAGCTGGGTATCGCACGAGAGCTGTTCTACGAAACCGGTAACCTGCGCGGCTACGCTGCGGTGCTCTCGCGCGCGGCGCGAATCCACTCCGCACGCAGTGAGCGCAGCGAGGCCGAATCGCTGTTACGCCTGGCACTGGGCATTTACGAGCAGCTCGACTCCGGCGTCCACGTTGCCGACGCTCAGTTCCGGCTGGCTCGAATCCATCGCGTCCGGGGCGAGTTCGAGCTCGCTCGTTCACTAGCCGGCAACGCGCTGGAGCGCGCTCGATCGCTGGAAGACGACAGCCTGCTGATCGATTGCTACCAGGCACTGGCAACGCTGGCGCTAGCCGACCAGCGCTACGAACAGGCGAGGGCCTACGGAATGGAGGCGCTTCGGCTGGCCGAGCAGACCGGACGCGAGCGCGACCAGCGCGTCATCCGCCTCGGCCTGATGCAGGTCGACTTCGAATCATCGACCGCTGTGCCCGAGACCGATCAGCCACTCCAGCGGTTGATCGAAGAGGCCGCGGCGACGAACCACAGTCTGGTGGGCATACGCGCTCAGCTGTTGGCAACACGAATCCATCAGCGCGCAGAGCGCTTCGACGACGCACGGCGCGCAATCGAGCGGGCCGATTCCCTGCTCGAAGACAATCACTTGCGCCTGGCCCAGGAGATCGATGCCGCGCGCGCGGAACTGGCCCTGGCCAGGGCTGAGCATCAGGCCGCGGGCGTTGCGCTGGACGCGCTGGAACGAACCAACGCGCCGCCTCACCCGTTGCTCATGCTCCGCGCCCGGCTGCACGCCGAACAGGGAAACCTGAAAGCCGCCGTGGAAACCGCCAGGTTGGCGAGATCATCGATCGGCGACTGGTGGCGGCCGGCTCACGAGGATCAGCTACAGGCCTGGCAGACCGCGCTCGAAAACTGACGATCATCCGCCGCAGCGCCTCTGCCTCGCCCGTCCAGCACTCCCGTCCTCCAGTTCCTGCTGCGCAGGTTCGCCGAAATGGACGCGACCCAATATCCGCCACGGTTCGCCGAGCCTGAGGAGCCTCTGAACAGCCCGGCACTGCGCGCGCTTCAGGCCAACAAGCCGCGGATCGCGTGAAGTGGTCTTTGCGGGCGTCCCTCCGCGTTCCATCCCGGTTGTCCGGAACAATCAGACCTCGCTCCCCCGAAGCGGCGCCGGCGCATCCCGATAGGACGCCAGCGCGACAATGCGCGGTCGTCCAATGGCTGCCAAAGCCGGTGATCCTCGTCTGAAGCCTGCGCAAGCCGGTCGCAGCCGCGCATCGACCGACCCGCTGTTGATCCGGGAGTCGAACCGTCCGCGCCGCTGAACCGGCCCGGGGCGCGCGGCGCCTACAGGAGCGCGGATCGTGCCATCGATCATCCTTCGACCCAATTGGAAGTCGTTGGATTGATTGAATTTTCAGAATCTTTCATGATCTTTCACGAGTTTTGAGAGATCGAGGTCGGCCGATCGACTAGGGTCTCGGCAAGCTCCCCGAGACGGTGCCCGACCATGTCGACCCGATTCGAATCCGCAAAGGTCCGACTGCGCCATTGCGCGCTCACCGCCCTGCTCGCACTCGCCGCCAGCGCGGCGCCGGCGTCCGACGTCATCTACGCCAACGGCTTCGAGGGCTTCGCGCTGCTCGGCGGTACGATCGAAGGCCGCGCGTTTTTCGATCCCGATTCGAACGGCGACCTGGCCGACGGCGAGCCGCTGGTCGACGCCGAGGTCTACCTCGACGAGAACTACAACGGGCGGTACGACGACGGCGAACCGCTGGACCTCACCGATGCGGAGGGCCGCTATCGCTTCGCCGGCGTCGGCCCCGGCGTCTGGCACGTGCGCCAGGTGCTGCCCGCGCCGAACCTGCAGACCTTCCCGTCCGGCGGCCTGACGCCGGCTTATGACCGACTGCCCGACGAGGTCGTCGAATACGTGCATGCGCCGCCCGGCGTCGGCAATTTCGACGTACCGTACGGCCGAATGGCCACCGATTATCCACCCAACTGGGGGGGCATTTCTCCGATCGGCGGCCCGCAAGTCGTCGATTCGGTCGATCTTGTGCTGCAACCGATCGGCGTGCGCAACTTGAGCAGCCCGGCCGGCCCACGCAACGGCACGGAGCTTCTGACCTTACCGCTTGGAGCCCACATCACGCTGCGGTTCGACGAGCCCATCGTCGACGGCGCGGGCATTGACCTGGCGCTCTTCAGCACGAACGGTGGAGGGGCGGGAGAACAGGCCGAGGTGTTCGTCGGAAAGACAGTCGATGATCTCCGGAGCATCGGCATCTTCGAGCAGAACGGAGAAACACTCAACGTGAATCTTGCTGACCTGGATGTTCTCGAACCGATCCAGTTCGTCAAGGTGGTTTCGCTGAGCAATGCGGGCAGCTTTTTCGGTTTCGAGTTCGTCGGCGCCGAGGTGCTGAACTTCGCCGCCGCCGATCCGGACGCGCACATCG
>CAYPZP010000058.1:0-16668 GCA_964415285.1 uncultured Halomonas sp. | reverse complement strand
CTTGAGTCGGTCGCGGTGGGCGCGCTCGCTCGGGGCGCTGGTGTCGCGGCCGATGCGATCGGCCAGCCAGTTCCGCCAGTACGGGGTATAGACGTTGGGAAAATCGCTGTAGCGATGCGAGGTGACGTCGGGATGGCGCGCCAGCATTTCGGTGATGATGGTGGTGCCCGAGCGCGGCACCCCGGCGACGAAGATCGGCCGGTCGATCACGGTCTCGGCGATCGAATCGCTCACCGCCGCGCTCTCCAGGCGTGATAGCGCGCACCACATCGGGGCCGTCGCGGCAAACAGCGCCGTGGTGCGGTACAAGCCGGCGGGCACATGCTCCCGCGCCCTGCCTTGCTGCATGTTCGAATCCGATTCTCCGGGCCAGGTGGTATGATCCCACAATTGTTTTGCGCGGGTCCGCCGCGGCGCATGTTGTCCATCCGCTTCCCAGCCTTTCTGATCACTCTGCTGCTGTGCGGTGTGTCCGCACCGGCGCTTGCCTATATCGGTCCCGGATCGGGACTCAGCCTGCTCGGCGGGCTGTGGAGCCTGCTGTTGGGCATCGTGCTGGCGCTGAGCGCGATTCTGCTGTGGCCGATCCGGCTGCTGCTGCGGCGCATGGGCTGGAGCGGCACCACAAGCGGCGGCAAGGCACCGGGCACGGGGGCCGAACACGAGCCGGGTGCCGAAGGAGATGCCGATTCCGGCCCGGATTCGGTTCCGCCTTCGCGGCTGCCGGGATGGCGCGCCGTCGCGCTTCTGGCGCTGGTCGCGGCGATGCTGGCGTGGCTGGGCGGACCGGCGCCTGCGCCCGAGCCGGCTGCCGGCCGGGTCATCGTGCTGGGCTTCGACGGCATGGATCCGAACCTGGCCCGGCGCTGGATGAACGAGCGCAAACTGCCCAATTTCGCGCGCCTGGCTCGGGATGGCCACTTTCAGCCGCTCGGCACCAGTAATCCGCCGCAGTCCCCGGTGGCCTGGTCGGATTTCGCCACCGGCGAACACGCCGGACACCACGGCATTTTCGACTTCCTGCGCCGCGATCCGCAAACCTACGCGCCGCGCTTCTCGATCTCCGAGGACATTCCGCCGGAGTCGCGACTCGAGCTGTTCGGAATGAGCATCCCGCTGGGCGGCGGCGAGGTGCTGAATCGCCGTCAGGGCCAGCCGTTCTGGTCGGCGGCCGAGGAGCGCGGGGCGCGCGCCTCGGTGCTGCGCGTACCCGTCACCTATCCGCCCGCCGACATTCACCGGATGCTCTCCGGCATGGGCGTGCCCGATCTGCTCGGCACCCAGGGCACCTACACCCTGTATTCCACGACAAGGCTCGATCCGGCCGGCGATAGTTCGCGCGTGGTGCGCGTGCGACCCGGTGTGGACGGCACCATCGAAACGACGCTGACCGGACCGGTCGACCCGCTCAAGCCCGACGAAGGGCCGCTGGAACTGCCGTTGCAGATCGCACCCGATGAAGGCGGCGCGCGCGTGCGGCTGGGCGATTTCGACAGCGTACTGGCGCCGGGACAGTGGTCGGACTGGGTGACGCTCGATTTCGACGCCACCGGCCCGGTGCGGATCGCCGGCACCGCGCGGCTGCTGCTCGTTCAGGACTACCCCCGGCCGCGTCTGTACGTCTCCCCGTTGCAGATCGATCCGCGCGAGCCGGTCGCGCCGATCAGCTCGCCGCCGGAATACGCCGCCGAGCTGGCCCGGCGGATCGGCCTGTTCCACACGCTGGGCATGCCGGAAGAAACCTGGTCGCTGAACGAAGAACATGTTTCGGACGGCGACTGGCTGGAAATGCAACGCGGCATCCTCGCCGAACGCGAGGCGATGTGGTACGACACGCTGGCGCGAGGCGACAGCGAACTGGTCGTGAGCGTGTTCGTTCAGACCGATCGCGTAAGCCACATGTTCTGGCGCGGGCTGGATCCCGAGCATCCGCGCCATGCCGATACCGCGCCCGAGCACCGCGACGCCGTCGAATGGATTTATCGCGAGGCCGACCGGATCCTCGGCGAAACGCTGGATCGACTGGGTCCGGACGACGAGTTGATCGTGCTCAGCGACCACGGCTTCGCGCCGTTCCGGCATGCGGTTCATCTCAATCGCTGGCTGGCCGATCGCGGTGATCTCGTGCTGGCCGAGGGCGCGGACACCGCCGAGCCGCCGTTCCAGGGCGTGGAATGGAGCCGGACCCGGGCCTACGCAATGGGCTTGAACGGCATCTTCATCAACCTCGCCGGCCGCGAGCGCAGCGGCATCGTTCGACCCGAAGACGCCGCCGCGCTGAAGCGCGAATTATCCGATGCGTTGATGGAGTGGCGCGACCCGGAGCGAGGCGAGCGCGTGATCCAGCGGGTTTTCGACGCCGACGAGGTGTATTCCGAAAGCCAGCGGCCGGATGAAAGGCCGGACCTGGTCATCGGTTACTCCCGCGGATACCGCGCCTCTTGGCAGACCACGCTCGGCGCCGTGCCGTCGATGCTGATCGAGCCGAACCTGCAGAAATGGTCAGGCGATCACTGCATCGACCCGGCGCTGGTACCCGGCGTCCTGTTCAGCAGCTTCAGGCCCGAAATGGAGGTGGCCTCGCTGCGCGACGTCCGCGGCCTCGTCGAGGCCCGGCTTGGCGCGATGGCGCAGAGTCCGGTGCCGACGACCGCCGACGCGGCAGAGGCCGAACGCGGCTGGCTGGACCTGCCCGGCGTCGTGCTTGGACGAATCGACCGGGCGCTGAGCACGCTGCTCCCGGCCGCCCCGATGGTCGCCTTCTGGGCGCTGGTATCGGCCTGGCTGACGATGTGGATCTACGGGCGAACCTCGAATCAGCGCCGTCTCGCTGCGGTCAAGCGCGAAACCCGCGCAAAGCGCCGGGAGATTCGCGACTACCAGGGTCGATTCTCCGGTCTGATACCGCTGGTCACCGACAACCTCCGGCTGGCGCTGAGGCAGCTGGCGCTCGCGCTGGGACCGGCGCTGCTGGCCGGGCTTCCGGTGCTGATCGTGCTGGTCTGGATCTCGGGTGCTTACGGGCCGCGCCTGCCCATGGCCGGAACCGACACCCGCGTCGAAGTCTCCGCGGAGACCCGAACCGATACCGAGGATTGGCACTGGCACGGCGCGACCGCAAGGCGCGCTCCCGGCAGCGGCGCCGCGGCCGCCTGGACCTTGTCCTGGCCGATGCCGGCAATGCCGGCAACACTGCACGCCGATACCGGCCCGGGGCATCGCGGACCTTCGCTGGTCGCGCTACCGCCCGAGAACCCCAGCCCGGTGCTGCACAAGCGTCAATGGTGGAATACGCTGATCGCCAATCCCGCGGGCTATCTGCCGGACGATTCACCGATCGCCCGAATTCGCATTGACCTGCCCGATATGGAGATCCTGGCCGTCGGGCCCGACTGGATGCGCGGCTGGATGTTCTTGTACTTCACGCTCCTGGTCGCCGGCGCGATCGCGCTGAAGCTGCGCTGGCGCATTCACTGAACACACCGCGTGACGGTCACGCCCCCCGGGGTAACCTCGCACCGATCTTCAACGCATCAGAGGGTACACAATCGATGAACAAGGCACTGCTGATGGCGGCCGTCGTTGCCGCCGGATTGACCGTATCGCAGGTCCGCGCCGCCGGCGTCGGCGAACCTGCACCGGCATTCTCGCTTCCGGATCAATACGGCGAGACCCACACGCTGGAAGACTTCGCCGGCAAGTGGCTGGTGGTGTTCTTCTATCCACGGGCCGATACGCCGGGCTGCACCACCGAGGCCTGCAACTTCCGAGACAACATCTACGCGGTGCGCGGCGCCGGGGCCGAGGTCGTCGGCATCAGCGTCGATTCGGTGGCCGACCAGAAGAAATTCTCCGACAAGTACCGGCTGCCGTTCACGATTCTATCGGACACCGAGGGCGCGACCTGCGACGACTACGGCGTGCTGCGTCAAATCGGCCAGATGGGCATCGCCAACCGCGAGTCCTTCCTGATCGATCCAAACGGTATCGTCGTCAAGCACTACCAGCGCGTCAATCCCGAGACGCACACGCAGGAAGTGATCGCCGACCTGCAGGAGTTCCAGAGCGCCGGCTGAGCGACCTTCAGCGCGCCGCGGGCACCGAACGCGGTGCTCGCACGCCGACTCAGTCGCGCAGGTTCCAGGCTTCGATCCACTCGGTGCCGGCCGGGCGCATGCCGAAGTCGCGCGTCAGCTTCTCGGCGAAATCCGGCATGTGGCCGGCGCCGTAGAAAATCGCGATCCGGCGCGCGCCGAGATCGATCTGCTCGGCCAGCCGCTCGAGCGCGCGCCCGTTGCGGCCCTCGATCAGCGACGACCCGCCCGGACCCGAAAGCTGGCCGAGCAGGTCGGTCTGGCCGGCCAGCTGCGATGCCAGCGCGCGCTTCATCGCCAGCCGGGGATCGTCGGCGAACAGCACCTTGAGCATCTCGGCCTGCTGCGCGGCCGCCTCGCTGCTGCCCTGCTGCGCCAGCCCAAGCGCCCAGGCCCTGAACATGAGCCCGACCATCGACTCGCCGCGCTCGCGCATGTCGGCCGAGAACTCCTCGGCGGTGAAATCGGCGTGCACCATGTTGTCGCCCGAATAATCCATTTCGTCGAGCTGGAACGAGAGCCCGAGCAGGTCCTTCATGCTGCCCTGCAGCAGGCCGATCATCGACGGTGAGCCGCCCCGCGGCATCTCCAGCGCCTCCGGATCGCCGACCAGTTCGTAGAGCACGACCGGGTAGCCGGCCAGCCGCTCGTCGAGCTGCCGGAAATAGGCGCGATCGGCCACGTGCACGGCGCTGAGCAGATCCACCTGCACGCCGTCGGGTCGCTGAAACGTGGCGATCGCGACCTCCAGCGCTGCGGGCGACCCGCGGTCGGTTTCTGCGACCCGGATGAAATCATGGCCGGTGCCGGCGGCAACCGCCCCCGAAGCGGCCACGAGCAGCGCGACGAGCGCCAGGCCGGCCCGGATGCGGGCTTTGTGAATCAGCTTGTTCATCTGAACATTATGCATACGCAGCGTGTCGGGCACGTCGGTCGAACCGGCTGCTATCATCCGCTGGAGTTTCCAGGCGACAAGGGGTTTCTCGCGATGTGTGGAATCGTTGCGGCAATCGCCGAGCGCGACGTGGTGCCGCTGCTGATCGACGGTCTCAGGCGGCTCGAATACCGCGGCTACGACTCGGCCGGCCTGGCGCTGGTCGACGGCGCCTCGAACATGATCCGGGAACGCTCGGTCGGCAAGGTCGCCGCGCTCGCCGATCAGCTCGGGGAGCACCACCGCGGCCAGCTCGGGATCGCGCACACGCGCTGGGCCACACACGGCCGTCCCAGCGAAGAAAACGCCCATCCGCACATCAGCGACGACCGGATCGCGGTCGTGCACAACGGCATCATCGAAAACTATCTCGAACTGCGCGAGGAACTCGAACCCGACGGCTACCGATTCCGCTCCGAAACCGACACCGAGATCATCAGCCACCTGATCCACCAGCAGCTGGCTCGGCATGCCTCGATGCTCGAAGCGCTGCGCGCGGTGGTGGCAAAAATGCACGGCAGCTTTTCGCTGGCGATCCTCGATATCGAGCGCCCGGACCGGATCTGGGGCGTCCGCCAGGGCAGCCCGCTGGTCATCGGCGTCGGTATCGGCGAGCAGTTCCTGGCCTCGGACGCGGCCGCGCTGGTGCCCCTGACGCAGCAGATGATCTATCTCGACGACGGCGATATCGCCGAGATCACGCGCGACGACGTGCGCATCGTCCGACCCGACGGCACGCCAGTGGAGCGCCCGACGCAGATTTCGGCGCTGCCTTCCGACAGCGCGGACAAGGGCGCGTTCCGGCACTTCATGCTCAAGGAAATCCACGAGCAGCCGGGCGCCATCGCGGCGACGCTGGACGGCTACCTGGCCGACGGCGAAATCCTGCCGGGCTTCGAACGCGAACTGCTGGCCAGTACGCGCGCCATCCATATCCTGGCCTGCGGCACCAGCTACCACGCCGGCATGGTCGCGCGCTACTGGATCGAGGCGCTGGCCGGCATTCCGGTCACCGTCGAAATCGCCAGCGAGTACCGCTACCGCGATCCTGCGGTGCCTGAAGGCACGCTGATGCTGGCGATCTCGCAGTCGGGCGAAACCGCCGACACGCTGGCCGCACTGCAGCTCGCCGCGGATCGGCGCTACATCGGCAGGCTGGGCATCTGCAACGTGCCGGAAAGCGCGCTGACGCGGGTCTGCGACCAGGTCCTGATGACCCGCGCCGGGCTCGAGATCGGTGTTGCTTCGACCAAGGCGTTCACGACCCAGCTGACGGTGCTGATGCTGCTAACCGCGGCACTCGCGCGTGAACACGGCGCCGACCCGAGGCGACTGCGCGGCGTGGTCGACTCACTCGGCGAGGTCGCGCAACAGGCGCGCGAAGTACTGGCCACCGACGACCGGGTCGCCGAAATCGCGATGCGCATCGCCGACAAGTCGCACGCGCTGTTCCTCGGTCGCGGTCCGGAATTTCCGATCGCGCTGGAAGGTGCACTGAAGCTCAAGGAAGTGTCGTACATCCACGCCGAAGGCTACGCCGCCGGGGAGCTGAAACACGGCCCGCTGGCGCTGGTCGACGAGGACCTGCCGGTGATCGTCTCGGCGTCGAGCAACCACCTGCTCGAAAAACTGAAGTCGAATCTGCAGGAAGTCCGAGCCCGCGGCGGTCAATTGATCGTGTTCGCCGACCGGAACGTGACGCTGCGCAGCTCCGACGGCGTCGAGGTCGTGCACCTGCCGATCGCGCACTCGCTGGCCTCACCGATCCTGCAGGTGCTGCCGCTACAGCTGCTGGCTTATCACGTGGGTGTAGTTCGTGGAACCGATGTCGACCAACCGCGCAACCTGGCCAAGTCGGTGACCGTGGAGTAGGCGGCACGAATCCGGTCTGAAAAAAAACGCACCCGCATTGCCGGCGGGTGCGTCCATTCCCTGGTCCTGCGTCGCACGTGCAGGTGCGGCTGGCTAAAACCCCTTCAGCGAGCCGCGTTCGGGATCCCCTTCCCCGGGAATCAGTTGGCGACTCGGGCGAACTCCGGCGTATCTTCGGCGGCGGATGCAGCGTCCGAGGTGTCGAGATCGGCGAGCCAGTCGAGAATCGCTTCCTCGGCAACCATGACTTCGAAATTGGCGGCTTCGATGCTGTTGAGGTCCATATCGCTACCCTGCTGTGTTGTCTGATTCGAATCGAACATCACGTTGTTTGATGTCGCGTGGTCGTTTGCATACTGATAGTTATGCAATCTGTGTGCCAATCGGTGCCGGTCGGTCAGGAAATCGTGCAACGACGGTGCCTGCGGCGATCGAGCCGGAGTTCGAGCCTGTTTCGGAAGTGACGATATTGGGCAGCCCCTGACGCCGAATTCGTCACCTGACCGGCCCGGGCCGGCCCGAAAATCCGCATCGCGGCGCCCCGGCGGCAGACCCGGTGCACGGCGTTTACCGCTGAATCACGAATGCGGCGACAATTGGCGCGACCCCAGCGCGGATGCTCAATGCCCGCTCTTCATCGCCTCGCCGTGCTGCTGATCTGCGTGATCTGGGCCGGCAACTTCATTGCCTCGGCAATCGCGGTCGACCACCTGCCGCCGATCACGACCACGGCGCTGCGCTTCGCAATGGTGCTGGCACTGCTCTGGCCCTGGCTGCGGCTGCCGGCGCGCGACCAGTGGCTGAACCTGCTGGCCGCCTGCTGGTGCATGGGCGCACTGCACTTTTCCCTGGTGTTTTCTGCGCTGAGCCGGTCGGCCGACGTGTCGTCGCTGGCCATCCTGCTCCAGGTCTACGTGCCGATGTCGACGCTGCTGGCGGTGCTGATTCTCGGCGAGCGCATCGGCTGGCGGACCGGGAGCGGCATCGCCCTGGCATTTTCCGGAGTACTCGTGGTCGGGCTGGATCCACTGGTGCTGTCGCAGCTCGACGTAGTCGGCCTGGCGCTGGCCTCGGCGTTCTTTCTGGCGTTGGGAACCGTATTCATGCGACGCGTCCACGGCATCGGACTGTTCGGTTTCCAGGCCTGGAACGCACTGCTCTCGCTGGTTCCGCTGGCGCTGCTGGCCGGTTGGCTGGAATCGCCGGTCCACGCCATCGCCGCCACCCCGCTGGGCTCGCCGGCATGGTCGGCCGTGGCCTATTCGGCGATCGGCGCCTCAATCGTCGGTCACGGCATCTTCTACTGGCTGGTTCAACGCCATGAGATCAATGCCGTGACGCCCTACCTGCTGCTGGTCCCGGTCCTGGCCGTGGCGCTGGGTATCGCGATTCGCGGCGACCAGCCCGGCCAACGACTGCTTGCAGGCGGCGCGATGGTCATCTTCGGCGTGCTCTGGATCACCGTAAGGGCCCGATATCGCAAGCCGCCGGATCCACAGGCCGGATGATCGGGCATTCTCCCGGCGCTTCATCCGGTGGCTTGAACCGATCCTGAACGGCGAATTCAGAAGGGATTCAGCGCGCCCGCGCGAAACTGGCCGCACGTCAACGCCAGAGGATCCGATGATGAATCGCCGCTCGCTCGCTTCCGCAATTGTCGCTGCATGCGCAATCCTGCTGCTGAGTACCACGGCCCAGGCCCAGGCCGGAGGGCTACGCGCAGAGCTGCTGTCCGGCCGGGACGACGCACGCTGGATCGGCCAGGATCGTCACGCCCACCGACATCCGGGGCATACCGCACGCCAATGTCCGGACCGTCATCGCGGATATCGTCGCGAACACTCGCGCGGACACCAACACAACGCCGCCGCCCAACGCGCGCGCCGATACGCGGCGAAAGCCGTCGATCAGGCGCATCAGGCCCGCCGGCTGGGCGTCTACCCCGATCATCCGCGCTGGTCGCTGAATTTCGAACGGCATTTCCGCTGGGCGCTGCACGCCGATCGCTGGGAAACCGAACGCGAAATGCGCCGCCGCGCGCGCCAGCTTCGGGAATGGCGCCACAGCGAATACGGACGTCAAGGCGGGCACGGATACCGATACAAGCCCTATCGCCAGCACTGAAGCAGCCCTGTCCCGGTCGGAAATCGGCCGGGGCTTCGGCGGCCGCCGGCCAACCCGACGGCGCGTGTTATGTCCCGGCCGGGCAGCCCAACCAGGCCCCCAGCGCTGCTTCCAGTTCGTCGGTGCCCAGACCGGAAAGCGCGGAGAAGACCTGAACCGTGGCAACCCCGCCCAGATCGCGCCGCACCTTCTGGAGGCACTCGGCACGTTTTCCGTGCCCGAGCTTGTCGGCCTTGGTCAGCACGATGTGCAGCGGAAGGCCCCGGACCAGCGCGAACTCGGCAAGCTGCCGATCCATATCCTTCAGGGGATGCCGGATGTCCATGACCAGGACCAGACCGGCCAGGGCGTTGCGGCGCTCCAGGTAGCTCTGGATCAACCCTTCCCAGTGGCGCTTCATATCGCGGCTGACCGCGGCGAAGCCGTAGCCGGGAAGGTCGACCAGACGACGGGCCTCGTCGAGTTCGAAGAACACCAGCTGACGTGTCCGCCCCGGCGTACGGCTGGCGCGCGCGAGACCCCGCCGCCGGCATATCCGATTGATGAGGCTGGATTTTCCACAGTTCGAGCGGCCCGCGATCGCAACCTCGATCCCGGTATCCGGCGGCAACTGCCGCGTCGTGTGCACGCTGGTCATGTAGGCTGCACGGTCTAGCAACGTTCGGATCGAGGTCATGGCGTTCTGTCGCGGCCGAATTCGGGCGATAATATCGGATTATTCCGACCGAACCTGAAGACTGGAGCACGGAGCATGCTTCGAATTGCATTTGCGATGACCCTGATGTTCGCCGCCAGCGCGATGGCGGCCGGCGATCCGGAGGCGGGGCAGTCCAAGGCCGGCGTCTGCGCCGCCTGCCACGGCATGGACGGCAACAGCCAGATCGCCCAGTGGCCGAAAATCGCCGGCCAGCACGAACGCTATCTGGCCCGCCAGACGCGCATGGTGCGCGACCAACAGCGCGAAGTCGCCCAGATGTACCCGATCGTCATGAACCTCAGCGATGAGGACATCGCAGATATTTCGGCCTGGTACGCATCGCAGACGATCCAGCCGGGCACGGCCGACGAGGCGCTGGTCGAGCAGGGGCGCACGCTCTACCATGGCGGTAATCCCGAAAACGGCGTTCCGGCGTGCATGGCCTGTCACGGACCGGCCGGCAACGGCATTCCCGGCGCCGGCTATCCGATGGTGCGCGGCCAGCACGCAACCTACTCCGCCGACCGCCTCAGACGTTATCGGGACGGCGAGGCGAACGGCGGCGACGACCCGTACAGCCGGATCATGGTCAGCGTGTCAGCCGGGCTCACCGACGCCGAAATCGAGGCGGTGTCCTCGTACATGGAAGGCCTGCACGCCAGCCGAAATTGACGACGCACCGCGCCCGCTCTCGGAACCCTTCGGGCCCGGGGCTGTCTGTTGCTTCTGCAGCGCTCACGGCGGGCAGCACATCGAATCCACCCAAACCGACTTTGATTCCGACATGAAAAAGACGCAGACCCTGATCATTGCAATCGCCCTCGCCGCGCTGACGCTGGCGCTTCCGGTCGCCGCCCAGCAGTTCCAGGAGGGTACGCATTACGAACGGATCCCCGGGCCCGACGTAGCCGACAGCGACGGAATCATCGAGGTCGTCGAGATCTTCAGCTACACCTGCCCGCACTGCAAGAACTTTCAGACCTATCTGGGTCCGTGGCACGAGGGCCTCGCCGAAGATGTCGAATTCTCGCGCATTTCGATCGGGCCCGAGCCGCTGGTGCGCAGCTATTACACCGCCGAGGTGCTGGGCATCATCGACCAATCCCACGATGCGCTGTTCAGCGCGCTGCACGACGAACGCCAGCCGTTCCGTTCATTCGAGGACCTGGCCGAGTTTCACGCCCGATTCGACGTAGACCAGGGCGAATTCGAATCGACGGCAGATTCGTTCCCGGTCGAATCACGGATGCGCATGGGCAATGCGTCGGCCGGCAAGTGGCGCGTGCGCTCGACTCCGGCCGTGGTGGTCAACGGCAAGTGGCGCATCAGCCCGCGCCGCGGCGGCGGCTTCGAGGAAATGCTCGAAGTGACCGACTACCTGATCGAGCGCGAACGCGAGGCGGCGGCATCGGCCTCCGGAGACTCGTAACCGTCGTGACCCGCAGCATCGCGTCGCCGTCTCCGGGGCAGTGAATACCGAGCGCCGGCGAATGTTGAAGCTCGTCAGTTTCAACATTCAGGCCGGGACGACGACCGCGCGTTATCGGCAGTACGTGACGCGTAGCTGGCGACAGGTATTGCCCAACAACCAGCGGGTCTCCAATCTGGACGCGATATCGGATTTGGTCGCCGATTTCGATATCGTCGCGCTGCAGGAAGTCGACTGCGGCAGCCTGCGCTCCGGCTTCGTCAACCAGGCCAAGTACCTGGCCACCCACGCCGCCTTTCCGTGGTGGACGCATCAGGCCAACCGAAAGGTCGGCGTGATCGCCCATGCCGGCAACGGCATGCTCAGCCGTTTCGCGCCGGCGCGCGTCGACGAACACCGTCTTCCGGGGGCCATCCCCGGACGAGGCGCGCTGGTGGCTCGATTCGGTCACGGCCACCAGTCGCTGTGGGTCGTGGTGCTGCACCTCGCCCTGGGACGACGCGCACGTTTCCAGCAGCTGCGATACATCGCGCATCTGATCTCTTCGCACCGGGATGTCGTCGTCATGGGCGATCTCAATGCCGGTCCGGAAAGCCACGAAATCGAAGAATTCCGGGAGCGTGCCGGGCTGGTGCTACCGGATCCGCGACCGCGCACGTTTCCTAGCTGGCAACCACAGCGCGCAATCGACCATATCCTGGTTTCACCTTCATTAAAGGTGTCCGATTACCGCGCCCTGCCTTCCACGATTTCCGACCACCTTCCGATCGCGATCACGATTGAAGTCCCCAGCGGCGTTTCAATCGAAGGCCATGCGAACCGAGACGATGAGCA
Source organism: uncultured Halomonas sp. (assembly GCA_964415285.1). Taxonomy (GTDB): domain Bacteria; phylum Pseudomonadota; class Gammaproteobacteria; order Xanthomonadales; family Wenzhouxiangellaceae. Next base: position 4,684 of record CAYPZP010000058.1, on the reverse strand, counting down.
GGAACCCACCGAACAGTCGGGCGAGGCCGGTTGAACCGATCCGATGCGCCAGCCGCGTACCCAGCGGCGAGGTCGCAGCGCCGGCCAGACCGATCACGATCACGCCCGGCACATACCAGTAGCCGAAGCTGTTCGGCCAATCGACCACCGACGCACTGCGGGCGAGAAAACCGGCGCTGCCGGCCAGCGCGATCGGCCAGCCGCAGGCGGCCGCGATACCGACCGCACGCAGGACGGCGTAGCCGTTCCAGGCCAGGTAGGGAACGTTGAAGCTGCCGCCGCCGATGCCGATCAACGACGACAACGCACCGATCGTCGGTCCGGCCAGAGTCCAGCCGCGCAGGCGCGCCTGAACCGGGCGCGTGGATGCGCCGGGACCGGCCAGCATGCGCAAGCCGAGCAGCGCCACCAGCACCGCGAACACGCGGGCCAGCACGACCCCGGGCAAGGCCGCGGCCACCCATCCGCCGAGCAGGGCGCCGACCGCCACGGCCGGGCCCAATCGAGCCACTGCCTGCCAGTCGATGTTGCCGCGGCGGGCATGCGACCAGGCGCTGCCGGCCGATGTCAGCAGCATCGTTCCCAATGCGGTTGCGATGGCCATCGGCACGGCGAGATCCCGGTCCGCGCCCTGCGCGATCAAGAGCCACGTCATGCACGGAACGATGACCAGCCCGCCGCCGATGCCGAGCAAACCGGCCAGCACGCCCGCCGCGGACCCGATGCCGATCAATGCAGCGAATTCGATCATGGCCGGTCGCTCCGTACGGCGCAGGTCGAATCACGGCGATCGCGCCCCGGCCTGCGCCGATCCGTTCCCCCGGGCCCGGCAGAACGAGGCTCGATCACGGAAAAGGCAGCGAATCGCATTGTGGCGCACCATGATGATCGAAAAAGGCCGATGATGATGTGCAGCGGAACTCGCTCCGCACATCGAGGTCGCGATCGATGATCCGACGGTTCCGGCCGAAACGCGTTCGATGCACAATGGACCCCAGGTTGCCTAGTATGCACGCCATGCGATTGACCCATGCCGCCCTGCGATGCGTGCATCTCCACCCCCGGCGCGAATGGATGCCAGACCGGCCTTGGAGACCTCGCTCGGCGGCCCTGCTGGCGCTGCTGGTCGCGTTGTTGTCCGGCGCGGTCTTTGCAGCCGAACCTCCGATCGGGATCGAATCGGATCGCGAGGTCTTCGTCACCGCCTGGAAACGCGCCGGCGTCGGGGATACCGACGCGCTGCGCGAGGCCATTGCGAGAATCCCCGACTACATTCTGACGCCCTACCTGCAATTCGAGCTCAAACGCCAGACGCTGGACTCGGTGCACCCCGCGCAGATGGAGCGATTCCTGGCCAGGCACCGCAACTGGTCTTTCGCCGACCGGCTCGAACAACAATGGCTGAACCGGCTGGCCGAACGCGGCGAGCGCGACGCGCTGCTGCGCTATGGAGCCTCCGCGCGCAGTCCCGAGGCGCGCTGCCAACTCGAGCGAGCGCGCCTGGCCCGGGGCGAAACCGAAGGCCTCGCCGAGCGCGTGCGCACGCTCTGGCTGAGCCCCGACTCGCAACCGTCGGACTGCGACCCGTTGTTCGACTGGTGGCGCGATCGCGGCAATCCGGACCCGGAAACCGGCTGGGAACGGGTCCGGCTGGCCATCGAGGCCGGCGAACTGCGGCTGGCGCGCTACCTCCGGCGCTACGTCGCGCCTTCGGACCGGCCGCTTGTGGACGGCTGGATCCGGATGGCCGCCGACCCGGCTGCGGGACTGCGCGGCGTCACCGGCTGGCGCGACCGGGAACGCGCGCGACGCGTCGTCGCTTGGGGAATCTACCGGCTGGCCGGCCGCGATTGGGCGCAAGCCGATCGGCAAGTCGAAAGTCTCAGCCGCCGTTTTTCGTTTCGCGACCCCGAGATCGGCGCGGCCAGGCGGCGAATCGCCCTGTTTCGCGCGGTCGATCTCGAACGCGAGGCGATCCAGGCCATCGATGCGCTGGAACCGGGGCGAATCGACCAGCAGATGCTGGAATGGCGACTGCGGGCGGCCCTGGCCAACGGTCTCTGGGGTGAAGTGCTGACCAGCGTCGAACGAATGTCGGCCCAGGAACAGCTCAGGGGCCGATGGCGCTACTGGCGTGCGCGTGCGCTGGCCGAGCTGGACCGGCCCGAAGCCGGACTGGTCTATGCAACGCTGGCAACCGAATCGGACTACTACGGCTTCCTCGCAGCCCTCCGAAGCCGGCAACCGCTGACGCTTTGCAGCCGGGATCTTCCGGCTGACGGCGAAATCCAGCGACGGCTGATGCGCGACGCGGAGTTCCAGCGCGCGATGGAACTGTTCCATGCCGGCCTGAACTGGGACGCCCGCTTGACGTTCAACCGGGTCAGCCGCCGGCTTCGCACCGAGGAACTGCACCAAGCGGCCCTACTGGCCGCCGGTGCCGGCTGGCACGACCGTGCCATCGCCACCCTCGGCCGTAGCGGCGCGATGGACGCCTATCCGTGGCGCTTCCCGATCGTGGAACGGGAACGCGTGACCTTGACCTCGAACCGGCACGGCGTCGATCCATCGCTGGTCATGGGGCTGATGCGCGCCGAGTCGGCGATGCAGCCGGACGCGCGCTCCAGCGCCGGCGCCCGCGGACTGCTGCAATTGATGCACGGCACCGCGCGCGGCATCGCGCGCCGCAACGGCATCGAGTACAGCGGCCCGTCCGACCTTTTCCGGCCGGCACGCAACATCGCGCTGGGCGTGGCTCACCTCGGCGAGCTGCAGCGACGATTCGACCGCGACTGGACATTGATCGCCGCCGCCTACAACGCCGGAATCGGCAACGCGGAGCGCTGGCGCGATGAGCGGCCGGACCTGGCCCGGGATATCTGGATCGAAACGCTGCCGTTCTTCGAGACGCGCGATTACATCCCGCGCGTGCTGGCTTTCGCGACGATCTACGAATGGAAACTCGGCAAGCGCCCCCGCGCCATGCACGTCAACCTGCTGGAAGAGCCAGCCGGCGAAACCTCCTTTGCGTGTCCGGCGACGTAGGAACGCCGTTTCCCGTGTTCCGTGTTCGGTTTTCCGCTTCGCGACCACCGCCCACCGACTACAAAAAACCGTCCGACCACTCTGCGCTCCTTGCCGCGCTTTCGCCTTCCCAACCCTCGAACCCGAAACCGTTTATCCTCTTTTCCCGTTTCCGCACGACCCTGGACATCATGGCCGAGTACGACGACAACCCGCGGGCCTACGTGGCCGATTCGCCGATCCACGGCAAGGGCTTGTTCGCCCGCGTCGAGCTTCCGCACGACACCTATGTCGGCACCTACGAAGGACCGGCCACGCAAACCGACGGGATTCACGTACTGTGGGTCTGGAACGACGAATCCGGCGAATGGGAAGGCATCGACGGCAAGAACGAGATGCGCTTCCTCAACCATTCGAGCGAGCCCAATACCGACTGGTGGGGCGACGAACTGTATACGATTCGGCCGATCGCCCAGGGCGAGGAGATCACTTTCCACTACGGCGAGGAATGGGAATGACCGGCGAATCCCGACTCCGGACGCGCAAGAACCCCGCAACATCCAGGCGAACGAGCCCGCGATGAAGATTGCCAGCTGGAACGTCAACTCCCTCAAGGTCCGGCTCGACCACGTGCTGGACTGGCTGCAATCCGAGCAACCCGAGGTGCTCGGGCTGCAGGAAACCAAGCTCAAGGACGAGAACTTTCCGCTCGAGGCGATCGAAGCGGCCGGATACCATGCGGTATTTTCCGGGCAGCCGACTTATAACGGCGTGGCGCTTGTGAGCCGGGAGCCAGCCTCGGACGTCGCCCTTGAAGTGCCCGATTTCGGTGACCCACACAAACGCGTGATTGCCGGCACCTTCGGCGGCGTTCGCGTGATCAACCTCTACGTCGTCAACGGCAAGGCCGTCGGTGACCCGAAGTACCACTGGAAACTGGAATGGCTGGCGGCCGTGACCGGGTGGATCGCCGAGGAAATCCAGCGCCACGACAAGCTGGTCGTCGTCGGCGACTTCAACATCGCCCCGGAAGACCGCGACATCCACGACCCGGAAGCCTGGCACGAGAGAATCCTGTGCTCGACGCCCGAGCGCGAAGCGCTGGCCCGCATGATGGCGCTGGGACTGAGCGACGTGTATCGACAATTCGACCAGCCCGAGCGTATCTACTCCTGGTACGACTATCGGCAGATGGCGTTCCGACGCAAGATGGGGTTGCGCATCGACCTGGTGCTGGCCTCCGAGGCGCTGGCCGAGGCCTGCATCGCAAGCGCTATCGACCTCGAGCCGCGCCGGCTCGAGCGGCCGTCGGACCACGCGCCGGTCTGGGCGGAATTCGATTTGTAGATTTTGATTTTGGGCGAGTTCGCTGTTGATTGGTCTGCAACGAGTGGGTCGAACGATTGATAGCCTCGTAGCCCGGCTCAAACAACTCCGTTGCGACGAGTTCCGACTCAACCTTTGGATCTACCAGCCGCGGACTGCGACTAACCGGGCCACTTTTTTCCAACCGATTGATACGCAATAAAAACATTTCGCCGCCCGCTGCGCGGGCTGATGCGACCTCCTTTTGAGGCCCCAAAAGGAGGCAAAATGGCTCATGCCGGGTCCGGTTCATACTCATCGGTAACACTTTGGTTCAGGGACATTGGTAACACCT
>CAYPZP010000057.1:7170-16918 GCA_964415285.1 uncultured Halomonas sp. | reverse complement strand
GGAAGCCCCTGGCAATCCGGCCGTAGAGATTGACGTCTTCGGTCGCGGCGTAGGTCAGGCTGGCATCCCAGGAGTATTCGGTATCGTCCGGGCTGGCGCGCAACACCGGGGTCGGACCGGCACCGATCGGCGACAGCGTGCGCTGCGCGACGAAATCCTTGTCGTCGCTCGATAGCCGGAGCCCGATGCGGCCGCTGAGTCGATCGCTGAAGGCGTAATCGACCGAACCGAAGACCGCCAGCGCGTTCGTTTCCTGTTGCTGTTGCGCGAAGCCGTTGAGCACGCCGCCGGCCAGCGTGTCGAAATTGAAGCTGTCGACGGTCAGGTCTTCGTAGAAATAGTACAGGCCGAGTTGCCACTGTAGCGGCGAATCGGTCGCCGACGAAATCCGTGCTTCCTGGGTGAACTGGACGTGACCGGAAAGCCCGTCGGCCGACTCGGCCGGGAACGGGATGAAGCCCGGACCGGAAGGCGGAGCGAACGCAGCGCCGAAGCCGCCGTCGATGTCACCTCGGCCGATGATGTCGACCGTCTCCATGCCGGTGATCAAGGCCATGACCACGTCGCCGAAGTCGTAGTCGATGGTCAGCGAGCCGCCGTAATTCTCCAGGTCCTGCAAGTTGCCACCGTCGATCGCAATCTGGTTGAAGTTAAAATCGTCGATCAGGTTGTTGGTCCCCGGCTCGATCGAGTTGGCGCGGAACAGCCGGGCGGAGGCATCGAGCTGGCGCAAATGGAAATTGGCCAGCACGTCCAGCGGGCCGTCCTCGTAGCGCAGTTGGAACCGTCCCGCGAACTCTTCGTAGCCCTCCAGTGCGTCGTTCCGGCCCGTAAATGCGTTATTGACGAAATCATCCCGACGCTGATAGAGGACCGAACCGCGGTACGACCAGTTGCTGTTGAGCGGGCCGCCGTAGGCGCCTTCGAAATTGATCGTGTTGTGCTCACCGTAAGCCAGTTGCGCGTAGCCGTCCGGCGTCGAGGAAGGCTTGCGCGACTCGAACAACACCACGCCGGCCGGCGTGTTGCGGCCGAACGTCGTGCCCTGGGGCCCGCGCAGGTTCTCGATGCGCTCGAGATCGAAGATCGGGAAGCCCTTGAGGATCGGATTCTCGAGCACGACCCCGTCATAGACCAGCGAAACGGGCTGGGAGGCATTGAGGTCGAAATCGGTATTTCCGAGCCCGCGGATGTAGAAGCGCGGAAACGCCCTGCCGAACGACGATTCGATCTGCAGACTGGGCAGGCGCGAGGACAGCAACCGGATGTCGTCGCCGCTGGTCGTGAAGGCGTTGAGTCTTTCGCCCCTCAGCACCGACACCGAAACGGGAACGTCCTGGAGATTCTGCTCGCGCTTCTGCGCGACGACGGTGATCCGATCCAGCGAAGCTTCGTCTTCGATCTCGGCTTCGCTGCTTCCACTCTGTGCCAGCGCCGTTGGCAAGGGCAGCAGCATCAGCGGAAAGAACAGGAAAATGAATGGTTTGGTGCCGACTTCTGATTGCATGCGCGAGGTCCCGGTGTTGGTGGAACGCCGTCCCGGGTCGCGAAACGGCCCGGAGGCGCGAAGCGAGTATATCTTAAGTTTTCATTAAGAAACCCCTGAACAAGGCAACGCGGGCGCGGCGGCGCCTTTGCGGCAGGCTCCGGATCGGCCTGGGCGAGTGCGATCTGGTATTCCAGATCAACGAGCGCGAACGAGGCGGAGCCCCGGCTGGAGCCCTTCCGGCAAGGCGATTGTCATGACGAGCGCCGGGGGAAGCCGCATGCCGGCCGCCGTCGCGGGTCCGGTCCGCCCGGGGAGCGTCCGGATTCCGCTTCGCGGGACCGCAACCGAAATACTGTTCTGATATACAGTATTCTGATGCAAGCTCCCCGTTACGCCGAACTGCACGCACGCAGCAATTTCAGCTTCCGACGCGGCGCCTCGCATCCGGGCGAGCTGGTACGGCGCGCCGCCGCGCTCGGTTACTCCGCCATCGCGATCACCGACGAGTGTTCGATGGCCGGCATCGTGCGGGCGTGGGAAGCAGCGCGCGAGTATTCGATTCGACTGATCGTCGGCACCGAACTGCGCACCGTCGACGGCTTGACGCTGGTGCTGCTGGCACCCGACCAGCACGCTTATACGCAGATCTGCCGGCTGATCACGCGCGCGCGAAGACGCTCCACGAAAGGGGCTTATCGACTCGAGCGGGGCGATCTCGAGCGCGACCTCGACCGACCGCTGGCGATCTGGAAGCCGACCGGCGACTCGCCGGATCCGGAAGCCGAATGGCTGCGCGCGCGCTTCGGTGACCGGCTGCGTATCGGCATCACGCGCCGGCTGGATTGCGCAGAGCGCCGACGTTTCGAGGCCCTCCGGCAACTGTCGGCGCGTTTCGGCATCCCCTGCCTGGCCTGCGGCGATGTCGCCATGCACCGCCGCTCCCGGCGCGCGCTGCTCGACGTGCTGAGCGCACTGGAACTCGGCCGGCCGGTGTCCGAGTGCGGCCTGGCCTTACCGGCGAACGGCGAGTGTCATTTGCGATCGATGGATACGCTGGAACGGCTTTATCCGGCCGACTGGCTGGCCGAAAGCGTTCGCCTGGCCGAGCGCTGTACGTTCGACCCCGGATCGTTGAAGTATCGCTACCCGGCCGAACTGGTACCCGGGCCGTACACGCCGGCTCGCTGGTTGCGCCATCTGACGCTCGAGGGCCTGCATCGACGCTTTCCCGACGGCGCCTCCGGGGCGGTGCGGAAGCTGGTCGCGCGGGAGCTCGACCTGATCGAGCAGATGGGCGTCGAGGCGTTCTTCCTGACGGTTCACGACGTGGTCCGCTTTGCCCGTTCACGCGGCATCCTGTGCCAGGGTCGCGGCTCAGCGGCCAATTCGGCCGTGTGTTACTGCCTCGGCATCACCGAGGTCGACCCGGCTCGGCAGCAGCTGCTGTTCGAGCGTTTCATTTCGCGCGAACGTAACGAGCCGCCGGATATCGATGTCGATTTCGAGCACGAGCGGCGCGAGGAAGTGCTTCAGTACGTCTATTCCAAATACGGTCGGGATCGCGCCGCGCTGGCCGCTACGGTGATCTGCTACCGGCCTCGAAGCGCGCTCAAGGACGTGGGACGGGCACTGGGCCTGGACGCCCAACGCATGAATCGGCTCACCGCTTCACTGGCGTGGTGGGACAAGCCCGAGGTTTGGCCCGAGCGCCTGAGGGATTGCGGTTTCGATCCCGACAGCGCAAAGGTCCGTCAACTCACGGCCCTGACGTCCGAGCTGATCGGCTTTCCGCGGCATCTGTCGCAACATGTCGGCGGGATGGTCATCGCCGACGAGCCGCTGCACCATCTGGTGCCGGTCGAAAACGCCGCGATGAAAGACCGCACCATCATCCAGTGGGACAAGGACGATCTCGAGACCCTTGGCCTGCTCAAGGTCGACTGCCTGGCGCTGGGCATGCTGACCGCGCTGCGCAAGAGCATGGAGCTGGTGAACCGAAGCCGGCCGCTCTCGCCGGCATCGAGTCCCGCGATACCGCTGACGCTGGCCTCGATCCCGCGCGAAGATCCGGCCACCTACCAGATGCTGTCACGCGGCGACGCGGTCGGCGTGTTCCAGGTCGAGTCGCGCGCCCAGATGGCGATGCTGCCGCGGCTCAAGCCGCGGTGTTTCCAGGACCTGGTGGTCGAAGTAGCGATCGTCCGCCCGGGCCCGATCCAGGGCGACATGGTCCATCCCTATCTCGAACGGCGCGAGAACCCGGAACGAGTCGAATATCCGGATCCGGCGCTGAGGAAGGTGCTCGAACGCACGCTGGGCGTACCGATCTTCCAGGAACAGGTCATGCAGATCGCGATCGTCGCGGCCGGATTCACGCCCGGCGAGGCCGATGCACTGCGTCGCGCCATGGCCGCCTGGAAACGACGCGGCGGACTGGAGCCGTTTCGCGACAAGCTCATCGATGGCATGCTGGCGCGCGGCTACGACATCGAATTCGCCGAACGCATCTACAGCCAGATCTGCGGATTCGGCGACTACGGTTTTCCCGAATCGCATGCGGCCAGTTTCGCGTTGCTGACCTATTTCTCGGCGTGGATGAAGCGCCACCACCCGGCCGCATTCACCTGCGGACTGCTCAACAGTCAACCGATGGGATTCTATGCGCCGGCCCAGCTCGTTGCCGACGCACGTCGCCACGGTGTCACGGTATTACCGGTAGACGCGCGGTTCAGCGACTGGGACTGCCGGCTGGAAGCGCGCTGTTCTGGATCCGCGGTCTCCGAGTCGATCCGCCTCGGCTTGCGCATGGTCTCGGGACTGCGTCGTGAGGCCGCCGAACGTCTGGTCGTCGCGCGTGGTCAGCGACGTTTCGCGGATGTTCAGGATCTGGTCGAGCGCGCTCGTCCGGATCGGGCGTCGCTGCACGCACTCACCGAGGCCGGCGCGCTGAAAGCGCTGGCCGGACATCGTCGGCGCGCGCGCTGGCAAGCGCTGGCTGCGCGCGATCCGGGCGACCTGCTGACCGGCACGCGAATTCCCGAACACCAGCCGGAGCTGGCGCTACCCTCGCGAATCGAGGAGTTGAGAGCGGACTATGCCAGCACCGGACTGAGCCTGGAGTCGCATCCGATCGCGCTGCTCCGGCGACGCCTGGGGCACGACGTTTCCACGGCCCGGCAGTTGCGCACCGTGACCGACGGTCGCGGCATCGAAGTCGCCGGCGTCGTCACGCATCGCCAGCGACCCGGAACCGCCTCGGGCGTGATCTTCCTTTCGCTGGAAGACGAAACCGGCATCATCAACGTGATCGTGTGGCCGAAGCTGGCCGAGCGCTTTCGTGCCAAAGTGCTGGGCGCGGGCCTGCTGCGCGTGCGCGGCAAGCTGCAGAACGCCCGGGGGAGCCAGCACGTCGTGGCGTCGAGCTTCGAATCCCTGGACCACTGGCTGACCGGACTGGCGACGGAGTCCAGGGACTTTCACTGACCCCGGCTGCCGACGGACGGACCGAAACGCGGCTCAGCCCTGAGCGTACTGCCGGACATGGTCGCGCGTGCCGAGATAATACAAGCCGCCGGCAAGGCCGTACTGCGCCGGATCGAGGCGTTCGACGGTATCGGCTCGCTCGCTCTGTTCGATCAGGTCCTCGTACTCGGCAATCGTGAGCCTGCGTCGGGCCGCCAGTTGCTCGGCAGGATCGAGCGCGTGGCGCCATTCTGCGGCGCTCTCCTCGATCCGGCCGATCGAATACGTCGCGCCGCATCCACTGCCGTAGCTGAACATGCTGATCTCGTGGCCGCTGAGCGTCGCGGCCGCCTGCCGGAGCAGATCGATCAGGCTGAGGAACAGGGAACCGGTGTAGATATTGCCGATCTCGGCGTTCAATCCAAGCCACGGGGAGGTCAGGCGCTGATAGCTGTCGGTCAGACGGCGCCAGGCGTCGTTGTCGTCCTTGCTCAAGGACCGACCGAGTTCGACTTCCATCTCGCGCTGATGCGCCTTGAAGGCCATCTTCACGAACGGCACGTGATACAGGCAGGCACCCAGGTTCTCGAGCAGCGCGCCGCCCTCGCCGACGGCGTCCTCGCGCGCACCGCTCAATGCGTCCAGGTAACACTCGATCGAATAATGACCGTCGGCAAACGCGTACTTGGAATACAGCGGTCGCCAGAAGTCCATCACCTGGCGCGTGTAGTCGCCGATGCGGGTTGAATCGAGCGCGAGCAGACGCGGCTTATCGGCCACGACCATCGCGACGGCACCGGCTCCCTGCGTCGGCTCGCCGGCCGTGCCGACCCCGTAGCGCGCGATATCGCTGGCAACCACCAGTGCCTTCCGGCCGCGGGCGCGTCCCGATGCGATCCAGTCCATCGAGGCGGTCAGGCCCGCACTCGCCCCGTAGCATGCATGCTTGGTCTCGAACGTGCGGCAGCGGCGATCGAGACCCAGTAATTCGTGCAGGTAAACGGCGACCGGCTTGCTGTGGTCGACCCCGGTTTCGGTGCCGACGATCAAGGTACCGATCTCTTCGGGCTCGATGCCGAAGCCCTGCATGGCGCGACGCGCCGCTTCGGTGGCCATGGTCACCGGATCCTCGCACGGCGAAGCGATTGCCATGCGGCGCTGGCCCAGTCCCTTCAGGTACTTCGCCGGATCGACCCCGCGCGCCCCGGCCAGATCGGTCATCTCGACGAATGCGGCCGGGCCGGCAAACGCCAGCGCGTCGATTCCCACGGTTGAATTCACACGGATTTCCTCATTACGGTCAACACCGGAAACGTACCACGTTCGTGACGTTTCGGCGCCGTCAACCGGCCCGGAAATTGTCGTCGCGCCGATCCAGCAACAGGAAGCCGCAGACGTGGCAGGCGTTGAGAAACTGTGCGACGTCGCCACGTTCGGCCCCGCTGGCCAGCGCAAGATCATCGGCCGACACCGGCTGCTTGATCAGGATTCGGGCCTGGCGCGAATAGGCGGTATCCGATAGCGCCTGCAGCGGCACCTGGGGCAGCATGAAACGAACGGCGCCGGCGAGATCGGGATGCAGTGCGACATCGGTCAGCGCGAGACCGGCACGCCATTTGAGATTGGACAGGTTCTGCTGTTCCAGCTCGCCGATCCGATCGACCAGTTCATGACTCGAGACCGGCTGCGCTTCCGATGTTCGCAGGCGCGCGGCGAGCAACCTCGCCATCTCCCGATCCGATCCGCCGAAGTACCACACGCCTGAGCCCGGGTCGATGATCAACGCCGGCATTGCACCGACCACCACGCGCACGGGCTGATCCCAGCTATGGCGCCGGAGGTGTTCGGCCAGGGGCAGCGAATCCTCGCTGCGGCCCAACGACATCAGCGGCCACTCTTCGGGTTCGCGGGGCATGGACTCGGGATCGGTCAACCAGCCGATCATGCGCAACACTTGCGGAGAGCGCAGCGGCTTGTCGAGCTTCAGTCGAGCCGGAAAATCGCGCCGGCACGTCAGTGCCACGGCCGGCACTTCGCCCCGGTCTTGCTGTTCCCAGTACTCCCGGCCCGGCTCGCTGTCGACATCGACAACCAGCGCGTCGGCGTCATCGGGATCGATCGCGGGATCGACCACGCAGCGGGGTATGGACGCCTCGGGTGCAAGGCCCAGAAGCGACCGAAGGACCCTGAGGTCCTTGTCGCCGAGCCCAATCGCGCGCAGTCGAAGCATTTCCGCCATGAGAAGAAGCGTGTTCCCTACGTTGCTGGCGTCTTATGGTAACGGACCCGGTCTGGAACGCCAACAGAAACCGCCGCGAAAGGCATCACATCTCGGCCTCACGCCGCCGGCGGAGGCTCATCCGGCAACGCCTCGAGCAGTCGCCTGACCCGGTTCATCGCCTGATCGAGGACCCGCGCGATGGCCTCTTCGGTGATCGGACCTTGTTCCAACCCGGCACCGGCGTTGGCGACCACGCAGATGCTTGCGTAATCCAGCCCGGCCTCTCGCGCCAGCGAGGCCTCGGGCATGCTCGTCATGCCGACGACATCGCAGCCGGCAGAGGCCAGCAGGCCCACTTCGGCCGCGGTTTCCAGCCGCGGCCCCTGCGTGACGGCCAGGCAACCGCCGTCCACGGCGTCGATCCCCGAGCGCTGCGCGGCCTCCACCACCCGGCTGCGTAGCGCACCGCCGAAGGGATGCGTGAAATCGATATGGCGCAGCGGTGCCGAACCGCCGTCGCTGAAGGTATGCGCTCGCCCCCAGGTATAATCGATGAGCTGGTCGGGCAGCATCAGCGTACCCGCCGGCGCGCGCTCGGAAACGCCGCCCACGGCGTTGATCGCCAGCACCGAGTCGACGCCGAGGATCTTCAGCGCGTGGATATTGGCGCGGTAGTTGACCCGGTGCGGGGGCACCCGGTGGGGATCACCGTGGCGCGCCAGAAACCAGATTCGCGTTCCGCGCACGTCGACCAGGGCCGGCCGCGCGGACGGCGCCCCGAACGGCGTCGTGATCGCTTCGCGACGATGCCTGCGAAACATCGACAGCGCGCCCGTACCCCCGATGATCCCCAGGTTCATGCCGCACGTGCCGCGCTGCGACCGAGGCCGACCGCGGTCGGCCCGGGCCATCGCGCCGGCTGCCCGGGGAATCGATGGAACCCCGGAATCGCCCTCCATGGGGACGAGGGAATCCTTGCGGGAAGAGGCATCGTGGTTCCGGCCAGCGGGGTCCGGTTGTTCGAGACCAGCGCGCCGAAACGCATCCCATCGCCCGCAAGGGCCGGTGCCATACGGCAACCGTCGTGACCCGCGACGGAACATCCGCACCGGCCGCGTGGCGCCCCCCGGCCTGAGCGACGGTGACCGTCGTCGGGTTCACACCACACGATGGGCCGATTTTGCGACCGGGGCGTGCTGCGGGGAGAGTGATTCAGAGCTTGCCTGAGGAACCTCTGAACAAGTCTATGCGGAGCGCGTTTCAGTCGGAGAAGCCGCAGATCGTGCGCGCCGCGACGAGTGACAGTAGCCGTAGCTACGGCCGAGTCGCGTCGCGTGCGAGATACGGCTTCTCCGGCGAAACCCGGATGGGACGGGCCTTTGCGGGGTCTCCGGCACGTCTGGGCTCGCTTATTTGGAACAATCAAACCGCGCTCGCGCAAGCCGAGTCGGAGCCTTCCGCACAGGCGCCATCGCGCCCGCCTGGATTTGTTCAGAGGTTCCCTAAGCATCGACTGCCCAGATTTCACGCAACTCGCGGTGGTTTTCGAGGTAGTCCATGCCGCAGCCGAAGACGTAGATGTCGGGGACCTCGAGTCCATAGTAGTCGACCCAGTCGCGATTCAGCCCCCGCGCGTGACGCTTCAGCGCCAGTGCCGCGGTGAAAACCCGAAAATGCTCCGGCAGGCGTTCGCGAACCGCGGCCATGGTGTGCCCCTCGTCGAAGATATCATCGATGAGAATCACCACGTCGACGCTCTTCGGCAGCGAGGGCCAGTGCAGCCACTCGATCGCGGCACCGCGGGTCTTGCCGCGATAACGGGAGGCGTGCACGTAGTCCATGCGCTGGGGTCGACGGATCCGCGGAGCCAGCTCACAGGCGGTGAACATACCGCCGGTCATCACCGGCAGCAATAGCACTTCGGTCTGCGGCAGATCGGCGTTCAGCTTCGCCGCCAGCTCGTCGTAGGCAGCGGCGACGGTCTGTTGATCGAAAAGCCGGGTCGCTCCTTCGGGGATCATTCCCGCTCCTCCGGTTCGTTTGTCTCGCCCGCCGCACCCGGGGTCTCGACCTTCAGGGTGCGCGTCGGGTACGCAATCTCGGCACCGTGCGTCTCGATGATCTCACCGATCGCGAGCAGCACGTCTTCCCGCACTCGGTGATACTCGATCCATTGCGTGGTCCGCGTGAAACAGTAAACCATGATGTCCAGCGAGGACGTGCCGAATCGATTGAAATGGACGATCAGCGTCTCCTCCGAAGCGATATCGGCATGCGACTGCAGCATCTGCCGGATTGCCTCGACGATGTCGCGCACCTGGCCGAAGTCGTCATAGCGCACCCCGACGTGTTCCGAAATGCGCCGGTGCGTCATCCGCGACGGGTTCTCCACGGTAATCGTCGTGAAGGTCGCGTTGGGCACGTACAGGGGTCTGCGATCGAACTTGATGATCGTGGTCACACGCCAGCCGATCCGGTCGACCACGCCTTCGATATCCCGATCCGGCGAACGGACCCAGTCACCGACCGAAAACGGACGGTCCATGAAGACCATGAAGCCGCCGAAGAAGTTGGCC
>CAYPZP010000057.1:0-7160 GCA_964415285.1 uncultured Halomonas sp. | reverse complement strand
CGCGCGGCCAGGCCGATCGCGATGCCGCCGACGCCGCCGGCGGCCAGCAGCCCCGAGATCGGAATCTCGAGGATGCTCAGGCCGGTCAGCACGCCGGTGACGACGATCGCGATCCGAACGATGCGTCCGAGCACGTTCACGGTCGTGATGTCGAAGGTCTGGTTGTGATCCCGACGTTGCTGGATGTAGGCGCGCTCGAAGCCGGTGGTCAACCGAAAAGCGAACCAGGTGGCGACCCCGACCAGCAACAGCTGTTGCGCGAGTTGAAGCCATGACGGATCGAAGAAGACGGCGGCGGTATGCGGCTCTATCACGCGGGCCGCCGCCAGCACGGCCTGGCCGTAGATCAACACCGACACGGGCCGCTTGCCGGCATAGACCACCGCGTCGTCCCACTGATGGCTCGAGCGCTTGGCCAACCCGGCCAGCCGATCGACGAACTTGCGAAACACGAAATCCGCTATCAAGGCCGCGAGGATGATCGCGAACGCGTGCAAGGTCCACGGATTCATTCCGATGACTCCGGAGATGCGCTGCAGCCAGTCATTCACGGCTTGTGCCTCCCATGTCGCGCCGCGTCGCCGGCCGAGACTGCGCCAGCTTGTTCAGTGATTGTTTCCAGCCTCGAAACTCCGGGACCAGTTCCTGCTCGGCCAGAGTGAACGACGCCCGGCCGTAGAGGGCCCCGGCTGCGCGTCGCGCCGCATCGTACCCGAGTTGGTCGCCGTCGAGGCGCGCCAGCAGGCCGGGCACCGAGCGCGGGTTGCAGACCAGCGCAAGATCACATCCGGCGGTGCCGGCGGCCGACAGGCGATCGAACGGATCCAGCGCATCGCCGGCGCCGGCCATATCGAGATCGTCGGAGACGACCACGCCGCGGAAGCCCAGGTCGCGGCGCAGCACCTGTTCGATCCAGGTCGCAGAAAACCCGGCGGGACGCGCATCGATCTTCGGGTAGCGCACGTGCGCCGGCATGATCGCATCGAGTTCGTCGCTCAACGCGCGGAACGGCGCCAGGTCCGGCTCGAGCGCGGCCATCGAACGCGAGTCTTCGACGTCTTCATCGTGCGTATCGCCGGCCACCGAACCGTGACCCGGGAAGTGCTTGCCGCAGCTTCTCATGCCCGCATCGCGCATGCCGGCAATGAAGTGACGCGTTAGCGCGATCACGCAATCGGGGTCGCCGCCGAAAGCGCGATCGCCGATCACCCGGCTGCCGCGGTCCAGGTCCAGCACCGGGGCCAGGCTCAGGTCGACGCCGTATTCGAGCAGCTCGGCGGCCATCACCCGGCCGTGGCGATAGGCCAGGTCCAGCGCGCGCTCGGGATGCTGCTGGTACCAGCGACCGATCACCCCGGGTGCCGGAAGCTGCGTGAAACCGTCCCGGAAACGCTGTACGCGACCGCCCTCCTGATCCACGCAAACCAGCAGGCGCGGTTCGGCGAATTCGCGCAATTCGGCGGTCAGCCGGCCGAGCTGGTCGGCACACTCGAAGTTCCGGGCGAACAGGATCACGCCGACCACGGCGGGATGGGCAAGCCATTGGCGCTCGCGCCGGTCGAGTTGCGTCCCGGCAATGCCGACGATCAGCCCCGGGCGCATCAGCCGACCCGCTCGAACAACGCGATCGATTCGACGTGCGCGGTATGCGGAAACATGTCGGCGACGCCGGCGCGCCGGAGCGCGAAACCGTGGCGGCGTACCAGTTCCCCGGCGTCGCGCGCCAGCGTCGCGGGATCGCAGGAAACATAGACGATCCGCTTCGCGCCGGTCGCGGCCGCCTGCGGCAGGATCTCGGCGGCTCCGGTGCGCGGCGGGTCGACCAGCACGCCGTCGAAACCGGTTCGGCGCCAGCCCGCTGCATCCGACGCTGCGGCCAGGTCGGCGGCCACGAACTCCGCCGAAGCGACGCCGTTGCTCGCGGCATTATCGGCGGCCGCCTGAACCAGTCCGGCATCGAGCTCCACGCCGACCACCTCGGCGCCGGCGCGCGCCAGCGGCAGCGAGAAATTACCCAACCCGCAGAACAGGTCCAGGATCCGCTCGCCGGCCTCGGGCGCCATCCAGTCGACGGCCCGACGCGTCAGCTGTCGATTGACCTCGGCATTGACCTGGATGAACTGCTGCGGGTGGAAGGCCAGCTCCAGGTCGAAATCCGGCAGCCGATAGCTCAATTGATGCCGCTGCGGATGAAGCCGGTGAACGCTGCCGGGGCCGCCCGGCTGCAACCAGACCGCGATGCCGGTTTCGTCCGACCAGGTGACCAGCGACGCCAGGTCGCCATCGGTCAACGGCTCCAGGTGACGCAACACGATGGCGGCGCTGTCGTCGCCTGCGGCGCATTCGACCTGGGCGACGCGATCGGGAATGGAAAGTCCGCCGATCAGTCGAGACAGCGACATCAAGCGGTCGGAGAACGCCGGATGCAGCACCCGGCAGTGTTCGATCTCGGCAACATAGCGCCCGCCGAGTTCCCGGAACCCGACCAGTACCCGCCCCTTGCCGGGCACGTTGCGCGCACTCAGGCGCGCCCGGCGCCGGTAATGCCATGCCGGCCCGGCGATCGGCTCCGCCCATTCGTCCGGCTCGACTTCGCCGATCCGGCGAAGGTTCTCGCGCAGCCGCTGCTGCTTCCAGCGCAGCTGGGCGGCATGGTCGAGGTGCTGCAAAGCGCAACCGCCGCAGTAACCGAACCACGGGCAACCGGGCTCGATCCGTTCGACGGACGGCGATTCGACCGAAAACGTGACGGCCTCGTCGAAGCGCCGGTTGCGGCCGGTCAATCGGGCCGAAACCCGCTCGCCGGGGAGTGCGCCGTGAACGAAGGTGACCTTGTCATCGATCCGGCCCACGCCGCGGCCGTCGTGGGCCAGGTCGGCGACCTCGAGTTCAACTGGTTCCTGCGGCAGTCGCCGCCGTCTTCGCCGTCCCAAGGCCTACTTCCGGACCCACTGTGAGTCGTCACCGCGGTAATACCAACCCGACCGGGCGTTGGCGATCCAGCGCTCGGCGAAGGTCTGCCGGATCCGGTCTTCCCATTCCGGATGCCCGTTGGCGACAGCAATCTCGCGATACACGGCGCGTCGATCGGCATTTTCAGCGGCCACGACCTGCTCCAGATCCCGACGCGCCGACAGCGGCACGGCGCTGCGATCGCGAATCTCGACCAGGCCGTCGTTGCCCAGGCCGATCGCGCCGGCGTCGAACCACTCGGCGAGCTGCTCACGATGGCGTGCAGCCATGCGCTGCTTGATCGCCTCGATCTGCGGATTCTCGATATCGATGTCGGCCGACTGTGCGTGCGCCGCAGGCACCAGCAGCGTGCCCAGTCGCGCCAGCGCCGCGCCGACCGCCGCCCCGGGAGCGACCGCCGCGCCTTGCGGCTCCCCATTGTCGCCGATCACGTCCTGGATGAATCGGTCGGCCGCCCGCTCGGCCGCGGCTTCCGGGAAATACACGTTGATGGTCACGCAGGCGACCAGCACCGCGGTCACGAACGCGATGCACGCCGCCGTCAAGCTGTTTCGAACGCTGGTTTTCATGAGATATCCACTGCTTGCTGAATCGGCCGTTTCCAGCCTTTTGCCGAAGTCCTGGCCCGAAGGATTCATGATCCGGGCTGCCGCGAGACCACCGCGCACTGCCTCCGGGCGTTTGGCCCGGTCGCCAAACGCAACGGCATCAGCGCCTGGCGGCGTCTCGCGACGTCGGTTCATGAATCCCGCGGACTAGTGTACCTCGCTGTCACTCCGGTGACGTCCGCCGCACGCCGGATCACTCATCGGCCGGCAGCGGAATCCGGGACGCCGGCGCTGCCGGCGCCAGCCGTGGCGGCGCGCATCTGCTCGATCAACCGGGGCCAGTCCACGCGGCGCTGGTAGCCGACGATATCCAGCCGCGGAATCGCCCGGCCCTCGAGAATGAGATAGCCGCCTTCGTCGATGTCGCGCAGACCCCGCATGTTGCAGACATTGGCCGCCAGCCGACAGCCCAGGCCGATCTTGCGGTATGGAAACTCGTCGAACCAGTGCATCAGAACGCCCGACACGGCCGCCCCGCCCCCGCCGGACAGGTTCGAGAGCGAATCCACGGCACGCTGGCTGATCTCGCGCTTCGGGCTGCTGGAAAGCGTTTCGAACCAGGCGTCGAAGCCGACCGGGTGCCAGCTCAGCAGGCGCAGGTTCCGCACGTAGCCCGACAGCAGCCCCTGCATGCTTCCGAATTCGAACGCGCGCGTCAACAGATCCAGGTTCAGCGCGTCGAAGCGCAGGTCGGCGTTCAGCGCCGGGTTGTTCCCGAACGGACGCTCCAGCGAAAGGCCCTCGATGCGCGCGCTGCCCTCGAACAGCTGCAGGTCCAGCCCGCCCGCGAAACTCGCCGCCTTCGACGACAGCCGCAGACCGGGAAAACGACCGGAAATCGACCCGCCCATAACCGGCCAGCCGAAACGCCGACTCAAGGCCTCGAGGTCCACCGGCTCCAGGCGCGCGTCCAGTTCCAGTGCGGGATCGAGGCCGGAATCCTCACGCCAGGCGAGCTTCTCGACCACCAGGGTCCCGTCCAGGACCGGAATCCGCCACGGCGCGTCCATGACCAGATCGCCGTCGTCATTCGACGCCAGCGCCACATCGGAAGCCCCGAATGGCAGCCGGTAGAGTCGACCCGAGTCCCAGTCCGCTTCCAGCTCGATCGAGCGCGGTCCGGATTGCCAGCTCGCGGCGACATCCAGGCCGCGGACCGCGATCCGTTCATCGCCGTCCACGACAGCAGCATCGCCAACTGCGACGCGGACCGAACGGAACTGCCCGCCCGAACGGTGCAGCGATCCGTTCATGCTGCCGGCCGGCTCCAGCGCGCCCCAGCCGTATCCGGCGGCAAGCGACTGCAGGCCTTGACGCCATAACCAGCCCAAATCCACGCGCGCTTGCGCGATGCGCAGCTGCGGCGCCGTCCACTCGCCGTTGACGACCTCCAGGCGCGCATCGGCCTGCAGACCGAGGGACTCGCCTGCGCCGGCCGACAACTCGGCGATCCGCCAGCCGGAATCGATCGGGCGCGCGGTGGCCTCGACCCGGATCGGCGTTTCGGGAGTCGGCAGATATACCGGTCCCAGCAGAAGTTCGCCGTGCGTCCACGTTGCATCGACCGAAACTTCGCCGGATTCGCGGCGATTGAAGGCGAGTTCCATGTTCAGCGCCGCACCGGCCGCCCAGCCGTCCGGTGTATCGAATTCGGCGTTGCGGATACGAATCGTCCCTTCGGACCCCCGGTCCGAGGCTGCCACGCTCCCCTCGATCCGCCCGTCGACCTCGGACAACACGCGCCGAACCGGCTCGATGCGCCGAATCCACGCCAGCGGAAGCGCGCGCGCGTCGACTTCGAGTCGGCGCGCCGGTCGCCGAATCTCGATCCGCGCGCTTTCGTTGAACAGGCTCAGGCCATCGGCGCCACGCCGCATCTGCAACCGAAGGGGCTCGGCCTCGTCGGCGGACCAGACGAGGCTGCCGTCGGCGCAACGGACCGGACCGGACCGGCAGTTCACCTGCAGATCGCCGAGCCCGCCCAGGGCCGAATGCGCCAGCGCGTGGACGCCGACATCGAGTTGCCCGTCGAAGGCCAGCGTCAGACGGCCGGACTCGAGCGTCGGAATCCGGACGTCCATCGCCTCCAGGCGGTATTCGAGCGACTGCGCCGGGGCCAGCGCGCAGACCAGCGCCGAACCGCTCAGCAGCCGGACAATCTGCCGTTTGGGAATCGCCGTGGCCATCGAGTACCATTGTGCGCCATGGGCAACGGCATTGGCACGCAAGCGCATCTGGCCGGACTGGCGGTTCTTGCGGTCGACGATCACGAGATCAACCGGCATTTCATCGCCTCGGCCCTCAGGCCGCGCGTCGGCAAGCTCACTGTGGCGTGCAACGGTCATCAAGCCCTTGAGTTGTGCCGACACAATCGATTCGACATCGTGCTGATGGACCTCCACATGCCCGACCTGGACGGCGTGTCGGCATGGCGCGCGATTCGGGAACGCAGCGAAGACGACGGAACTCGGGTGATCGCGCTCACCGCCGACCGTCGCACCGAGGAATGCCAGCGCCTGCGCAAGGCCGGTTTTCACGGTTTCCTGAGCAAGCCGGTCAGCGTGGACATGCTGCTGCAAGCGCTGTTTCGCGTGGCCTCGGGAACGGAGGAGTTCGTCTCCTTCGAGCAAAGCGGTCCGCCACGCACCGCGCTGCTCGACATCCGGCGCGCGGTCGATGCCTCGGGTAGCCGGGTGCGCGCCGAAGAGCTTTGCCGGTCTTTCCTGCCGGAACTGTCCTTTGCTTCGAAAGAACTCGAAGCGCTGCTGGCCGCGGGTCGAGGCGCGGATGCAGCCGCATTCGTGCACCAGTTGCGAGGCGCCGCAGGTTACGTCGGAGCCGCCCGTCTCCAGGAGGCCTGTCGACTGCTGGAGGATTCGCTTCGCCGACAGCACGACAGCTCGCCGGGTTCGCGGCTGGTCGACCTGACCCGCGTCATCGAAAGCACGCGCCGTGCGCTGGAGCAGGAAATCGGGTCGACGTGACCGGCGATCGCCCGGCTCACCGTCGGCGGCGCGCCGTCGCGCCGGTGCAATCGCCAAGCGCCCGAAGCTGGGCCAGTGAACTTCCGAATCAGGCTGCGCGGGGCGCGTTTCGGGCGGAACAGTCGAAGATGGTAGGGTGCGGCCTGGCGTGACCAGCGCAGCGGCAGTCGACGTCGCTACGGCCGCGGCGCGCAACGCGCGAGATGCGGCTTCCCCGACGCGGGTCATGCGCCTCCGGATCGCTCGCGTGGAACCACCAGGCCGCCCGCACCGGGGCCGCAACGAGCCATCCAGCAAAGACTCCGTCGCGCCCGCCCAGCGTGATTCGGAGGCTGCCTAGGCGCGGGTCAGCAGCGCCTTCATCGAGCGGACCGCCTGACCCAGGCCGTCGAACACCGAGCGCGCGATGATGGCGTGGCCGATGTTGAACTCGCGGATCCGGCCCAGCGCGACGACCGCCGAGACGTTCTCGTAATGCAGCCCGTGCCCGGCGTTGACGACCAGCCCCGCCTTCCGCGCGCGGTCGGCGGCAGTGGCGATCCGGCGCAACTCGGCTTCCGCCGTGTCCGGATCGCGCGCGTTGGCGTAGGCCCCG
>CAYPZP010000056.1:0-17045 GCA_964415285.1 uncultured Halomonas sp. | reverse complement strand
ACCCGATCCTCTACATGGTCAACGCGTTCCGCTACGGCATGCTGGGCGTGACCGACGTGCCCGTTTCGGTCGCGTTCGGCATCATCGGTGTATTCGCGCTGGTGCTCGGTACGATCTGCGTAACGCTGCTCAAGCGCGGTACCGGCCTGCGCAGCTGAGCACGGCGCTGCAAGTCCCAAGGAGATCGAGAAATGACCGATGCCAATGAAGCGATCGCCCGCATCCGGGACGCGCTGGAGTCCGGGCGCCTGACGATCAACGCGCTCGACGACGGCAGCGGCGTGCTGCTGGATATCGACGGCGAACAGTTGATGACGCTCAATGCCGCGGGCATGCACCTGGTGCGCGGCATCGAGCGCGGCGCGCAAGACGTCGCGAGTCTGGGCAGACTGCTGTGCGAGCGCTTCGAGGTCGAGCCGGAGCGGGCCGAGACCGACGCCGGGGCTTTCTTGGCCGAGGTCGCCGCGGCGCTGTAGCCGGGACCGGTCGGGACGGCTCGATTCGCACCCGGTCGGCTCGACCGAGAACGCGGGTGGGCTATCCGCCGACCATCCTCCGCCACCAGGGTTTGCGGATCGCCGGCAGCGCCGCGTGCAGACGATCGAGGTCGGGTTGACGTCCGGCGGCCAGGTCGGTCGGGTAGGTCTCTATCAGCAGCCTGGCGACTTCCTCATTGGTCCATGACCGGATCGGGTCACGCGCTGGCGTGATGCGCGGTACCCGGCGACGGTCGCGATGTGCGTCGGAAGCCGCGATGTGGATTGCGCCGCTGCGGATCATCGTGCGCGCCGCGTGCTGCACGGCTTCCCCGAACTGGCCGGTGCACGACTGCACCGTGACCTGGGCCAGGCAGCCCATCTGGACCCATTCCGACAGGCGCTCCGGCGCTCGCCGCAGCTCGCTGTTTCGTTCGGGGTGTGCGATCACCGGGGTCAATTGCTGCGCGACGATGTCGTCGAGCAGTTGCTCGGCGCCCACCGGGACCGTATGCACCGGCAGTTCGACGAGGACGGCTCGGCCCTGGTTGGCAATCGTCAGCGCCGTGCCGCGCGCCAGTTCCGCGGGAAGCTCCGGCGTCAGGTGCAGCTCCGATCCCGGCAACAGATTCAGCCCGATGCCGGCGGCCTGCAGCGCTTCGTTGAGTTGCTCGATGCCCTCGCGGACCCGGCGCGCCGGGTTCTTGTAGACGCCGTTGAGATGGTGCGGCGTGACCACCGTCGTCGAGATGCCGTCGGCCACGGCGATGCGCGCCATGGCCAGCGACTGGTCCATGGATTTCGACCCGTCGTCGATGCCCGGCAGCATGTGGCAGTGGAGGTCCGTGAGCATGAGGCCTTCGAATGGCGAACGTGTCGCATTATCCGTCGGCCGCGGGCCCGCTGGCAAGCGGCGCCGTGCCGATCGCAAGACCCGGCCGATCGGCCGAATCGGCATAATGAGCCCGATCAATCTCCTGGATCGATTCCAATGCAATTCGAACTGCTGGGAACCAGCGCGGCGGCGCGTCGAGGTCGGCTGCAGCTCGACCGGGGCCGCGTCGAGACGCCGGCGTTCATGCCGGTGGGGACCTACGGCACAGTCAAGGGCATGACGCCCGAGGAATTGCGCGGCATCGGTGCCGAGATCCTCCTCGGTAACACCTTTCACCTGATGCTGCGGCCGGGCACCGAGGTCGTTTCGGCCCACGGCGATCTGCACGACTTCATGCACTGGAACGGACCCATCCTGACCGATTCGGGCGGTTTCCAGGTCTGGAGCCTGGCCGAGCTGCGCAAGCTCGACGAAAACGGCGTGACCTTCGCCTCGCCGGTCGACGGCAGCCGGATCTTCATTGGGCCCGAGGAGTCGATGGCCGTCCAGCGAAAGCTGGGATCGGACATCGTCATGATCTTCGACGAATGCACCGCCTATCCGGCGACGATGGACGAGGCGCGCGCATCGATGGAACGCTCGCTGCGCTGGGCCGAGCGCTCCCGGGCTGCGCACGCGGACTCTCCGGCAGCGCTTTTCGGCATCGTGCAGGGCGGCATGTACCCCGAGCTTCGCGCGGTTTCGGCCGCCGGCCTGATCGGCATCGGATTCGACGGCTACGCCATCGGCGGGCTGAGCGTGGGCGAATCCGAGGCCGAGCGCATCGAGATGCTTGACGCGACCTGTCCGAAGCTGCCCGAGGACCAGCCCCGCTACCTGATGGGGGTGGGCCGGCCCGAAGACATCGTGCAGGCCGTCGCGCGCGGTGTCGATCTGTTCGACTGCGTTCTGCCGACGCGCAACGCGCGCAACGGCCACCTGTTCACGCGCTACGGCGATATCAGGATTCGCAACGCAAGATATCGGATGGATACCCGGCCGCTCGACGAGAGCTGCGGCTGCTACACCTGTCGCAACTACTCGCGGGCCTACGTCAAGCACCTGCAGCGTTGCAACGAAATCCAGGGCGCACGGCTGGCGACGATCCACAACCTGTACTACTACCAGCAGCTGATGCGCGAGATTCGCGCCGCGATCGAGAGCGCCACGTTCGATGATTTCATCACGACCTTCGAGCGCGATCGTGCCCGCGGCGTCGAGTGAGTTTTCAGTTTTCGGCGCCCGCCCCGTTCCGCGTTCCAGCAGAACCATCAGCGCTGTGCGGTAGCGAAGCACGACGCCGCCGATTGCGACAAATGAAGATTCTTGGAAGCCAGAGCCCGAGCCTGCGCCTGAATTCTTGACCTCAAGCCCGAAACCCGAAACCCGAAACCCGAAACCCGCCCTTACCGTGTTTCGGTGGCGGCTTCGGCGCTGGACGCGCCCGTGCGGGACGGGTTGCGATTCCACAACGCCCTGGCGATGACCCGGGCCAGTTGCGGAAGATGGAAATTCAGCACGCCGCGTTGCCAGAACAGTTCCGATTTGTCGCAGACCGTGTTCTGGCTGAAGCGGGAAATCTCTCCGCGTAGCCGCTGAATCTCGGTATCCGGCAGCTTGCCGTCGAGGCTTTCCTTCAGTTTGGCGCGCAGTCTGCGGGCTTCGGCAAGGCCGTCGGCGACCATGCGCGCCTGCTTCGCATCGATATAGCCGTACTCGAGCTTGAGCTGGTTGAGTCGATCGGCGGCATCGTAGGTGGCGTCGACCAGACGCTCGCGCGTCATCCAACGGGTTTCGTAGTTGAGGATGTGCTCCCAGCTTGGCTGCGTCAGCAGTTGACGGTGCTCTTCCACGGTATGGGCGAGCTTCGTGAAGCCGAACTTGTCCGGATCCTCGAAGATCGCGCTGCCGGGGTCGAGAAATGGACCCATCGGCGAGATGAAGCACTGCAGACGCTTGTCGCCCCACTGGTACAGCGATTCGCAGTAGTCGACCGTCTCCATAACCGATTCATAGGTCTGCAGCGGAAGGCCGATCATGTAGAAGACGTCGATACGGCGGCAGTTCAGCTTCAGCGCCTCGCGCAGCACGTGCTCCATTTCCTCGTTCTCGTAGCCGGCTTCGCCTTCCATGGCGTGGCGAACTTCGCGATCATGGCTTTCCGGGCTGACCTCGAAGCTCCATTTGGGCACTCGCTCGTCGATGTAGCGAAGGAACTCGATCGGCGGCACGTCGAAGAACTCGAAACAGATATCGTTGTCGACGCCGGAGGCCTGGATTTCGTCGATGACCCGCCTGGCGTATTTCTTTCCGCCCTGCAGCAGATCGCCGGGGATCACGATCGGGCCGCGCGAAAGCCGACCGATTGCGACCAGGTTCTTGACCAGGTTGCTCGCGCTGCGAAACGCGACCTTGCGGCGATTGGTCATCTTCGCGCAGGTCGATGCCGAACTGCCGCAGGTCACGCACTCGAACGCGCAACCCTTGAGCGGCAACACCATCGTGATCGGATTGCTCAACCAGCCGTTGAAAGGCAATACCCCGTTGACATCCCGATAGCGAACGGCCATTTCGATCAGGAGTTCCGGGTGGACGTCGACGTAATCGAGCTGGCGTGGAACGAAGGTGAGCGGATTCACGCGCAACGCGTCGTCCTTGCGCCAGGTCAAGTTCGGGACCTGGTGCAGATCGCCGCCTTGATCCAGCGTCTCAAGCAGAATGTGCAGCGGTTCCTCGGTGCTGTCTCCGCGCAAGACGAAGTCGATTTCCGGATAGTCGCGGACCAGCGATTCGTGGAAGTAGGTCGAGGACAGTCCGCCGAACATCACCGGCACATCCGGGTGCACCTTCTTTGCCAGACGGGCGATCTCGATGGCGCCGTGGCAGTGCGGCATCCAGTGCAGGTCGATTCCGATCGCTTTCGGCCGCATGCCGGCCAGCAGCCGCTCGATGTCGAATTTCGGGTTGGTCAGCATCTTCAGCGCGACATTGACGATGCGTACCGACCGGCCGCGCTCCTTCAGATAGCCCGCCATGGTCAGAAAACCGATGGGGTAGAGCTCGAACATCACCGAGGACGGGACCATGTCGCTCACGGGCCCGTACAGGATCGACTTTTCGCGAAAGTCGTAGACGCTGGGCGGGTGCAGCAGCAGCAGGTCGACCGGTGTCTGGCTCATGGGCATCTATAACTGGAAATTCCGATTCTGTCCGGCGGTTCGCTAGCATAACCGGAATGGAAATCGTTCGTGTCAAGACGCCCGGATCGGCATCTCGATTGCCCGGCGCCGTGCCCGATCGACCCAGCCGATGTTCGGCACGGAGTCGATGGGCGGTTCGCGCAACCGGAGCGTGTCGGCCGATCCGCCTTCAGTTCGGACGGTGATCCGGCAGCGCCAGGCTGAAACCGCGTACCGCCCGCAGCGGCGCCGGCGCGGCGACGAAGCCGAGGATATCCTGCACACCGGTGATCTCGCGCACATCCCAGTCCGACGGGCCCTTCCAGCCTGGCGGAAGCCGCTCGAGCCGCATTGGCGCATCGATCGACGGGCGGACCTGGGCGAGGTGCTCGGCGATCGTTCCGCCTTGGGCCTTGATCACGGCTTCGCGCACGCTCCAGCGACGCAGGCATTCGGTTCGGCCGGCCTCGTCGCTGCAGCGATCGACGAGGTTCGCTTCCTCGGTGCTGAACCAGCGCCGCGCCAGCGCCGCGGCCCGCAGCGGTCGAGCCGACGGCTCGATATCGATGCCGATCGGCGTGTCGCCTGCGATTGCGATGGCCAGCAGCGCGCCGGCATGCGAGAGATTGAAATTCAGCCCGCTGGCCCGGAGCGCTTCGTTGAGTTCCGGCTTGCCTGCCGCCGATCGCGCCAGCTCGACGTCTCGACCGGGCACGCCGAGATAGGCGCCCAGCAGCAATCGCAGCAGAAACCGCTGCCCGATCCGGCGACGGCGCAACGCGTCGGAACGCCGCGCAGCCGGCTGGCGGTCGAGGATCGGCAGGCCGTCGATCTGCATGAACCAGACGTGCGCCTCTCCCCGGCCCAGGGCCGGCGCCGACGACAGCGGCAGCGATCGGGGTTCGAATCGATCGAGTGTCATCAGCGCCAGCCGAACGCGCTGATTCCGGCCACTCCGAACGCGCCGGCGGCGCGCGAGCGGGCCCAGTCGTCCGGACGAACACCGCCCAGCGCCAGTGCCGGCAGCGGGCAGAAGCGGATGACGCGCTCGAACGCGTCCCAGCCCAGCGGCATCGCGTCCGGGTGGCTGGCGGTTTCGGCCACCGGCGACAGGGTGACCAGATCGGCCTGCACCGAGTCGGCGATGCGTGTTTCTTCGAGGTCGTGGCACGAGGCGATCACGATCCGCTCCTGCGGCCAGGGCCTGCGGTCCAGGTGAACGATCTGCGCGGCGCTCAGATGAATGCCGTGTGCCGGCCAGCCGTAGCACTGATCGAGATCGCCGGAAGCAATCCACCGCGCGCCGCTCGCACGCGTCATCCGGTCGATCGCCTCGACCACCTCGTTGGGCACCCGTTCGCCCGGCGCCGGTCGCAGGCGGATCAGTCGAAAGCCGGCCTGCAGGCATTGCTGCCATGCCTCGATGAATCGCGACGGGGATTCGAATGTGCTCGGCGCCGGTGAAATCGAATAGTGGGGATCGAGGTCGAGCAGCCGGATCAGCGGGCGATCGGCTGCCGGCATTTCACCCGCGTCGAGCCCGGAGATCGGCACCCAGCGAATCTCCTGACCCTCGACGCCTTGCGGTGTGCCGCGGAACGAGTGGACTTCGAACAGCCGCAGCCGGACGATCTTCTCCGGGTATTCGTGGCGGATCGATGCCAGCGGCCGGCTCGGGCCGATCCGGACGCCGAGCTCCTCGGCCAGCTCGCGTTCAAGCGCCTGGTCCGGCGCCTCTCCGGCTTCGACCTTGCCGCCGGGAAACTCCCACGAACCGGCCAGGTGCCGGCCGTCGGGCCGACGGGACAGCAATACGCGACCGTCCTCGTCACGCAGCACGCCCGCGGCAACCTCCACGGTTTCGCGCTGGGGTTCGAAATCGGGAATGTCCGCGGCAGTCATGATGGTAGACGGTGGCTTTCGCTCCCGGCATTGTGCCGGATCGATCGCGGCGGCATCGCGTGGCGTCGACGCCTTGCGGTTCGAGCCGCAGGCATCGCGCGTCCGGCTATTTTCTCAATGCGTGCCAGCCGATCGCGGCGGCCACGACGACGCCGACCATCGCCGGAATCGAATGATCCTGCATCCAGGGACCGACGTCGTAGGCGGCGAGTACGGCCGCGGCGATCAGCAGGCCGGCCGATAGAACGGCGCCCGGAATGCGTCGATTCTGGCTCTGCAGCTGCTCTTCGATGCCGGCCAGATCGTCGCTGTCGAGCTGTGCGGTGATCCGTCCGCGGGCGGCGAACCGCAGCGCTTCGAGCACCAGGTTGGGCACTTCCGGCCCGCGCGCGAGCCATGCCGGCAATTCCCGCCCGACCTTGCTGGCCGTTCGTCGAACGCCGTAGCGCTCGCGGAAAATGCGCTCGAGCTCCGGCTTGGCCACGTCCCAGATGTTGATCTTCGGGTACAGGTCTCGCCCCATGCCCTCGATGTTCAGCAGCGTCTTCTGCAGCATGATGAGCTGCGGCTGCAGGGTCAGCTTGAAACGCCGCGCGACTTCGAACAGGCTGATCAGCAGCTCGGCGAAGGAGACCTCTTCCAGCGGGCGGGTGAAGCTCGGTTCGCATACGGTCCGCGCCGCGGCTTCCATTTCGTCGATGCGCGTGTCGGGTGGCACCCACCCGGCCTCGATGTGCAGTTCGGCGACGCGTCGGTAGTCGCGATTGAAGATCGCCAGGAAATTCTCGCCGATGTAATACAGGTCGTCGGGCGTCAGGCTGCCGACGATGCCGAAATCCAGTGCGATGAAGCTGGCGTCGGCCGGGTCGGTCGTGTCGACGCGGATATTGCCCGGGTGCATGTCGGCGTGGAACAGGTTGTCCTGGAACACCTGGGTATAGAAAACGCGGATGCCGCGCACCGCGAGTCGCTCGAGATCGACGCCGCGGCGTTTGAGTTCGTCGATGTCGCGCACCGGAACGCCGCTGACGCGTTCCATGACCAGCACCCGGGTGGCGGTATGCGACCAGTGGATCTTCGGGATGTACAGCGCTTCGGAGCCTTCCCAGTTGCGCCGAAGCATGCTCGCGTTGGCGGCTTCCTGCTGCATGTTGAGTTCGTCGCCAATCACTCGCTGGAACTCGGCGACGACCTCGTTCGGTCGAATCCGCTCGCCTTCGGGATGGTAGCGGCGCGCCAGCCGCGCCAGGGCGCTGAGCAGTTCGAGATCGTCCTGAATCCGGTCTTCGATGCCGGGGCGCACGACCTTGGCCACGACCTCGCTGCCGTCCGGAAGCACGGCCGCGTGGACCTGCGCGATCGAGGCCGAGGCCATCGGTTGTTCATCGAACGAAGAGAACAGCTCCTCGATCGGTTTGCCCAGCTCTTGCTCGATGATCGCGCGCGCCTGCTCGCCGGGGAAGGAGGGAACCCGCTCCTGGAGTCCGGCGAGTTCTTCGGCCACGTCGGGCGGCAACAGGTCGCGCCGCGTCGACAAGATCTGGCCGAACTTGACGTAGACCGGGCCGAGCTCCTCGAGCGCCAGCCGCAGCCGTGCGCCGCGCGGCAGATCGCGCACGCCGCGGCGACCCCACGGCAGCAGGCGCACCATGCGCGCCATCTTCAGCGCCGGCAGATTCAGGATGAGCTGGTCGAGTCGATAGCGCGCCAGCACCATCGCGATGCCGAACATCCGAAACGTGCGGCGGATCATCGGCGTTTCCTGCGCAGGCGGCTTTCGAGGCGGTCCACGGCTTCCCGGACGCGGTCGACTTCATCGCGAAAGCGTCGCCACTCGGCCGGTGCCGGGGTCAATCCGCTCTCCTCTCGCAACCAGTGTGTGACCTGGCCCCCGCCCGTTCGAGCGACCTCGCGACCGGAGCGAACCAGGTCCCCGAGCAGTCGAAAGACCTGGGGTCCGAGCAGATCGCCGAAGTACTCGGTCAGCGCCTGCTCGAGGTCCGGATCGAGCGCCTTGACCGCTTGCTGGAATTTCTGCGCCAGCCGCGCATCGCCTTCGATCTTGATCGGCGCGCCGCCTTCGAAATCGGGCAGCGCCATCGCCAGCAGCGCCGAGGGTGAGCCGGTGATCTCCGCGTCGGCTTCCGGCCCATCGGGGCCGGGTTCGGCGCGCACGATCGGTGCCGCGCCTTCGGCGCTGAGCCAGAGCTCGATGCCAATGCCCTCAAGATCGAATTTCAGCCAGCGACCGGCCAATGGCGCCAGCTTGGCCTCGGCGTCGTCGTCCAGCGCGGCGGCGCGCGCCAGCACGAACTCGATCGCACCGGCCAGCATGCCCGGTAGCGGCGTGACGTAGCGGCTCATCAGACTCGTGCGCCGCGGT
Source organism: uncultured Halomonas sp. (assembly GCA_964415285.1). Taxonomy (GTDB): domain Bacteria; phylum Pseudomonadota; class Gammaproteobacteria; order Xanthomonadales; family Wenzhouxiangellaceae. The sequence goes on along the minus strand of CAYPZP010000056.1, from coordinate 8,231 downwards.
GGATCGTGGCGATGCCGGCCGACAGGTTTTCCCAGCTCACGCGCTCGAAACCGGCCTCGCGCAGCATGCCCGCCAGCGATTGCTGGTCCGGGAAGCGGCGTATCGACTCGGCCAGATACCGGTAGCTGTCGCGGTCTCCGGCCACGGCCTGGCCGAGGCGGGGCAGCACCTGGAACGACCACAGATCGTAGGCCTGTGCCAGCGGCTTCGGCGCGACGTGCGAAAACTCCAGGATATGCAGCCGCCCGCCGGGTTTCAGAACGCGATGCATTTCGTCCAGCGCCTGTGCCTTGTCGGTGACGTTGCGAAGGCCGAACGCGATCGTGACGTGGTCGAAGTGCCGATCTGCGAACGGCAGCGACTCGGCGTTGACCTGCAGCCATTCGAAGGCCTGCGTGCGGCCGCGGTCGTCCATGCGGCGTCGTCCCGCTTCCAGCATTTCGCGGTTGATGTCGGCGATCAGCACCTCGCCTCTGGCGCCGACGCGCCGGCGCACCAGTGCCGCGATGTCGCCGGTGCCGCCGGCCAGGTCCAGCACGCGCTGGCCGGTGCGGATGCCGGCCCCGGCCACGAAATGTCGTTTCCACAGGCGGTGGATGCCGACCGACATCAGATCGTTCATCACGTCGTAGCGATCGGCCACCGAAGAGAACACGCCGCCGACCAGGCGCGTTTTCTCTTCCGGGGTGACGTCGCGGTAACCGAAATCGGTCATGGGCTGAGGTCCATCATGAAAAGTAGCGCTCAGCCCGCAAGGTTAACCCAGATCGCGCGAACGCAAGTCGATCGGCTCGCCTGCCGGTGTCGGGTTCAGAGGTTCCTCAGGCGACCACGTCGCGCCAGGCACGGTCGAGGCGCTTGGCGGAGACCTTTTCCCGGGTTCCCAGTTGCTGGGCGAAGACCTGAACCCGGTATTCCTCGAGCAGCCAGCGGTAGGCGTCCAGTTCCGGCGTGTAGAGGCCGTGTTCGGCGAGACGGTCGAGGTAGCGTTGCCACCAGGGCTCGACCTCGGCCTGGCGCTGGACGTCGCGGCGCGGGTCGATCTCCAGCGCGTCGAGCCGCTGGTCGACGGCGTCGAGATACCGGCCGTAGTCGGCCAGTCGCTCGATCGGCACGTCGGCAACGAAGTCGGCGTAGATCAGGTCGTCAAGCTGCGATTCGATATCGGCCTGCGCCGACGGTTGGGCCGGGCCGATTTCGGCGACCCGGCGCGTCACCGCGTGCCAGCGCTGAAGCACCCGGTCCAGCGTTTCGACCGCCGCGCCGCAGGCCTCGACCAGCGCCGGGCGCAGACGCGACTCCAGCACGGCCAGCGCCGAAGCGTCGCGGACCGCCCAGGCGTCTCCGGTCAGGTCGTGGACGACCCGGCCGGCGAGCGCGGCCTCGAGCGCGGCGACGTCGCCGACGCGGGTCCAGGCCAGCGCGGCCGGCGGCGATAACCGGTGCGCGCGCGCCACGTACTTGAGCTTGTCGACCAGCGCGATCATCAGCAGCCGGTGCACGCCGCCGGCGTGCGCGGCATGCGCCTCGTGCTCGTCGTCGAACAGTCTCAGGCCGGCTGAAGCGCCCTGGTCGATCAACGCCGGCCACGCGCTGTGGCCGGTGCGCGTGGTGACCCGATCGGGCAACGTCACGTCGCCGAATGCGCGCAGCCCGTCGCGCTGCCAGTCCTCGGCCTGGCGGGCCATGAACTCGCGCCGGGCGCGCTCGCCGAGATCGGCCTGCAGCGATTCCAGGTCGCGCGACTCGGCCAGCCGTTCGCCGCCCTCGCCGGTGACGCGGACGTTGAAGCGCAGATGATCGGATAGGCGTTCGGGCTGAAAATCGTCGGCGACAATGTCGACGCCGCCGATCCGCGACAGCTCCGCGGCCAGCTGCTCGGACAGGCTGCCTTCGCCGAATGTCAGCGATTCGGCCGCGGCGTGCGCGTAGTCGGCCAGCGGTACGAAGGAGCGGCGCTTGGACTTCGGCAGCGTGCCGATCAGCGCCTTGATCTTGTCGTCGATCATGCCCGGGACCAGCCATTCAAGGCGCGCTGCGTCGAGCCGGTTGAGCAGGTGCAGCGGTGCGACGACCGTGACGCCGTCGGCCGGGTGGGCCGGCTCGAAGCGGTATGCCAGCCGGTAGGATTCGCGCCCGACGGTCAGCCGGTCCGGGAACTCCTCGCCGCTGGTCTGCGCGTCGGGCCGGAGCAGCGTGGCGCGGTCGTAGAGCAGGCGATCCTGCTCGGCGGCGTTCAGCGATTCGTACCAGCGCGCGAAGGCCTTGACCGTGAAGACCTGCTGCGCAACGCGTTCGTCGAAGAACGCGGCCAGCGCCGACTCGTCGGCGACCACATCGCGCGAGCGGCGCTTGTGCTCGTGCACCGCCAGCTCGCGCCGCAGGCGTTCGTTGCGCTTGAGGAACTTCGCCCGGTGGTTCATCTCGCCGCGCACCAGCGCGTGGCGGATGAAGATGTCGCGCGCGGTTTCCGGATCGTGCGGGCCGTAGTGAGCGCGGCGCTTCTCGACCAGCGTGAGCCCGAACAGCGTGACCTGCAGATAGCCCATGACGCGGCCCGAGCGACGGTCCCAGTGCGGATCGAACACGCGCTCGCGAGTCAGGTGCGCCGCCTGCTGCTCGAGCCACTCCGGGCGGATCGCTGCGACCGTGCGCGCGAACGGCCGGCTGGTCTCGACCAGTTCGGCGGCCATGATCCAGCCGGGCCGGCCGCGCGCCAGCACCGATCCGGGAAAGATCCGGAACTTGTGGCCGCGCGCGCCGATGTACTCGCCGCTGTCTTCGTGCCGGCCGATCTGCGAAAGCAGGCCGGCCAGCAGGCTGCGGTGGACGGCCTCGGCACGGCTTTCGTCGAGCGCCTGCAGCCGGCCCGGACGCGAGCCGGCCTCGCGCGCCAGTTCCCGGAGCTGGGCGACGAGCTGTCCCCACTCGTGCAGCCTGAGCGCGTTCAGGAACCGGGCGCGGGCTCGTTTGTCGGCCTGGTTGCGCGAGTGTTGCGCGCGCACTTCCTGCCACCACGACCACAGTTCGAGCAGGCCGAGAAAGTCGGATCCGGCGACGTTGAATTGCGCGTGGGCTTCGTCGGCGGCCTGCTGATGGTCCACCGGGCGCTCACGCGGATCGACCAGGCTCAAGGCCGCGACCAGCACCACCACTTCGGCGAGCACGCCGCGCGCTTCGGCCTCGATGAGCATCCGGGCGTGGCGCGCATCGACAGGCAGCGCGGCCAGCGAAGTGCCGAGCCGCGTCAGCCGCCGCCGGTCGTCGACCGCCTGCAGTTCGGCCAGTACGGTCCAGGCTTCATTGATCAGCCGCTTCGGCGGCGGATCGACGAACGGGAACTCGGCCGGGTCGCCGAGCTCCAGGGCCAGCATTTCCAGCACCACGCCGACCAGCCCGGCGCGCTGGATTTCCGGTTCGGTGAATTCGGGGCGCGAGCCATAGTCGTCGGCGTCGAACAACCGGATGCAGGTGCCGGGGCCGACGCGACCGCAGCGACCGGCGCGCTGATCGCACGAAGCCTGCGAAACTGCCTCGACGGGCAGACGCAGCACCTTGGAGTGCGTCGCGTAGCGCGAGATTCTCGCCAGGCCCGAATCGACGACGAAGCGGATTCCGGGCACCGTCAGCGATGTTTCGGCGACGTTGGTGGCCAGCACGATGCGTCGGCCTTCGTACGGCTGGAAGATTCGGTCCTGGCTGCTGCTGGGCAGCCGCGCGTAGAGCGGCAGGATTTCGGTGTGCGGCAGTGACGCTTGCTTGAGCGCCCGCGCGACCTGGAAAATCTCGCGTTCGCCGGGCAGGAAGACCAGCATGTCGCCGCGTGCATCGATCCGCGCGGCATGGCGCACGGCGCGCAGCACCTGCTGCGGCAACGGCTCGCCGTCGCCGGGCGGCTGGTATTCGATCGATACCGGGTATCCGCGGCCCTCGACGTTGATGACCGGCGCATCGCCGAAGTGCCTCGAAAAGCTCTCGGTATCGATGGTCGCCGACGTGATGATGATCTTGAGGTCCGGCCGCCTCGCGCACAGCCTCTTCAGATATCCCAGCAGGAAGTCGATGTTGAGGCTGCGCTCGTGGGCTTCGTCGATGATCAGCGTGTCGTAGCGGTTCAGGCGCCGGTCGGAGTGGATTTCAGCCAGCAGGATGCCGTCGGTCATGAACTTGACGTAGGCGTCCTCGGAGGTCCGGTCGGCGAAGCGCACCTGGAAGCCGACCTGTGCGCCGAGTTCGCTGCCGAGTTCCTCGGCCACGCGCCGGGCGACCGAGCGCGCGGCGATCCGGCGCGGCTGGGTGCAGCCGATCAACCCGCGCACGCCTCTACCGGCCTCCAGCGCCATCTTCGGCAGCTGGGTCGACTTGCCGGAGCCGGTCTCGCCGGCGATCACGACGACCTGGTGGTCGCGGATCGCGGCGACGATGTCGTCGCGACGCGCGGTGATCGGCAACTCGGCATCGTAGTCGGGTCGCGGGAGCCGCTCGCGCCGCTGTCGACAGCGCGCTGCCGAAGCCTCCAGGCGTTCGGTAAATCGTTGCAACAACGCGTCTCGCCCGGTGTCGGAGTTATCGGACGTCAAGCGGCGCCGCTGACCGATCAGCCAGCCGACGTCTCGTTGCATCAGTTGCGACGGGTCGATGGACGGTGGAGTTGACATCGGCGCTCATTTTGTCACGGCGTCGAGAACCACCGCAGCCGGCGCTTGAATCCGTGCGCCGCCTTGATTGCATGGATCGTTTGGTCCAATATGGGTCCCGAGAACTTGCGGAAACGGGAGGAGCGTTGCATGCACGTGGGCCGGATACCGAGCTTGACGGTTCTTCTGTTTGCGCTGCTGCCGAGCGCCGCAGCCGTTGCCGGGCCGGTGGCGTTGAGCGAGAGCGGCGAAGGCTCGGCGCTGATCGCGCCGCTGTGGAGCGTGCGCGAAGGGCACGACACGCTGATTTCGATTCGCAATAACGGCGGCCTTGCGACCGCAGTGAAGCTGCGGGTGATCGAGGCCGACGGCGTTGAAGTGCTGTCGCTCAACCTGTATCTCGGCGCACAGGATACCTGGGTCGCCGCGCTGACCGATTCCGGCAGCGACGGTCTGCCGGATGGTCGATTGATTACGGCCGACGAGACTTGCATCCTGCCGTTGCCGGCGCGCGATGAATCCGGCGTGGCCCGGCTCGAACTGCCGGCGCTGGCGCACGGCAACGGCTATCTCGAGATCACGGAGATGGGGGTTTCCACGTTCACCGGACCGGCCGGTTCCATCGGCAGCTTCTGGGACCGCTGCGAAACGCTGTCGGATCGATTCGAAACCGGGACCTGGGCCAGCGATCCTGCCGAAACCGTCGGACCGCCCGGCGGAAGGCTGAGTGCTTTGGTGCACCTGATCAACGTCGGCGTGGGCGGCATGGTCAGCCCGTCGGTGACGGCCCTGAGCGGTTTCTCCGATGTGGTGCAGCATTCCGCCCCGGGCAGCGAGGTACCTGACCTGTCGACGGCTGTAACGTCGAATACGGCTTCGGGTCTGACCGAAAGCCGGGTCTGCGGCGTCGATGACTGCGACGTGCGCGCCTGGAACCTGCCGGTCGAGGCGGTGGCGTCGGTGTTGCTGGCCGATCGATTGGAGGCGTCGTATTCGGCCAAGCCCTCGATCGGTGCGGTGACGCAGTTCGTCTACACGCGACCGCTGGCGCGCTTCGAAAGCGACGCCGACGGTGGTTTCGCGATCGACGGCGACGTGCGCTTCGCCGAGAGAAGCCGCGATGCGGACGAGTCGACCCCGGGCGATTGCCCGCCGCAACCGACCATTTTTCCTCTTCACCCGGGTTCCGATATCTGCGGCACGCGATATTTCCGCGATCGCTGGATTCTTGCCGTCGAGGCATTGCAGTTCGGGCAGGTCGAAGGTGCCGAACCCGGGTTTTCGCTGCTCGGAACGACCCAGCCGCTGCGGTTCGATTCGCTGCCCGGACCGTTTGTTTCCGGGGAGCTCCAGCTGCACGTGGACCAGGATCTCGGCGATGAGGATCGCGTCCTCACGTCGGCCGACGGTGCGCAATTCCCGGGCGACGCAATCATCGGTTTTGCGGTCCAGCAGTTCAGCAACGGGACGCTGGTCAATCCGGACGGTCAGTCGGTGCGCGCGACCTATCGTTCCGAGCAGGAGTTGATTCGCGTCCGGATTTCCGAGCCCGTCGCCGCCGGCGCGGAGGAGTGAGCGTGAATCGGAACCGCTACCGCATCGCCGCAAGCGTCTTGCTGATGATCGCGGCTCTGATCCCGTTCGCATCGGCCGACGGCGCCGTGGCCTATCGCGGCGCGGGCCACGGCGGTGCCTTGGTCGTGCCGCTTTGGTCCATCGGCGTCGGCACCAATTTCGCGGGCCGCTCCACCGATACGCTGCTGACGCTGACCAACCACGCCAACGCGCCGAGCGCGGTCAAGCTGCGGATCATCGACGCGCAGGGCGGCGAAGCTGCGGCCTTCAACGTCTATCTCGACGGCCGCGACAGCTTTGCCGGCGCGCTGTTCGCCGATCCCGATGCCGGTGGGCAGGGGGCGCTGGTCACCCGCGACGGCAGCTGTCTGATCCCCGAATTCGCCGCCGGCGATGACCCCGGCGCGCGTCGGCTGCCGCTGAGCGGATCGGCGCTCGGCGGCTACATCGAGATCATCGACATGGGCCGGGCCGACCCGGCGTCCGGATTGACGCGCGAAAGCGAGAATTCCTTCAGCGACGTGATTCGCTGGATCGACTGCCAGGAGCTCGATGCCCGCTTCGAAACCGAATGGCAGTCGAATCCGGCCGCCGGTCTGCTGCCGCCGGCCGGAGCGCTCAGTGCCGAAGCGCAGTTGATCGATGTCTTCGCCGGCGCGAACGCCACGTTCGCGGCCGTCGCGCTGTCCGGGTTCAGCGATATCGTCCAGCACACCGCGCCGGGCGCGACAATGCCGAATCTCGCTTCGGCGCATACCGCCGACACCGGCGCCGGCACCACGGTCAGCCGCGTGTGCCTGCCCGACGCATGCCGTGATTACGAGTGGGATCGCCCGATCGATGCGGTCGCCTCGGTGTTGACGGTGCGGCGGCTCCGGGGCGATATCAACGTCAAACCGGGCATCAATGCCGATTCCGAGATGGTGCTGATCTCGCCCCTGGCGCGCTACGCCGCGGACAATCCCCCTGCCGTGACCGGAGAAACCGAGCTTGTTGTGCATGCTCGCGATGGCGAACCGGTCTGGCTTTCCGAGAGCGACGTGTCGCGACCCGGCAGCAATCGCCAGACGCTGACGTCGACCGGCGACAAGCCCCGGGCTTCGCCGGCTCCGCCTCGACCGACTCCAATCCTGTTGTCGAGCACGGACATCGGTGAGCCGATTCAGACGATTCTGTTCAGTGCCGAGCCGGTCGTTGTCGACGATTCGACGACCTCCGGGCTGCTGGGGCTTCCGGTATCGGTGGCGGTCACGCTCGATGAGAGTTTCGCGGTGCGCGCCGAAGTGTCGCTCTACCAGGACCGCGAACGGCGGCTGATTTCGCGTAGCGGCCATGAATTTGTCGGGCTGCCGGTCATCGGCCTGGTCGTCCGGCAGTTCACGAACGGCACGCTGCTCGATCCCGATCTGGCCGGGGAGCGAGTGCTGGCGAACTATCGCGGTCCGGAACGGATGAGCAGCGAACGCACGATCCGGTTGCCGTAGGAAGCCCGTCGCGCGCTCGGCCGTCCCCGGGCCCGCGCCAGGACGATCGCGATCGGCTCGATGTTGCGGCCGGGTCCTGTTCATGGCGCCTGGACAAGGACGGGGTCCGGGGTGTCGATCGCTGAAGAAACGCGCTCCCTGCAGGGTCGGTGTTGACGTATGTCAAGCCCCCCGGCGTCCAATCCGCGCATACTGGCTGCGGCTTCGAGAGGGGAGTCGCGATATGAACGAAGAAGGACGGCCCCGCGACGAATCGTCGGTCCGTCAGGTACTCCAGGCGGAGGAGCGGGCACGCCAGCGGATCGCCGCGGCAGAGCAGGAAGCCGCCGAGACCGCGGAAGCGGCCCGCGCCGAGGCGCGACGGATCGAATCCGAGGCCGTCGAGCGGGCACGTGCCTTCCAGACCGCCAGCGCCGAGACGGCGGAACGCCGGGTGAAAGCGCTTGTCGAGGCGGCCGATGCGCGCCTTTCGGCGATCGAACAAGAGCAACTCGACCCGCAGATTCTCGACGCTGCCGCCGGCATCGCTCGCGAA
>CAYPZP010000055.1:0-17287 GCA_964415285.1 uncultured Halomonas sp. | reverse complement strand
GCCGCGATCAACGTCGAACCGACCCAGCCGCGCCCGAATCCGGCGTGCAGCGCCGGGCGCGCCGCGATCAACGCCAGCAGGGCGAGACCGCCGAACACCATGCGGTAGAACGCCGAGGTCGTTGGTGCGACGTCGGCCAGTCGCACGAACACGGCGGCGAAACTGATCATCACGGCGCCTGATGTAACCAGCAGCGCGGGCGCCGCAGAACTCCGGGAATGGGGCATGCGCGGCATTATGCCGCAGGCCGCGGCTCGCGCGCCGATGCGGAAAGATGCAGCGCAACCGGGATGATCAGCCTCTAATCATTGAGGCCGGGAGGCCCGATGCGCGCATCGCGAGCGTTGTTGCGGATGGGCCGGTGAGCGAGATTTGCGGATGCGGGCGTCAGGCCGACGTCAATCCCACTGCTCGATCTCCAGGCCCTCCGGCGCTTCGGCGGCGCCGCGAGGCCGGGTCGAGCGAATCGCCAATCCGAGATCGTTGCGCGAATCGGCGTGCCCCATGGCTTCGCGTTCGCTGATTTCGCCGTTCTCGTAGAGCCGCAGCAGGTCCTGATCGAAGGTCTGCATCCCGGCCTGGTGGCCGTCGCGCATCGCGTCCTTGAGCGAGTCCAGATCCCGTTTTGCGATCAGATCCGCGATGTAAGGAGTGCGAATCATGATTTCGACCGCCGGCACCCTCTTGCCGTCGATGGTCGGAATCAGTCGCTGGCTGATGATCGCTTTGAGGTGCTCGGAGAGATCCTGGAACAACTGGTGGTGCGCCGAATCCGGGAAGAAGTTGATGATCCGGTCCAGGGTCTGGTTGGCGTTGTTGGAGTGTAGCGTGGACAGGCACAGGTGGCCGGTGTCGGCGTAGGCGATCGCGTGCTTCATGGTCTCGGCGTCACGAATCTCGCCGATCAGGATCACGTCCGGAGCCTCGCGCATTGCATTCTTCAGCGCGTTCGAATAGCTGTGCGTATCCAGCCCCAGCTCGCGCTGGTCGACGATCGACGCCTTGTGGGCGTGCAGAAACTCGATCGGCTCCTCGACCGTTAGAATATGCCCGCTGGCCCGGGCGTTGCGATAGTCGATCATGGAGGCCAGCGTGGTCGATTTTCCGGAGCCGGTGGAGCCGACCACGAGCACCAGGCCGCGCGGCTCCATGATCAGGTCCTTGAGAATCTGCGGGAGCTTCAATTCCTCGATCGAGGGAATTTCCGCCTTGATGTAGCGAACGACGACCGCGACCGAGCCGCGCTGGCGGAAGAGATTGACGCGGAATCGACCCAGCGACTTCAAGGCGATTGCCAGGTTCAGTTCGAGGTCGCGCTCGAACTCGGCGATCTGTTTGTCGCTGAGCATCGAATAGCCGAGCTGGTGGACCTCCCGGGCATCCAGCGGCTGCTCACCCAGGCGGCGGATCTTGCCCTCGATCTTGATTCCCGGTACGGCCCCGGCGCTCAGGAACAGGTCCGATGCGCCGTGTTTGACCATGGCATGAAGATATGACTCGATTTGCACTGGAACCCCCTCTCTGCGGTACGCTCACGCGGACAGTTCAACATATCCGGACGCGTTCGGAGTTGATCCGGATCAGGTTCTGTGGATCGGCACTCGCCCGTCGGCAGGGCCGGACGGCGCTCATCGGCGCCGTACGGCGCCCTGGAAAGAGGGCTCGCCGGGAAGGCTGATGGCCTTTCCAGGAGTCCGGACGCGGCAGATCAGCGCGCTGGTTCTTTCGTTCGGCCTCGCCCTTCGGGAGTGGGTCCGACTCGACATGGCGACATTCCGACCCTTGTAGAGGGCTTGCCATTCCCGGCCGGCCGCGCCTTGCACTGTCGCCTCGGTCACAGACTGAATACTACGGGATGAACGACGGGGCAGCCTAGAACGCCGCGGAGGCGAAGTCGGCCAGCCTGGAGCGTTCTCCGCGCCGAAGGGTGATGTGGCCGGCGTGCATCCAGTGCTTGAATCGGTCGACGGCGAACGTCAGGCCCGAGGTGGTTTCCGTGAGGTAGGGCGTATCGATCTGCTCGACATTGCCCAGGCAGACGATCTTGGTACCCGGGCCGGCGCGGGTGATCAGGGTCTTCATCTGCTTGGGCGTGAGGTTCTGCGCCTCGTCGATGATCAGGTAGCGATTCAGAAAGGTGCGTCCGCGCATGAAGTTCAGCGAGCGGATCTTGATGCGCGAGGTCAGCAGATCGTTGGTCACCGCGCGTCCCCAGTCGCCGCCGTGGCCCTCGGATTCGGTCAGCACCTCCAGGTTGTCGGTCAGTGCGCCCATCCACGGCGTCATCTTCTCCTCCTCGGTGCCCGGCAGGTAGCCGATTTCCTCGCCGACCGAAACGGTCGCTCGGGTCATGATGATCTCGCGGTAGATCTGGTCGTCCAGGGTCTGGGCAAGACCGGCCGCCAGGGTCAGCAAGGTCTTTCCGGTGCCGGCGGTGCCGAGCAGCGTGACGAAATCGATCTCCGGGTCCATCAACAGATTGAGCGCGAAGTTCTGCTCCGGGTTGCGCGCCTGGATGCCCCACACCGAGCGCGGACCGTGCCGGAAGTCCTCGGTGACCTCCAGCGTGAAGTGCTCGTCGGCCACTTCGCGCACCAGCGCTTCCATGCCGTTGCTGCCCGACAGTTTCAGGCACTGATTCGGGTGCCAGTCGTCGCCCGCCACGCGTCCCAGCCGGTAGTAGGTGCGTCCCGAGTCGTTCCACGAGTCGGCGATCGCGTGCCGCTCCCAGAATTCGTTGTCGGATTCGGTCAGCCCGTTGTACAGCAGGCTCATGTCGTCGAGCGCGCGATCGTTGTGGTAGTCCTCCGCCGCGATGCCGTGGATGGCCGCCTTGATCCGGAGATTGATGTCCTTGGAAACGAGCACGACTTCGCGCCCCGGCTGCTCCCGGTTCAGGCGCATCGCGGCGTGCAGGATTTCGTTATCGGCCTTGGCCCGCAGCAGTTCGGGGTGGTCGTCGATGTCGGGGTCTTCGATCTGGAAGAACAACCGGCCGGAGCCGATCCGGATATCCAGACCCTCGGGCATCGTCAACGCCAGTCCGGCCTCGAAATCATGGCCGCCGTTCATCATCTGGCCGAGGAAACGGCTGACCTGCCGGACGTTTCGCGCAACCTCGGTCATGCCTTTCTTGGCGGCGTCCAGTTCCTCGAGCACGACCATCGGGAGGTAGATGTCGTGTTCCTCGAACCGGAACAGGGCAGTGGGGTCGTGCATCAGCACGTTGGTGTCGAGCAGGTACAGACGACTGGCGTCGCTCATGGCGCGCTCCGGTGGCGTATCAGGTCGGGCTGGTGGGGCCGGGTGGTGCTCAAGCCAGTTCGCGCGCGGCTTCCAGTACTTCCTCGGCGTGCCCGGGGACCTTCACCTTCCGCCATTCGCGCACGATGCGGCCGTCGGCATCGAGCAGAAACGTGCTGCGCTCGATGCCCATGACCTTGCGGCCGTACATGTTCTTTTCCTTGATCACGCCGAACAGGCCACACAGCGTTTCGTCGGTGTCGGCAATCAGGTCGAACGGGAACGCGTGTTTCGCCTTGAAGTTCTCGTGCGTTCGGGCGCTGTCGCGCGAGACGCCGACGATCGCCGTGCCGAGCTTGCCGAACTCCTCGTACAGGTCGCGGAAGGCCTGGCCTTCCTTGGTGCAACCCGGCGTGTTGTCGCGCGGGTAGAAGTAAATGACCAGTGGTGCGCCGCGAAACGCCTGGACGGAGAGTGCGCGGTCGCCGGTGGCCGGAAGTTCCGGGCTTTCAATGGGGCTGTCGGTTTGGGTCATGGATTCGATAAAGATTCGTTAAATCAAAAGCTTGGTATACTGCGCCGAATGCGAGGCAGCGGTTTTGTCTCGCACCCCGACCTCTTGTCAGGATACAGGGCCGTGCGTAGTATGCCGTGCCGATGAAAACAATGGATGACCAATTGCGCCCCGGCTCGGTGGTTGCCCTGGCGACACCGTTCTTGCCGGATGCCGATTCGATCGACCTGGATGCCTGGCGGCGGCTGCTGGATTGGCACGTCGAGGCCGGCACGGCTGGCGCGGTGGTTGCCGGAACCACCGGCGAGTCGGCAACCACGACCGCCGAGGAGCGCGACCGGTTGCTCGAAACCGCGCTGGAGCAGGCGGGCAGTCGGCTCAGCGTCATCGCCGGCACCGGATCGGCGTCGACCGCCCTGGCCGTTGCGCAGAGCATTCGCGCGGCACGGCTCGGCGCGGCGGCGGTGCTGGTGGCGACGCCCTACTACAATCGTCCGCCGCAGCGCGGCTTGCTGGCGCATTACCGGCGCATCGCCGACCGGTGCCCGGTTCCGGTCATTCTCTACAACGTGCCGACGCGCACGGCTGTCGATCTCGAACCCGACACCGTCGGCAGGCTGGCCGAGCACCCGAACATCGTCGCCATCAAGGAGGCCGTCGCCGACATGCGGCGGGTCGAAGACTATGCCGCCGCCGGGCTGATGGTCTACAGCGGCGACGATCCGAGCGCGCTGGAAGCCATGCGGCACGGCGCGCGCGGTGTGATTTCGGTTGCCGCCAACGTCGTGCCTCGTGCGCTGGCGCGGCTCTGTGAGCATGCCGCTGCCGGAGATTTCGCGTCCGCCGGCCGAATCAACGACGACCTGGAAGCGGTCTACCGGTTCCTGGCGCTGGAAGCGAATCCGATTCCGGTCAAGTGGCTGCTCGCAACTATCGGTAGAATCGACGCCGGAATCCGGCTTCCGCTGGTGCCCCTTGACGAGCGACACCACGCCGCGGGACATCAGCTGGCCGAGACCCTGGCTGAACAATGACCTCTGCTACACGCAAATACGAATTGGGGTGAACCCGAGTTGATGACGATATTCCGAAGCTGCGCCCGTGTTGCAGGAGCTGTTGTGCTGCTGGCGCTTTGCTCTGCCTGTGGGCTGCTGCCTGATCGGGGGCCGGCCTATGCCGGCAGTGAGGAAGTGCCCGCAATCGACACGCCGCCGGATCTCAACGAGCCCGAAACCGGCTCGAATTTCGAGATTCCCGGCTACTCGCTGCCCGAGCTCGCGGCCCAGGGCGATGAGTCCCGACCGCCTCGGGTGCTGACCTCCGCGGAAGCCGAGCAGGCGCGCTCGAGAATCCGCTTCGGGCCGCAGGGCCTTTACCTGGAGGTCGATGAAACCGCGGCGGAGACCTGGCGCGACCTTGGCGACGCACTCAATCGCGGAGACATGTCGATCGATCAGGTGCTGGAAGATCAGCGACGTTTCCGCGTCCTGTTCGCGCATGAGCCGATCCAGGTTTCCCAGCGCAGTTTCCTGGGCAAGGTCTTCATGTTCTGGAAAGCGCCCGAGTATCTCGACTACAGTGGAACCTACCTGTTCGAGGTCCAGCGCGAGACGTCCGACACGACCCGCGTCGCGATCCTCGATGCAGACGGCAACATCCTGCCGATGCAGCACGCCGAGTTCGTCCTGGATCGGCTGCGGGAGCGGCTGGGTTAGCGACCCAGGTTGCTGCGGGAAGTGCCCGACAGGCGGTTTTGCTGCCCGGGCGGCGACCGTCGGCAGGTCTCCGCTGCCTTCACCAGGTCCTCTGGACCCGGCAGCCGGAATCAGCCAGGTCTCGGACCGAGTACAACACGCTGATGCCGCTTCCGGAAGCCGCGCCCGCGACCGCTGCCTTTCACAGCGCTTTTGGTTACTTTTGGGGGCGCTGCCAAAAGTCACTCGCCCCCAAGCGCGAAGCGCGGGGCGAAACGCCTTTGAATTTGAGCTTCGAGACCGACCACTTTGCTTCGATCAGCAACCGGGGCTTCGGCCGGTTGACCGGCGCAACCGTGAGCGCCGAAGAGTCGGACCAGAACCGTCTGCTACCGCTCCAGCAGTTTGAGCTTGTCGGGCTTGTCTTCCCATTCCGCGGCATCGGGCGGAGGGTCCTTGCGTTCGTTGATGACCGGCCATTCTCGCGACAATTCGGCGTTGAGCTCGAGGAACTCCTGCTGATCGGCGGGCAGGTCGTCTTCCGGGAAGATCGCCTCGACCGGACACTCCGGCTCGCACAGCGTGCAATCGATGCGCTCTTCCGGATCGATGACCAGGAAATTCGGCCCTTCGTGGAAACAGTCGACCGGGCAGACTTCCACACAGTCGGTGTACTTGCACTTGATGCAGTTTTCGACAACAACGAACGTCATGGCTTGGGATTCCGCTTTTGCAGCCGCACGCGGGTAGCGCAGTGGCTGGTGGTAAACTGTGCCGCGATCGGATTCGGCGCGCCGTTCGCTCGCCGCCGCCCCCATCGCGTTCCTCATTCGCCGCGCAATTATATAAGAACCGCTTGAAGACCTCATTGAAGCAAATCCCGTTGAGCGAGCATGGTATCGCCCGCGATCGAATCAATCCGCACGCGCTCAAGGTCACGGACCGATTGCAGCAGGCGGGCTTCCGGGCCTATGTCGTCGGCGGCGCCCCGCGCGACCTGTTGCTGGGCCGCGAACCCAAGGACTACGATGTCGGCACCGATGCCACGCCCGAAGAGGTGCGCAAGCTGTTCCGGAACGCCCGCCTGATCGGGCGCAGGTTCCGGCTCGCACACGTCCGGTTCGGGCGGGAGATCATTGAGGTGGCGACGTTTCGTGGCACCGACGATAGCGGCGACCGTGCCGTCGAAGACGGCGGCCGCGTGCTGCGCGACAACGTGTACGGCGGCAGCGAGGCCGAAGATGCAATCCGCCGCGACTTCACGATCAACGCCCTGATGTACGATCCGTCCGAGCAGGTCGTCCGCGACTATACCGACGGGTATTCCGATGTCGCGCGGCGCCGGCTCCGGCTCATCGGTGATCCGGAACTCCGCTATCGCGAGGATCCGGTTCGCATGCTGCGGGCGATCCGGTTCCAGACCAAGCTGGACCTCGAGATCGATCCGGACTCGAAGCGTCCGATCGGCCCGCTTTCGCCGCTGCTGGCGGATATTCCGCCGGCCCGTTTGCTCGATGAGTTATTGAAGCTGCTGCTGGGAGGCTGCGCCTGGGATGGCTTCCGTTCGCTGGTCGACCACGGTTTATGGCAGGAGTTGTTTCCCGGACTGCTCGAGGATCCTGCGAATCCGCCGGTATTGATCCGGGAAGCCTTCCGAAACACCGATGAGCGCATCCGCGAGGGCAAGCCGGTGACCCCGGGATTCCTGTTCGCGGCGCTGTTCTGGCCGCGCGTCGAAGTCGAAGCCCGGCGTTGCATGGACCAGGACGGCCTGGCTCCGGTCGAAGCGCTCGCCGCGGCCGGCGAACGGGCGTTCTCGAAGTACACCTCTCGCGTCTCGATCCACCGCCGATTCTCGACCATGGCCAAGGAAATGTGGATGTTCCAGCCGCGCTTCGAGAAGCGCCGCGGCAAGCGCGCCATGCGACTGCTGTCGGAGCGACGGTTTCGGGCCGCCTACGACTTTCTGCTGCTGCGCGCACTGGAGGACCCGGACGCCGAAAAACTGGCGCAGTGGTGGACCGAGGTGCAGGATGCGGACCCCGAAACGCGCAACCGCATGATCTTCGGCAAATCGCGCAAGCCGCCGCCGAGGACACGGGCCACTCCATGACCCTTGCGTTCGTTGGCCTCGGCAGCAATCTGAATTGCCCGGATCGACAGCTGGACGTGGCGCTGGCCGCCCTGGATCGCATGCCAGGCACGCGGGTGCTCGAGCGCTCGTCGCGGTATCGAACCGATCCGGTTGGCGATCCCGATCAACCCGAGTTCCTCAACGCAGTGGTGGCGCTGGAAACCGACCTGGATGCGCACGAACTGCTCGGGGCCATGCAGGCCATCGAGCGGGATCAGGGACGCGATCGCGATCCCGAACGACCCTGCGGCCCCAGAACGATCGACCTGGACTTGCTGTTGTTCGGTGATGAATCGATCCGAACGTCGCGTTTGACCGTGCCCCACCCGCGCTTGCACCAGCGCGCGTTCGTTCTCTGCCCGCTGGCCGAGATCGCGCCCGACCGGATCGTCCCGGGTCGGGGCCCGGTGGCCGGCCTGCGGCAACGGGTGGACGACGCCGGCGTTCGCCCGGCCGATCATCAGACCTGCCCATGAACCAGGGCGCCAAGGTCACGCTTCGCGCGCTCGCCGCGATGAAGAGCGAGCGCCAGCCGATCAGCATGCTGACGGCCTACGACGCGACCTTCGCCGGCGAAATCGAACGCGCCGGTGTCGATTGCGTACTCGTCGGCGATTCGCTGGGCAACGTGATCCAGGGACGGCAAAGCACGGTCCCCGTGACGCTGGACGACATGGTGTATCACGTCGGCTGCGTGCGACGCGGCCTGTCCCGGCCGCTGCTGCTGGCCGACCTGCCGTTTCTGCGCTATGCCGATCCGGCCATGGCGGTCGAGTCTTCGCGCGCATTGATGCAGGCCGGGGCCGAGATGGTCAAGCTCGAAGGCGCCGCCGTCGAAAGCGTCGCTCGTCTGACCGAACTCGGCGTGCCGGTCTGCGGCCACCTGGGCCTGACCCCCCAGTCGGTGCACCAGCTGTCGGGCTATCGCGTCCAGGGGCGCGGGGAGGACGGGAAGCGCCTGCTGGCCGAGGCGCGGGCGCTGGCCGATGCCGGCTGCGCGCTGCTGGTGCTGGAATGCGTGCCGACATCGCTCGGTTCCGAGGTGGCCGCGGCACTCGAGATCCCGGTCATCGGAATCGGAGCCGGCGCCGGCGTCGACGGCCAGGTGCTGGTGCTGCACGATGCGCTCGGCATCGGTAGCGCGCATCCGCCGCGTTTCGTGCGCGATTTCGTCGCCGGGACCGGTTCGATCCAGGCGGGCCTGCGCGCATTCGTCGAAGCGGTCCGTGCACGGGAGTTTCCGAGCGCCGACGAATCCTATGGCGGCTGACCGGCCCGATTGCATCGCCACGCTGGATCGGCTGCGCGCCTGGCGTGAAGGCCTTGACGGTCGAGCGGTGAATTTCGTACCGACCATGGGCAACCTGCACGATGGGCACCTGCAGCTGGTGCGCCGCGCGGCGCGCGACGGCGCGGCCGTGGTCGTGAGCATTTTCGTCAACCCGACGCAGTTCGCCCCCGGCGAGGACTTCGACCACTATCCGCGCACGCTGGAGGCCGACCTGGATGCACTGGCCGGCAGCGGCTGCGAATGTGTCTGGGCGCCTGCGGTCGAGGCCATGTATCCGCTGGGCGCCGGTCACGGGTTCGCGGTACGCGCGCCGTCGGAACTGACTGACTGCTTGTGCGGGGCGTCCCGGCCGGGACATTTCGACGGCGTTTGCAACGTGGTGCTCAGGCTGTTCGCCCAGGTGGCACCCGATTCAGCCGTGTTTGGCGAGAAGGATTTCCAGCAGTTGGTGATCATTCGCCACCTGGTTCGCGATTTTTCGATTCCGGTGGCGATCGAAGCGGCACCGACCGCGCGCGCCGACGACGGACTGGCCCTCAGTTCCCGCAACCGCTACCTCGATGCCGATCAGCGTCGGCGCGCACCGGCGCTGTACCGGATTCTCGCCGAGACCGCAGACGAGGCCGCCCGGCAGGGTCCCGAAGCGCATCAACGACTGATGGCGCGCGCCGTCGACCAGCTTGCCGCGGCCGGTCTGGCGCCCGAATACGTCGAAATTCGCGATTCGGGAACCCTGGCGCCGGCCCGGGGTCATAACGATCGGCTCTTCGCGGCCGCGCGCCTCGGTTCAGCCCGCTTGATCGACAATGTTGCGGTAAAGCGACAAAACTGTCTCTGATCCGCAAATAGGGGTTGGAAAAAGGTGATTCGTGTGGTACAGTTACCACGAACCTTGGTCATCCAGCACGGCAATCAAGGTGTCAGGGCGCGATTTGAGGTACATCACTCCGACACGCTGCCTCTCCCCCGACCGGGGAGAGGCTTTTTTTTGGGCGAAAGGAACTCCCCGCGACCAACGGACCGAACGACCATCATGAATCTCAACCTGCTCAAGGCCAAGATCCACCGCGCCACCGTCACCCACGCCGAACTCGACTACGAGGGTTCCTGCGCCATCGATGAAAAGCTCCTCGATGCGTCCGGAATTGTCGAGTATGAACAAATACATATCTACAATATCGCCAACGGCGAGCGTTTCGTGACCTACGCGATTCGCGCCGAGGCCGATAGCGGTGTGATCAGCGTCAACGGCGCTGCCGCGCACAAGGCCTCGCCGGGAGATCTGCTGATCATCTGCGCCTATGGTCAGGTCGATGCCGCCGAAGCCGCGCTGCACAAGCCGCGCCTGGTCTATCCCGATGCGTCGAATCGCGTCCAGCGGATCGCCGGCGAGATCCCCGTTCAGGCGGCTTGAAGCCGCCCGTGTTGCAGAAAAACAACACTCCGTCCATTGCAGCGCTGATGTCGGCCGAACCGGGCCGCGCCGAGGCGATGCTCGGTCGCACTCCCAGCTGGCGCTTCGACGCGTCGAGAACGCCGATTTCCCTGCACGAGTGGCAGCGCATCGGCGAATCCGACCGGGTCGAGGCCGCCGGCCTGGCGATGCGCGCCCTGTTTTCAGGCGCCATCGTCAACCCTTCGGAAGACCAGCCCGCGCTGCACATGGCGCTGCGGGCCGACGATCCCGCGCGGATCGCCCCCTCCGCTGACGCCGCGGAGATTCTGCGCTCGCGTGAGCGGCTGCTCGCGCTGGCCGGCCGCCTTCACGACGGGTCGGCCGGCATCCGCACGCTGGTCCACGTCGGCATTGGCGGATCCGACCTCGGCCCGCGCCTGGTGGCCGACGCCCTGGACTGTTCAGACGCCGCCGTCGACGTCGAATGGCTGACGACGCTGGATTCGCGTCGCGTCCGGCACCTGCAGCGGCACCTGGATCCGGCCACCACCGGTCTGGTCGTGGCCTCGAAGAGCTTTTCGACCGGCGAAACGCTGGCCCAGGCAAGCCATTGGCGCGACTGGCTCGGCGGTGCGAAGAACAGGATCTGGGCGGCCACCGCGAATCCGGCCAGGGCGGTCGAGTTCGGTGTCTGCGCCGACAACGTGCTCGCGTTCCCGTCCTGGACCGGCGGGCGTTTCTCGCTGTGGTCCAGCGTGGGACTGAGTGCCGCGGCACGCATCGGGCCGGCTCGCTGGGCAGCGCTGCTGGCCGGAGCAGCACGCGTCGATGCCGACCTGCACGCTCGGGTCGGCGAATCCGCGGCGTTCGCCCTGGCCGCCAGTATCGACGCGCTGGTTCGTCGGTTCGGTTTCCGGACGCTCGGGGTGGTCAGCTACGAGCCCGGTTTGCGGTTGCTGGCCGAATACCTGCAGCAACTGGTCATGGAAAGCCTCGGCAAGTCGGTGGGGCTCGACGGCGCCGCGGTTCGCGAGCCGACCTCGCCCCTGGTGTTCGGCGGGGCCGGCACCGATCTGCAGCATTCGCTGTTCCAGGCGCTGCACCAGGGAACCTCGCGGCACCCCATGCTGCTGCTGGGAACCGCGACTCCGGAGCCGGGCATGGAAGGCTGGCAACGCGAACAGCTGGCGCATCTCCTCGGGCAGGCCAGCGCACTGGTCAACGGGCGCCAGGATCCGCGTGCCGAACGGTCGCTGCCGGGCAACAACCCGGTGATGCTCTTGCTGGCCCGTACGCTGGATCCGGCGGCCGTCGGCGAGCTGCTGGCGACGTTCGAACATGCGGTCTACCTGCTCGCCGTGCGCTGGGGAATCAACGCGTTCGACCAGTGGGGAGTCGAGGAAGGCAAGCGGCTCGCGGCGGGCTTTCGACAGGCACTCGAGACCGGCGCGGATAGCCCGGATGCGACGCTGGAGGGGGTTCTCGAATGGCTGCGCTCGACTCGGCATGGAGAATCCGGGCTGTAATCGCGCCCTGGTCCGCGTTATGATGAAGACAGGGTGAAGGCCGAGCCTTCGCCGATCGCAAACACCGCGACCGCGGAAAGTCGGGATGCGCAGCGAGCAGGCGCAACCCGGCGTATCCCCCGGTCAGCAGTTCTCGAATGAACAAGACGATGTCGTTTCGCGACCGTGCAATCCGCGCGCCGGATCAGCGCGCGCATCGGTTCGGCATCGTTTTTCCCGAAGTCCCGCAGCAATCGACGCGACTCACAACGAAACGGAGGCCACTATCAGTAACTCGAGCGGTAGTTCAAGCGCTTTGGAAGGCATCAACGACCAGACCGAACAGGATTTCGGCAAGGATCCCGTCGAAGTCCGGGAATCGGACCACTATCAGCAGGAATATGTCGAGGGTTTCGTCGATAAATGGGACGAACTGATCGACTGGGACGCGCGCTACGAGAGCGAGGGTGATTTCTTCATCGAGATGCTCAAGCAGCGCGGTGCCGAACGGATTCTGGATGTCGCCACCGGAACCGGATTTCACTCCGTACGCCTGATCGAGGCCGGCTTCGAGGTCTGCAGCGTCGACGGCTCTGCTGCGATGCTGGCCAAGGCGTTCGAGAACGGCCGCAAGCGCGGTCATATCCTGAGGACCATCCAGGCCGACTGGCGCTGGCTGAATCGAGATGTGCATGCCGCCTACGATGCGGTGATCTGCCTGGGGAATTCGTTCAATCACCTGTTCGATGAGCGCGATCGGCGCAAGGCGCTTGCCGAGTTCTACGCGGTGCTCAAGCACGACGGTTGCCTGATCCTCGATCAGCGCAACTACGACGCCATCCTCGACGATGGGTTCTCCACCAAGCACAAGTTCTACTATTGCGGCCACCAGGTCAGCGCCGAGCCGGAGTATGTCGATGACGGACTTGCGCGCTTCCGCTATACGTTCCCGGACGACTCGGTGTACCACCTGAACATGTGTCCGATCCGCCGCAATTACGTGCGTGGGCTGATGCAGGAAGTCGGATTTCAGAAGATCGCGACATATGCCGATTTTGAAGACGAGGAAAGCACCGGTACGCCCGACTTCTATATCCACGTCGCGGAGAAGAAGTACTACGGCCATGAGGATATCGCCGACGACACGGAACTGGTCACCAGCGGAGGAAAGGACCAGTGAGCCAGCCCGCCTACTCGGAAGTCGTCGAAACCGCCCGCGAGTACTACAACAGTGCCGATGCCGATAACTTCTACTTTCAAATCTGGGGCGGCGAGGATATCCATATCGGCCTGTATCGCTCCGATGAAGAGCCGATCGCCGATGCCAGTCGGCGTACCGTGCGACGCATGGCCGAGCTTGCCGGCAATCTTTCCGCGGACATGCGCGTACTCGATCTCGGGGCGGGGTACGGCGGATCGATGCGGTACCTCGCCGAACGCTTCGGCTGCCGCTGCGTGGCGCTCAATCTCAGCGAGGTCGAGAACGAGCGCGACCGCCAGAGGAACGCCGAGGCCGGTCTCGAGGACCGGATCGACGTGGTCGATGGTGACTTCACTTCGCTTGACTACGGCGACGCATCGTTCGACCTCGTGTGGTCGCAGGACGCGTTCCTGCATTCCGGCGACCGGGCCCAGGTCTGCCGCGAGGCGGCGCGCGTGCTCGCGCCGGGCGGTCGGCTGGTATTCACCGACCCGATGCAGGCCGACAACGCGCCGGTCGAGCGGCTCCAGCCGATCTATGACCGCCTTCATCTCGACTCGCTCGGCTCGCCCGGGTTCTATCGAAACGCGCTGGGCTCGCTTGGGCTCGACGAGTTCACCTTCGAGGACCACGCCGAGCAGCTGCGCCGCCACTACACCCGCGTGCGCAATGCGCTGATCGACAACGCCGACGAACTTCGCGGCCGCGGCGTCAGCAACGACTACATCGAACGAATGCAGGCCGGGCTGCAGCATTGGGTCGACGGTGGTCGCCGGGGCGATCTCGCCTGGGGCATCTTCGTGTTCGAAAAGCCGCCGGCCTGAGGTGCGGCGACCGCGCTTCCCCCCATTCGCCGGAGAAAGAACCAGGCGGGCAACCCGGTCCTGATCGAATGGTCTACCCTTGAACCGAAGCGAGCGCGAGGGTTCTGAATGGTCTGGATCCGGGTTATCGATCCTGCCGCGGCCGAAGGCCGACTGGGACGGATCTACCGACAGGCCGGCGGCGCGGGCCCGGTCGATCAGATCCTCCAGGCGCACAGTTTGCGCGAGCATACGCTGGAAGGGCACATGGCCCTCTACCGCAGCGTGTTGCATCATCCGCGCAACCGCCTGGAACCGTCGTTTGCCGAGGCCATTGGCGTGCTCGTCAGCCGGATCAATGGCTGCGCCTATTGCGTTTCGCACCATCGGCGCGGAATGCAAGAGGCGTTGGCCGATCCCGGGCTGGCCGATGCATGGAGCGTCGCGCTGGATTGCGGACGTTACGACGCGGTATTCGACCGGCGCCAGCGCGCCGCGCTGGATTGGGCAGGGAAGGTCACTCGCGCGCCGCAGGAATGTTCCGAATCCGATATCGAAGCGCTTCGTCGGGCCGGCTGGGACGACGGCGAAATCCTGGAAATCTGCCAGGTGAGCGCTTATTTCGCCTATGCGAATCGTGTCGTCCTCGGTCTTGGCGTCACGACCCGGGGAGAAGGGCCGGGCGCACCGTCGGCCGCTTGAGTTCGGTCCGATGCGCGTATCGGTTACCTGCGGCACGGGTCGAGATCCGGAGCCCGCGCCGATCATCAATTCGGACCTGCGCCGCTCAGGCAGCGCCGATCATCAAGAGGCGAAATCGCCAGGGGCATCGAGAATGTCGACAACATGGCCAAGAACTGCGCTGAAAATGTTCCGATCAGCGCTTTGGATTCCGGTGCTGTTCGCTCTGGGCCCCAACGTTGCGGTACCGGACGATGCGCAAGGCTCGGCGGTGCCCACGGTCCGGCTCTTGAACGTCGAGAATGCGTTACTGGAATCGGTGTTTTCAGACCTGGACGCGCCCTGGTCATTCGAGTTCCTCGGCGACAGCGAGGTGCTGGTAACCGAAATTCGCGGACGCCTGGTGCGCGTCGATCTAGAAACCGGCGAGCGGTTCGAGATCGCCGGACTGCCGAAAATCGCCACCGACAAGGCGCAGACCGGCCTGCTGGATCTCGCCTTGCACCCCGACTTCGGCGACAATCGACGGATCTATTTCAGTTACGTCGAGGCCGATCCGGGCGGGAATTACTACGCGCCGGTCGTGGATACCGCGATTCTCGACGAAGACCGATTGACGCAGCGCGAGCGTCTGGTGACCGCCGAACCGTATGCCTGGTCGCCGTCGAATTTCGGCGGCGTGATGGAGTTCGACGACGACGGCTTCCTGTTCATTTCGATCGGCGATCGGTCGGAGCCGGCCACGGCGCAGATCGGGCACCTCCTTCACGGCAAGATCCTGCGGCTCAACGACGACGGCTCGGTGCCGTCGGACAACCCGTTCGTCGGCGATCCGGAAATCGACGATCGGATCTGGGCGTTGGGTGTGCGCAATCCCCAGGGCCTGCACTTCGATTCCGCGAGCGGGCGCCTGTACGAGGCCGAACACGGCCCGGAAGGCGGCGACGAGGTCAATATCGTCGAGCGCGGCGCGAACTACGGATGGCCGGAGGTTTCCTACGGGCGGAACTATCCGGTCGACGTGCTTCCCGAGCAGGCCGAGGCGAACCCGCTGATCGCATTCCACCTCGCGACCTCCCCGTCGATGGAAGTCGGGACCGTGACGCAGCGGCCCGGCACCGAGCAGCCGCTGTTCTATTACCTCCCTTCGATCGCGCCGTCGCAGCTGACCGTGGTCCGCGGCCCGATGTTCCCGGAATGGGACGGCGACATCCTGGTCGCAGCGCTGAAGGCGAAATTCGTCAGCAAGCTGGATCTTGCAGATGTCCACGTGCGCTCGGAGTTCGAGATGCTCCGCGAGCTGCGTTCCCGGGTGCGCGATATCGAAGTCGCCGACGATGGATCGATCTGGATCCTGACCCAGACCACCGGCTTGCACCGTCTGTACCGAACCGAGGCGGAGAAAACCGAGGCAATCACGGCCGAGCACCCCGGTGCCGCGGTCTACAACGCGGTATGCAAGAACTGCCACCTGGCCGGTGCGGCCGACGCGCCGCGCATCGACCGGCCGGCGGACTGGGAGGCGACGCTGGCGCTACCGCGAGAAGAAGTCTATCGACGCGTGCTGGAAGGCTATGAAGCGATGCCGGAGCGCGGTGCGTGCTACCGGTGCAGCGACGAGATCCTGATCGAGGCAACGGATTACATGCTGAACACGGTCGGGGCCGTGGAACCGACCGTCGAGACCGTCGAGAACTAGGGAACCTCTGAATCACTCTGCACGGGCGCGACGGCGCCTTTGCGGGATCAGCCGGCGTGGCTTTTGCGAGCGTGGTTTGGTCATTCCAGATCAGCGAATCGAAACGCGGCGGATGGCCCGCAAAGGCCCGTCTCATATGGCGATTGTGATGACAAGCGACACCACAAGATCTGCGGGGTTTCCGACTGAAACGCGCTGCGCTCAGAGTGATTCAGAGGTTCCCTAGCGCAAGGGACAAGCGGGAAATGGACGACCCGCCGGCGCCGATTGCCATCCGCTTCGGTCGGTGTCGCGTTGAATCCAGGCGCGTTCGGTCCGGTTCGAACCGGACTCCTTGCCCGAACCAGTCGCTCTCCGGCTTGGAAAAGGCTCTGCTGGTGACTTGGACTATCTGGCCTGAGCGCGGTGCATCCGGTGATTGCCGGCGGACTCGCCCGACCCGATCTCAGCCATGCCCGCACAGGGCGTGGCCCTGTACCCATTCGCTGTCGCCGTCGACGTAATGCTCCTGTTTCCAGATCGGCGCTTGGTGCTTCATTTCCTCGACCAGCTGCCGGCAGGCCTGGAACGCTTCGTCCCGATGGCGTGAACTGGCCGCGGCGATCACACTGGCTTCGCCGATTTCCAGCCGCCCGTGGCGATGCATCAACCAGAGCTTGATTTCGCTGCCCCATCGAGCCGCGGTTTCCTCGGCCAGTTCCCGGAACACGGTTCGGCACAGCACCTCGTGCACGTCGTAGGTGACGCCGAGTACCGACTTGCCCTGGTTGATATCGCGGACGCGGCCGATGAACAGATCGACCGCTCCATGGCCGGTCGACGAACAGAACGCCAGGGCCGCGGCCGGATCGAGCGGCTGGTCGGTCGTCCCGATGTGGATCCGCTCGTCGGTCATCCGCCGCAAACCGGTGGCAGCAGCGAAAGTTCGGTGTCCATCGGCAGGTTCTCATCGTCATCGAGAACGCGGCGATCGGTCGCGAACGCCGAGACCTTGAGCAGGTCTTGGGCCGCCGCGTCTTCTTCGAAAAACTGCGCGACCTTAGACCGCAGTGCCGCCACGGTCGTCGACGCTGCGACTTCAACGGCAAGTTCAGGGTCTTCCCGGTGCTGTCGGAATCCACCGAAC
>CAYPZP010000054.1:0-17334 GCA_964415285.1 uncultured Halomonas sp. | reverse complement strand
ACCCAGCGCGCGCGAACGACCGCGCACCGTGACCTCGAGCTCCATCGTGTCCTGGAGACGGATCCCTTCCGGGTCCATCGCGTGAACCCGGACCGCATAGCCGCCCGGCAGCAGGCTCAGGTCCGGGAACTCCAGCGTGGTGCCGAACCGGCAATCGCCCAGCGGCTCCAGAAGGTGCCGGTCGTGGTCGCTGGCCACACCGTAGACCGGGGTGCCGTCGGAACGAACGACGCC
The DNA here is from genome assembly GCA_964415285.1 of uncultured Halomonas sp. GTDB lineage: Bacteria > Pseudomonadota > Gammaproteobacteria > Xanthomonadales > Wenzhouxiangellaceae. The sequence goes on along the minus strand of CAYPZP010000054.1, from coordinate 17,100 downwards.
GATCAGCGCCACCGGCGGGCGGTCGTCCGGTGAACTCAGCGCGACCCGGACCTTGAGCGTCTGGCCCATTTCGAGCGAACTCAGCGGCGCCTCGTCGGCGTCCAGCAAGGCCGCATCGACAACGCGGCAATGCGCCAGCGACGGCTGCGCTTTGCCTTGCTGGCGGGCGCTGTCGCGACGCTCGTGCCAGGCCAGATACGACTGAGTGACGTCGAACACATCACCGCGCGAGTGAATGCGCCCCTCTCGAAGCCACAAGGCCTGCTGGCAGAGCTTCTGAACCTGGTACATGTTGTGCGAAACCATCAGCAGCGTGCCGCCGTCGCCGAGGTAGTTCTCGACCCATCGGATGCACTTCTTCTGGAATGATTCGTCGCCGACCGCGAGAACCTCGTCGGTGATCAGCAGATCCGGGCGGACCGAAGCCGCGATCGCAAAGCCCAGCCGCACCACCATGCCCGACGAATAGTGCCGGATGGGCTTGTGAATGGACTCGCCCAGCCCGGCAAAATCGAGAATATCGTCAAGGCGCTCGCGAATCTGCTCGCGCGAGAGCCCGAGCAGCGCGGCGTTCATGCGCAGGTTTTCCAGACCGCTGTAATCGGGGTCGAACCCGGCGCCGAGTTCGAGCAGCGCCGAGATCCGGCCGTTGACTTCGATTCGTCCGGAACTCGGCTGCTGGACCCCGCTGATGATCTTGAGCAGCGTCGACTTGCCGGCGCCGTTGGTGCCGATGATGGCGGTCGAGCCGCCCGGGACGATCTCGAAGTCGATATCGTTGAGCACCGACTCGCCGGAGGTCTCGCGCTTCCCCCTCAGCAGCCGCCAGACCGCGGCCAGCCGCCCGGCGCTGGCGTTGGCCGGCGGAAACGACTTGTGCACGTGCGAAACGCGCAGCAGCGATGCATCGGCGTTGCTCATGAGCCGAGCCCGGGCGCCTGGCCGAGCCAGTCGTGGGATTCGCACGGCCGGCCGCCAGCGGCGGTTTCCTGGATCCCCGATCGGGCGCCGGGCCGCACGCGGCGCGAGCCTTCGAAGATCGCGAAAAGGTCGGTCGATCCAATTGCGGTCACAGGAAGTCCTCGAAATGCGGGCTGAGGCGGCGATAGAAGCGCAGCGCCAGACCGAACAGCAGTCCGCTGACGGCCAGCATGACCCAGGTATGCAGGCTGGGCAGCACCTGGCCCGTGAACAGGCCGGCGCGCAGGTCGCCCATCAGGCCGGTCAGCGGGTTCCACCGGATGACGGCATACAATGGTTCGGGCAACAATTCCGGCGCATATAGAATCGGCGTCGAAAAGAACCACAACATCAGCAGCGTCGGCAGCAGATGCTCGATATCGCGGATGAACACGCGCAAGGCCGAAGCCACGAGACCCAGCGCGCTGGCCAGCAGCGCAAAGGTCGCGAGCACCAGAAACACCATGGGCAGCGACTCGGGGTGCAGGGAAATCCCCAGCAAGGCGATCGCCAGCAACACGAAGGCGTAGCCTGCGGCCTGCAGCACAAACGCGCCCAGCGCCGAGCTCAGCGTCAACAACTCGCGCCGGATCGGCACTTTGCTGATCAGCGCCGAATGCCGGGGGATGCTCTCGCTGGCGCGCTGTATGGCGTCGCTGAAACCGAGCCAGGGCCACATCGCGACTGCCAGCCAGGCCACGAACGGCACGTTCAGGTCCGACGGCGCGCGGGCGCGGAAGATCACGCCGAACACCAGCGCGTAGACGGCCAGCATCAGCAGCGGATTGACCAGCAGCCAGAGCCAGCCGCTGATGCTGCCGATGAACCGCGAGCGGAGCTCGCGCCTGAGCAGATTGAAAAACAAGCTCAGTCGTCCGCGTCGACCTGGGATTCGACGATGCGCTCGACCGCGCCCTCGGCCAGATTCAGCGGTTCCGCGTAGAACGCCTCCATTCGATTGCGGAGAATCTGATCCCGATGCCGCTGTCGAGCGCGCTGCTCCAGGATTTCGCGCACTTCCTCGAAGGTTCGCTCACCGTCGGCCGATCGCGCATCCAGCCGGACCACGTGAACGCCGAAACGCGACTCGAGCAAAGCCAGGTCGCCGGGCTGCATGCGCTCCAGTCCGGCGGCGAAGGCCGGATCGAGCTGGCCCGGCGTCACGTCTTCCAGCGTGCCGCGGTTCGGTTCGATATCTTCCGTGGCAAACTCGGCCGGGTCGATGGTATCGAGCGCCTCGGGGGAGTCGAGTTGCTCCAGCAATGCAGCAGCTGCGTCTTCGGCTGCCGGCTTGTCCGCGGCCGCGGCGCGGAACAGCACGTGGGTGAAGTCGAGCTGCTCGAGATCCTCGAACTCGTCGCGGTTGGCGAGGAAATACTCGCGCGCCCGGAGACCGTAGTCCTCGAGTTCTTCCTCCTCGAACAAGGCCTGCTGTTCGTGGCGCGCGAGCACGTACATCGTCCGGTAGAAGATCTCGGCCCGGATCGCCGGGTCGTCGAGCAGGCCGCGCTCGATGGCACGCTCTGCCATGCCGTAGTTGAGCAGCATGTCGTTGAGGATGCGGGCGACGCGCTCGGGCGAAGAGACCACCGCCGCGCGGTCTTGCGGCGGAACGTCCTGGAGGCGGCCGATCACGTCCTGGACGGTGATTTTCGTCCCCTGGCGCTCGGCGATCCATTGATCCTGGTACTGCAGGTGGAGTTCGCGCTCCACGATCCGGCCTTCCTGGCCTACCGCCGAGCAGCTCAGGATCAGCCCGGCTGCTGCGGCCCAGAGGCTGAAGGAACTTGCGCTGAGTCTTGCTACCATGAATCTCTCCAACATTGAATACGGTTTCGGTCCGAATGCCCGCACTGAACGGCACTGTCGTCGATGAACGTTCGGCGATCCCCGACCCGCTCGACAACGCGCACCGGTTGCGGGGTTCCCGATCGCCGCGAGGATTCTGCACGCGCTTCGCCCTGATGGCGGCACTCATGCTGCCGGCGAGCGGCTGTCTGTCGATGCCGGTAGAGGATTCGGCAAACGCCGGCGACGACTCGCCTGTTGCCAGGCTGATGTCGCGTTTCGATACGTCGTGGGCGAAGTCTACTTACATGATTGCGACCGTGCAGACCCCCGAGGAGCTCTGGAACGTCTACGTCGTCTCGATCCCGCCCAACCAGGTCGCGGTGCGACAGTCGCGACAGGACGGCGAGTACGAGTTCGGTCTGGTCGACGATCTGATCTGGCACGTGGCCTTCGGGCGCGGTCAGCCGACGGTCGTGGACCGGGAATGGGCCTGGTTCATACGCAACCACGAAATCTTCCGCTTTTCCGAATGGCTCGACACCCTGGAGTTCGAAACCCCCGCGGCCCAAGCCGCCGCTGAGGACTGCTCGACGATCGCTGCCATGGATGCCTTTTCACTGCGGGTGACCTTGTGTATCGACGCACGGGGCGATCCGCTCTGGATCGAGCGACAGACACCGCCGGCTTACGGCGACGATCCGATCCGGATCGAGATCGTCGAGTGGTCCGAATACGAAGGCCGGCGAGTCATGAAAAAGTACCGTCAGACGCAACGCGGCAAGGTCTTCGAATGGGAAGTCCAGGGCCTGCTCGACGTGCCTGAAGATCAGCAGGTGCTGCCGCCCGAGGGCCTCGAAACGCCCTGATCCCCGGCGCCCTCAGCCGTCGGCGCTGTCGCGCGCTTTCAGCAGGTCGGCGGTGGCCTGCATGATTTCCGTCCCGGTCTTCCCGTTGACGAATTCGAACAGCAACTGCTCCTTGTTCATGATCGACGGATCGTTGATCATCAGGTAGCGAAGCGCCGCGTCGAGTTGCTGGAACTGCTGATCGGTGGACTGCTCGGCGATCAGCTGCAGGCTTTCCTGGTACTCGCGGCGGTCGCTGGCGTAGATGATCATGTCCATTCCGCTTCCGTCGCTGGTTTCGGCCTGGCCCTTCAATCGCGGTGCCGAGATGAGCGGCTCGTCGACGCTCGGGGCGGCCGGCGGTGCGGCGGGAGCGCGCGCTGTGCGACTCGGCGCGCTGCGGTTGACCGAGATCTCGCTCGACTCGTTTTCGGCCTGAGCGGAATCGGCGTCCTGGTCCTCCGAGCAGCCCAGCAGCAACAGGGACACAAGGAGGATGCCAACAAGATGGGTGCGTTTCATTCTGTTCGACCTCAAATGGATGGGATTGCAACGGAAAGTATGACGCGGGATTGGTCCGTGCCGGCGGCGTAAAGTTCCCGCGGGCAGCGGGCAGCGAGCGGCCGCGATGGAACCGGGCCAGCGCGAAAAGGCTCCGGGCTGTCTCGGCGAACGGTCGGTAAGAACGGCCCCCGGCTCCGCGCACGGAACCGGGGGTCGTCGGAATGCACCGTCAGTTGAACGTATTGACCATCCGGTGGCCGCACGGCAAGGTCGGCTCGGCGGTGGAACACTGCCATTCGAAGTTTTCCGGATTCGTCGAATTCTGGGTCGCCGGAGAGACGTAGGTGACGTTGAAGTAGAACTCGGCGTTGGGCGGCAGCAGGCAGCGGAAATTGGCCTCCCCTGAAATTCGTGTCCACTGGAACGCCGGGTTCACTGCCCCGACCGACGTCAGCCGGCAACGGGCCGCGGTACCGGTTTGCGGCAGGAAGTCTCCGGGGCAGGGGCTCATCGAGACCAGGGCCGGAACCGTGCGCACGCCGATGATATTGGCGGTGAGGTCGGCGAAGTCGATCAGACCGAACTGGCCGGTCGTTCCGGTATCGAAGAAGAACGAACCGTAACGATCCCGGCGGATGCGCATGTTGACCGCGTCGCCGGTCGGGAAACCGGTTCCGTCGAACATGTCGATCCAGGTTCTTGTCGTTCTCGACGTGGCGTCCAGGTTCGCGCTCAGTTCCTGCGTCCAGGTCGAGGGCGGAATCCGCCCCTCGTCGATGCACGACTGCGGCGTGCCGCCGCCTCCGCCCTCCAGCACCGTCAGCGTGCGCTGAAGCGTGTCCAGCGCATCGGGGCTGGCCGTCCCGTTGCGGCAGGTATAGACCAGCGTGTAGTCGCCGGGATCGACGCCCGTACCCACCAGCGTCGTGATTTGTGTGAACGGCGCGATGAATCCGCCGGTTGCCCAGGTCGTGCCACTCAGGCCGGTGCGCGAGCATTCCCAGGCACCGCGCTGGCTGAATGTCGCGGAGAACGACTGGCCCTGCTGGATCGTGCTCGGGCTGATATTGAAGCTGATCGTCGAAACCTGGGCGTCACAGTCGCCGGTACCGGTACCGGTGCATGCGGCCGGGTCGGCCGGTGTGGCGGTGATGTCGCCAGTCAGCGGATCGATGCTGACGCTGGTGCTTTCCTGCAGCGGGATCTCGGTCGGATCGGGCGAGGTCTGGAGGATGATCTTGGTCTGCGCCAGAACCGGCACGGCTGCGAATCCGAGCACCAGAAGCACGACCATCTGGCGAGCGAGCCGCCGGTAGGCCGGCCCGCTACCCTTCTGGAATGAGGAGTTCGGCAATGTTAAAAATTTGTTTGGTTTCATTCGGTTACAACCTCAATTTCGATTCAGGCGCGGGCGCGCTGTCGAAAACAAGTATAGCACCGTAAAAAAAAGAGCCGCAGCGAACTGCGGCTCTTTTGGTTTGACGAATGCACCGCTGGGCGATGCATTCCGAGACGGAAGTCTCGATTTACGGCTGCGGAGCAGGCGCGGTCGGCGTCGCTTCGATGCGACGGCTACCGCGATGCTTGAACGTTCCGCCGTAGTTCGACAGCACGTTCGCGCCATCGATGACCAGCGTGTTGTTCGACAGCGTCGTAGCCTGGAAGCCGATGGTCGGCAGACCGACGTAGTCCACTCCGTCGAGGCTGGAGATTCGACGCGCGTCAGCCGGGAAGCCCAGCAGCGGGTCGATGCCTTCCGGATCGAAGTTGAACTTCGACCAGCCCGAGATGAAGTTCGACGGCATGAACAGCGTGGTGAAGCGGTTTTCGCCGAGGATTTCGGTATTGGACGGCGAAAGCTCGCTCACGTTGCTGTTGTCGTCGAGCAGCACCGGGCTGTCGCCGGTCGCGTCGACACGCAGGAAGCGGACCACGTTGGCCTCGTAGCAGAGGTCGAACGTATCCGGCTCATCCGGCGGGGTCGGCGGCAGCGGCGACGGACGCGGCGGAATCACGCCGATCGGGTCGTCGGCCAGTTCGATCTCTTCACGATCCCAGAGGCGGAAGGTGATCGGCTCGCAGGAAGTACCCGGACGAGCGGCCTGGCTGTTGAACATGACGCTGAACGGCTGGATCGCCGGGCCGGGGCCCAGGAGCAGCGGATCGACGTGGAAACGCTTGGTCGGATGGGTCAGAACCCACTCGGTCAGACCGTTGCTGTTCGGGGTCACGACGTATTCGTTCAGGATCTGGTTGTTCATCAACACGGCGTTGACCGCATCGCGGTTGTTCAACCAGGGACGAACGTCGACCTGCTGGGCGCCCGAAATGAACACGGCGCTGGTGTTGTTGGTGCCACCGATGATACGCGGCGTCACCGCACCCGGGTCGGTGTGACCAATGGCGTCGGTCCAGTTGTCCATCGCTTCGGCGTTGTAGCTCAGCAGCGTGCCTTCACCGACATTGATGATCGAAGCGCTACCGAACAGGCCGCCCGACGGGATGTCGTGATCGACCAACTCGTCGATGACCCAGTAGTTCGCCGCGGTCGGCGTGCCGCCGGCCTGAGGACGCGTCCAGGCAACTTCGAGCTGCTCGCAGTCCGCCGGCTCGCCGTTGACGTGGGTCGCAGCAGTCGCCGAATTTTCGGTGATGTCGACCAGCGTACCCATTTCCAGGATCTCGAAGTAACCGGACTTGGTCCGCTCGAGGCCCGTGCCGGCACCGTCGACCTTCTGCGGGCTCAGGCCCTGGAAGTCGATGAATTCGACGTTGCTGAACGGAACGCGGGCTGTGTCGCCCGGCGCCACGTCGCCGACGAAGTACGGAACCGTGCAGGTGCGATCGCGGATGACCAGCTCGGCGTTGCCACCGTCTGCGGTTTCCGTGACGGCGCCGGTCCAGACGTCGTAAGCCGACAGGTAGATGTTGAAGTCAAGAACTTCTCGCGAGTTCCGGCCTTCAAGGAAGCGAATCTTCACCGACTTGGCGTTCTCGGTCGTGTTGACCACCGAGATCAGCGTGTCGTTGCCGCCACGCGCGGTGTAGTACGGATACAGCAGAACCTGACCGAGGCCGTCCGGGTTCAGGTTGACGGCGTTGGAGACGCCAACCATTCCGACCATGCCCGTCAGTCCTGCGAGAACCGCAGTCGTCAAGGTCTTTCTTTTCATTACAACACTCCTAGGTTTTTGAACACAAACAGGGCTGTTCTAGCTCAATTGAGCGGTTCCACCGGGGCGATTGCGCACTGCTTCGTCATCCAGCCGGCGGAGACTGCGACACCATAATACTGAACCGCAGGCCGTAAAGCAAGGGCAAAACGCCTGCCTCTCCTACCCCGGCAGCGCCGGGTTCAGCGGGTTCTCGCCGGCGCGAATGGCTGCCTCGTCACCCCAGGCAGATCGCTCAAGCCGAATCAGAATACCACCACTGGTCGTCCAGCCGAACCCAGATTTCGCGCACCGGCCGCGCGTTTTCCATTCCCGAAAGCGCGCCCGGCGCGCCGTCGGCGCGGTAGCCGACGTTGATCGTGACCTCGCAGCGCCCCTCGTCGCAGGCGACATCGGTCACTTCAGCGCTGGTCCAGGTGATCCGGCGCCGCGACAGGCCCACGATATGTTCAGTGGGCGTGGTTTCCTGGCGATAGGCCGGCGACTGATAGGCGTAGGAGCCCTCGAAATCGTTGGTGACCAGGGCGTCCCAGCGTGCCTGCGATCGCTCGGCCACGACTTCCTCGTCGGTGGGCGGCGGGCTGCAGGCCGTGAGCATCATGGCCAGCAGCGCGATCAGAATCGATGCGGTTCGGTTCATCGGTTGAAATTCCTTACTCTTGAATGGGAGACGGAGAATGTTCACTGCGGCTCAACTTCGTCTTCCGGCGCGTCGCTGCGCAGCGGATCCAGGGCGCGGAAGCGGCGGCCGAATTCATCGGAGATGCGCTCCAGCTTGGCCGTGCTCTCGATCACGGTCGGGGTGATCAGAACCAGCGTTTCGCTGCGGGTCACATCATCGGTGGTGCCGCGGAACAGCGCCCCCAGGCCGGGAATCCGCTGCAGGAAGGGCACGCCGTTGCGGCTGTCGGTGGTGGTCTCCTCGATCAACCCGCCGAGCACGACGGTCTGCCCGGACTGGACCGCCACCTCGGTGTCGATGGTGCGCGTGTTGATCGGCGGGTTGCCGCCCTCGGTGGCCGGCGTGCCGGGCGTCGAGACCTCCTGGCTGACCTCGAGATAGACCAGGCCGCCCGGATTCACCCTCGGCGTGACTTCCAGGATGACCCCGGTATTGAGGAACTGGGTCGAGCCGAACACCCGGTCGGACCCGCCGGTGAAGCTGGTGGACTGGATCGGCACCTGGGTGCCGACGTTGATGCGGGCATCGGAGTTGTTGCGCACGGTCAGCGACGGCGCCGAGATCGTGCGCACGTCCGAGACCGATTCCAGCGCGTTGATGGTCGCGCTGACGAAATCGTCGCCCACCGAGCGCGCGATCGCGCCCAGCACGTTGGTGCCGGCGCCGAAGCGCAGGTTGTTGCCGTCGGGCGAATCGACGAAGCCGCCCTCGGGAATGCCCGGGAAGCCGTCTTCGCCGGGCTGCGCGTTGGACAGGAACCAAGACACGCCGTATTGCAGCGCCTCAGTGAGATTGACCACCAGCACCTGCGCCTCGATCAACACCTGCAGCGGCTCCTCGTCGAGACGCTCGATGGCCTTGAGGATGGCGTCATAATCGCTCGGCGAGGCCTGAATCAGCAGCGAATTGGTTTCCATCACCGCGGTGATGCGCACGTCGCCGTCATCGCCCAGCGTGACGGTACCGCCACCGCCGCCGGAAGAGGAACGGCTCTCGCGCGCCTGCGGTCCGGTTTCGTTCTGGAACTCGCTGACCGAACTGGCCGAGGCCTGCTCCAGGCCCGGCGCCAGCGATCCGCGATTCTCGCGGCGCGTCGATCGGCTGGATCCGCCGCCCTCGCCGCCGAACACGTCGGCGATATAGCCGGCCAGGACCTCGGCATCCAGGTTCTTGACCCGATAGACGTACAGTCGCGTTCCCGACCCCGGGCTCGAGCGGTCGAGCCGCGCGATCCAGCCCCCGATGCGGTCGAGATAATGCTCGCTGGGCGTGATCACGACCACGGAATTGAGCCGCTCCAGCGGCATGAGCCGGAACATGCCGGCCACCGGGCTGTTGTCGCCGCCGAGCAATTCCTCGAGCTCGGCGACCAGATCGCCGACCTCGATGCGTTCGATCTGGAAGATGCCCACCGACATGCCGGACAGCCAGTCGACGTCGAAGGTGTCGATGATCTGGCGGTAGTTGCCCAACTCGGCGCGCGTACCGGCCAGGACGATCAGGCTGCGCGCATCGTCGGCGGTCAGGATCGAATCCTCGCGCGCGTACGGCTCCAGCAGGATCTGCATCTGCGTCGCCGAGATGAACTCCAGCGGCACCGCGAGCACCTGGAAACCGCGGATCGGGTCGGCGTCGGCCGGACGCGGCGCCAGGTTGCCGCGAATCGCTTCACCGGCCGGCAAGACGTGGAATCGGTCGTCGCGCCATACCAGCGTGGCGCCGTTCCAGCGCAACAGCATCTCCAGAATCGGCAGCACCTGGTTGCGCGCGACCGGGCGGGCGGTCGAAAACGTCACCTCACCGGAAATTCCCGGGGCAATGACGTAGTTTTCCTGGAGAATGTCGCCGAGGATCGCATGGATGATTTCCTGGATCCCCTGACCCTCGAAATTCAGCGTGATCTCGCCCTCGCCTTCGGGGCTGGGGCGTTGCCGGCTGGCCGCCTCGCGGTTGATGAACACACCGCTTCCCGGAAACTTTTCGCTGCCGGTGAACGCGTCCTCGGGATCGACCTCGGTCGATCCGTCCAGGTCCATCGGGCCCGACTCGCGCTCGCGCGTGTCGTTGGCCGGCTCGAACGATCCCGGCGGCCGGATCGGGCCGGCCCGATCGGCCGGCGTGGCGCAAGCGGTCAGCAACAGCGCGACCAGGCAAGCGGCGCCGACCGTGCGTGCGGGTTTCACAAGGGCGTCAAAGATCATTGAAAAGGGTATCCATTTCTTCTTGATTCCTGTTTGCGGCGCCGTTACGGCCCGCCGTCGTCCTGCTCTCGCGCACGTCGCGCGGCCTCGGCGCGCAGCTGCGCACGCCGTTCGGCAACTCGCCGGCGGATCTCCTCGGCCCGGGCACGGGCGGCGTCCTGCTGCGATTCCCCCTCCTCGGAGGCCTGTGCCGCATCGGCCGGCTGCGCCGCCGCGGCGGTTCGCGCCTCGGTCGGTCGCGGTCGGGCGCCCGGCTGCAGCGCGTCGGTTTCCACTTCCAGCTCCAGATCCTCGGTGCGCCCGCCGTCGGTCTCGAACTGTACGCCCCGGGGCCGGATCGATGCGACCTTCCACGCCGACTTGTCGCCGGCCATCGCCATGCCCTCGCGCAGCACCAGCGTTTCGTTGCTGTTGCGGTCGGTCACCATCGCCAGCTTGACTTCCGGCGTGATGATGATTCCGGCGACCGACGCCTCGAGCTCCGGAATCTCGGCTTCGGGCAGCACTTCCGGCTCCTCTTCGGCCTCTTCCAGTCCGGCGACTTCCATCACCGGCAAGCTGCGATCGGCGAAGAACACCGGGCGCTCGACGATCCGCGCGTATTCCGAAAGCTCCGCCAGCGACGGATTCTCCGCGACCGGACGATCGATGATGCTGCCCGAAGCCGGATCCGGGTCGATCTTTGCGACGTCGACCCGACCCAGCAGCCAGAACGACAACAGCGCTACCAGCACCAGAAAGACGATCGCGCCGATCAGCACGACGCTGAGCAGGTTGTTGCGCGTATCGAGGGTCATGAGCGGCCCTCGGCACCGGGCTGGTTGATGAAGCCGTACATTTCGAAACGGATATCCAGTTGCCCGTAAGGCTGGCTGCCGCGACGACGCGACTGATCCGGCGTCAGCCGCTGGTTGATCATGATGCTGTCGACGAACACCAGCGGCACGCTGCTTTCCATTTCATAGAGCACGCGCATGAAATCGTCGAGCGGACACTGCATGCGCACGTTAACGCGCACGGATTGAAAACGTTCCGGATCGGTGGCGCGGCGCGGAGACGTATTGGTGATGCTGCACAGGTCGGTGTCGGCGGCGGTCGAATCGACCCAGTCGCGAAGCAAACGGATCAACTCGGCCGCGGCGAGGTTCGCGTCGTTGCCGTCGAGAAACAGCGCGTTGTCCATCTGCGAGGCGCGCAGCTCGTTGAGCCGCTCGCGCATCGGCGCGGCGAGCTCGACGGTGCCCTTGAAGCGCGCGATCTGGTCCTCCAGCGTGTCGATCTCATCGGACAGCGCGACGTGTCGCACGACGAACCAGTGAAAACAGACGAAATACACGACCAGCACGGCCGCGGCCAGCAGGCCCAGCGCCAGCGGACGCGATTGCTCCGGATCCGGCAGAAGCTTCATGAGCCCGCTCCCGCGGCGCCGTCGGCCGATTCATCGCCGTCGCCGCTCGTGATCACCTGGACCTGGGAGCGGAACCGTTCCTGGCCGCTGCGCGGGTCGATGCTGATCGACCCCGTGATCTCGGGCGACTCGAACAGTTCGGAGTCGGCCAGCAAGCCGACGACGCGCTGCGAACCGTCGGCCTGCCCCTGGATCCGGAGGTCCGACCCCATGAGCTGGAACTGCTGCAGCCAGACGTCGTCGGGCAGAATCCGCGTGATTTCGTCGAGCAACGCGATCACCGGCGGCTGCGTGGCGCGCTTGCGCGCCAGGTAATTCGCCGCCAGCAGCGAATCCTCGAGCTCCTGCTGCAACTCGATCACCTGCCGGGCCTCGGCGCGCAGACGATTCGCTTCGTCCTGGAGCACCGAGACGCTGCGCTCGCGCAGGATCAGCGACTGCGCCATGACCAGCCCCAGACCCAGCACCAGGCCGAGGCCCAGCAGTGCATTGAAGCGTGCCCGGGCATGGACATAGCGGGGCCGCTGCCCCTCCGGCAGCAGGTTGAAACCCTCGGGCCGCGGCGGATCGTCGTCGATCAAGGTATCAACCGCATGCACCACGGCACCGAATGCCCGGGCCCGGTTCAGCAGCGGTTCCAGACTCTCGTTGGGCACCATGCGCAGCGTGACGTCGATTCGGCCGCGCTCCGGGTCGTGGCGCTCGACTCGATGATCGAACAGCACCTGCTCGGGGCGGAACGGCGAGAGTTGGTCGAGCTGGAAACGCAGCGCCTGATCGAGGTTGCCCTCGACCGCTTCCGGCAGATTGACCGGAAGCACCAATACCTCGGATTCATGCAGGCACAGGCGCACCTGCGGCCGGCCGTCTCGGAAATCGGACTGGATATCGCGCCAGCGGTCCCGAAGCAGCTGCGCATCCTCGCCGGCGCCGAAAACGTCGAGCACCTTGGGTTCCCGGTCGGCGCGCCAGATCCGGAAGTCGCCGCCGCCGGACTCGGCCGGGACGATCCACAACTGCGGCTTGGGCGGCATCAGCCGGCGCGACAGGGACTCCGGCACCAGCGTTCCGAGCTCGCGGCCCCACCAGTTCAGGAACGACGGAATCGGCGTTGACCGATATCGCTGGCGGACCCGTTCGCGGAGATTTTCGGCTAGCTGCTGCATCAATTCGATTCGGTTCGGTTTTCTTTCCAGCGCACGATGCGAAACGGCCGGCCCCGGCTATCGGTGCCAAGCCGAATCGTCGCCTCGATTTCGGTCCAGGTGCCGCCTTCCAGCGTAGCCCGGCTGACGACCGTATGCGTCAACCCGCTGCCGCGCTGATTCACCAGCGTACCGTCCGGCAGAGCCAACTGCATCTGATCCCCGGGATGATACTGCGAGCGTTCCTCGATAAACAACCGCGCGTCCTCCTCATCCATATCCGGGATCGTCCGCAGCACGTTGACCGGCGCGAATGCGGGATTGAAATCCGCGCGCCCGGAGTGCACCGTCAGACTCTCCTCGACGGCGCGGAACAGGCCCCAGCTCATACCCACCACCTGCTGGATCTCCTCGACCGTGCCGAACGGCTGGTTCGCCGGACCGTAGGGCAATCCCTCGTCGGCGTACTCGCGGTCCTCGGCGCCCATGACCCGCGCCTCGTCGTCACCATCGACCCAGTCCTGGACCGCGGCCGTCATCAATTCGGCATCCTCGAGGCCCAGGCCGATCGACTCGAACAGGCGAATCAACAGCTCCGGATTCCCCTGCGCGGCGGCGTTGACGTCGATCAAGCCGGTCTCGTCGGTAATCCGGACCTCGACGTCGGCATCGCCGAAACGGAAGCCATAGGGCCGCCCGTCGGCCACCCAGCGCGTGACCATGTCGGGATTGCGCAGTTCCACGACCGCACGGTGCAGCCCCGCTTCGGCGGCATAGCGCGCGTCGGTGCTGTCGAACAGGAACCGCGACTGCAGCGTCTCGGTGCGCGCCAGCACGGCGAACGTGCCGATCACGATACTGAGCAGCGCCAGCATCCACAGGACGATGATCAGCGCGATGCCGCGGCAATGCGGGACTCGACACGTCATCGGCCCGAATTGCCGCCGCCGAACATTCGCTCGCGGACGTCGTCGACGCTCAGGCTGCGCGGCGCCGCACCGCCGGCGTCGACCACCACCGGCGTGACCAGCTCCGGCCAGAACAGGCCGTTGTCGCGCTCGAACTCCAGCCCCAGCGCAATCGAGAGCGGGATCGTGTCGGGCTCTTCCCAGCCGTCGACCCAGCGGGTCTCCTGGCCGTCCTCGGTGAATCCCAGGTACTCGAAGCGAGCCGAGCCGACGTTCTCGATCAGCGTGATCGGCGGGTCGGCATCGAGATCGCCCGGTTCGTAGCCGTTGAGCATCGCGTAGGCGAAAACCAGGTCCATGCCCTCGTCGCCACGCTCAAGCCGAAGCTCCTGCACGTACGGCCCGCCGAAGCTCAGGTAGCCGGGCATCGGCGCGACGAAACGCATGCGCTCGGACTCGCCTTCGAAGCGGATCAGCAAATCGCCGTCCTGCTCGATGATCAGCGGTCGGACGTGGGCGATCTGCCGGCGCAGGAACTGGTGCACGACGCGAATCCGGTTGGTTTCCTCGATCAGATCCTCGCCCGAGGCCGATGCGCGCACGCCGGCGCGGAAGCCGCCGTAGGCCATGCTCATGATCAGCGCGATCAAGGCCGTGGCCAGCAGCAATTCCATCAGCGTGAATCCCGCCTGGCGGGAGCGGCACGCAGGGCCGCGAAGCACCGGTCCGCGCCGGGCCCGGGACCCCTTCGATTCGGACCGCTCCGAGGTCATCCCCGCTGCCCCTGGCGCTCGGCGTAGAAGCGGTCGACCGAGCGCAGCGTCTCGAAACGCGCCGTGCGCTCCCGGCCTCCGTCGCGCCAGTAGACGTTCAGGCCGACGTAATACAGATCGATCGGCAACTCGTCGTAGGCGGCGCCGTCGCCGTCTTCGATGAAATACGGTTCGATCAGCAACTCCCAGCGGTATTCGTCGTTGAATTCACCGCTGTAGCGGCCCGGTTCAGGAAGCGCTTCGACGCCGACCATGTCGAGCCGGCTCTGCGCCAACAGCGCGGCCTGGGTGAAATCGCCGGAGCGCCGGGTGTTGCTGATCGAGGTGCTCAGGATCTGCAGGATCACGCCGAACAGCACCGCGAAGATCGCGAACGCGGCCATCACCTCGATCAACGTGAAGCCGCGCTGGCGCCGCGGAATCGACGGCCGGTCGAAGACCGTGAACCGGACCGGGCTGCGCGCGCTCATCGGGCGTCCTCGGGCGGGTCCTGGCTGATCTCGCCGGTCAGCCAGCCGACGGTGACGTACCACTTGCGTTCGTCCACCGACAACACCACGCTGCCGCCGGTGGATGAACCGTCGGGATAGAAGCGGATGCCGCCGGCGTTCTCACCGGTCATCTCCGAGCGCGCCGTGTTCAGCGTGATATCCAGTCCTTCGGGTAATTGCTCGGCGTCTCGGTCGGCCGCCTGCCAGCTCAACGCATCGGCGTCGACGCGAAACACCTTTTCGCTGCGATGGACGACCGCCTGGCCGCGGGTATGCCGCAATCCGGCGATGATTTCGCGAACCTCGTTGCGCAATTCCGCCGAACCCACCGAGCGCGAGATAGAGGTTCCGACCAGCCCCATCAGACCGATCACCAGCACCATCACGACCATCAGTTCGATCAGGCTGAAGCCCGATGCTGCCGCGCGGGGTTTCGAACCGTTGACGATGCGCTTCATGCTCGTCCCGAATCGGCTGGACACTCGACCCGATGGCCGGCTCGACTAGAGATTCCAGTTCGCGATGTCGCGATCCGGACCCTCGCCGCCCGGTTGTCCATCCCGGCCGTGGCTGAAGATATCGAAGTCTCGCTCCTCGCCCGGGAACCGATAGGTGTAGGCGTTGCCCCACGGATCATTGAGATTGGAATCGTTGACGTAAGGCCCGTTCCAGTTCGAAACGTTGCCCGGCCGCTCGACCAGCTCCTGCAGTTCACGCGGTGCGCGGCCGGTGTCAAGATAGAACTCGTCCACGGCCATGGACAGTCGCTGGACCTCGGCGACCGCAGCGCGGGACTTGGCGTCTTCGCCGCGACCCATGATGTTGGGCACGACCAGGCCGGCGATCAGGCCGAGGATCACCAGCACGACGAGTAATTCGATCAGGGAAAACCCCTGGGAGGCGTTCTTCATGGCTCAAGACCTGCTTTCGTGACTCCATTCACCATTATGACAGCGGCAGCGCCGGATATTTCCCCGCGAGACGAAAATCGTGCTTTGCCGCGTCGGCGCCGCCGGTCGCGGCCGCGCTCCGGGGCGCAGGTTGCCGGCCGAAGCGCCGCGGGGTGGATGCACACCGCGACCGGCACCGCCCCCGGGGAATCGGCGGCGACCGAAGCACGCTGGGCGCTCAGGCCACCAGTTCGTTGATGCTCAGAATTGCCATCAGCACCGACATCACGATGACGCCGATGACCGCGGCCAGGCCGAGCGTGAGGGCCGGCACCAGCATCGCCATGAGACGGTCGACCGTGGTGCGGACCTCGCGGTCGTAGGTGTTGGCGACCTTGAGCAGCATCTCGTCGAGCTGGCCCGTTTCTTCGCCGACGTTGACCATCTGCAGCGCAAGCCGCGGGAAATGGCCGCTGGCATCCAGCGCCCGGGCAAGCGGCGTGCCGGTCTTGACCGCTTTCGCCACCTCGCCGATGTCTTCGCGCAACACCGTATTGGTCATGACGTTGCGCGCGATCGAAATCGCCGACAGCAGCGGCACCCCGTTGATCAGCAGCGTGCCGGTGGTGCGCGCCAGGCGCGCCATCTCGATCTTGGCGATCGCATCGCCGATCCATTTCAGGCTGAGGAAACGCCGGTCCCAGCGCAGCCGCGTGGCCGGCTTGCGCATCTGCCCGCGAAACCACAGCGCCGCGGCGGCGATCCCGATCAGAATCGCCCACCAGAAGTTCTTGAGCAGATCTCCCGTGGCAATGACGATTCGCGTCAGCAGCGGCAACTCGCCGCCGAAGTCCTCGAACATCGGCGTGAATTGCGGAATGACGTAGATCATCAGCAGCATCAGCGACGCGATCGCGAGGATCACCAGCAGCGCCGGATAGATCAGCGCCGAAACCACGCCGTCCTTGAGTGCCTTGGAGCGCTCCAGGTATTCCGACATGCGCGTCAGTGTCTGGTCCAGCGCGCCGCCCATTTCGCCGGCGCGCACCATATTGATGTAGAAGCGCGAGAACGTGCCGTGGCGTTCTTCCAGCGCGTCGGAAAGCGCGATCCCCTCGCGCACCCGGTCGCGGACCTTGGACAAGGTGCGTTCGACGCGCTCGTTTTCGGCCAGCTCCACCAGAATGCCCAGCGAACGGTCCAGCGGCAGCCCGGCGCCGAGCAGCGTCGCCAGCTGGCCGGTGAGATCACCGACTTCGCGCTGGTTCAGATTCTGGCGCAGATCGGAAGAGCACACGTCTGAACTCCAGTCACTCCGGAGAATCTCGT
>CAYPZP010000053.1:0-17360 GCA_964415285.1 uncultured Halomonas sp. | reverse complement strand
GGGATTTCTTCGAACCGGCGCGGACAATCGATCGAAATCGATCCGCTGGATCCGACGCGGCAGCGATTGATCGCCCTGATGGCCGTCGCCGGAAGCATCGAGGTCTGGCGAAGCGTCGACGGTGCCCAGAGCTGGTCGCTTTCGGAGTCGGGTTTGACCGGAAACGTGTTCCGACTGGCCTTCGACCGCATCTCCAGCGGCGGAGCGAACTACGCCTGGCTGGGCGGCATTGCCGGCGTCTACCGCAGCGCCGACGGCGGCGCAAGTTGGTCGTTGCAGAACGGCGACCTGCCGCCGCCCATCCAGACTGCGATCGGGCTCGAGACTTCGCCCACCTCGCCGGGCACCGTTTTCATCTCCAACAACACCGGAATCTACATTTCGGAGAACGCTGGTGTGAACTGGGCTCGGCTCGATGACGGCGTGACCGGGATCGGGACCAGCCGCGATATCAACAGCATCCATGTCGCCGCCACCGCCAGCGATACGGTTCGCATCGGCGTGAGCGGCGGCGGCGTCCACAGCTGGACCTTTGCCGGGCCCGGCGTGACGGTGCTGCCCGAATCGCTCGGCCTGGCCGAGCCCTCCGGCGTCACCACGCTCCTGGTAAGGCTCGACACCGAACCGGCCGCACCGGTCGCGATCACGCTGACTTCGCTGAACCCCGATGAGTGCGACGTCAGCCCCACCGACCTGGTGCTCGACGCGGCGACGCGCTTCGTCGAAGCCGATGTGACGGTTGTCGACGACGTGGTGGTCGACGGCACACGGCCCTGCGTGATCGAAACCTCGGCGGCAGTCAGCATGGACGCCGCCTACGATGGCCGTGTGCTGCCGGACGTGACCTTCCAGATTTCCGACAACGACGTCGCCGGCCTGCTGGTCGCTCCGCTCGGCCTGTCGATCTCCGAGCCGAACGGCAGCGACAGCTTCGAGGTCACGGCGCAGACGCCGCTCGTCGAAGCGGTCCAGATTCCGATTTCCGTGATCGGCGACGAGTGCGACGCATTCCCGGCCACGGTGATCCTGGACGCCGCGTCGCCAAGCAGCCAGGTCACGGTCACGGCGGTCGACGACCTGGCCATCGACGGCGATCAGCCGTGCACGGTCGAGACCGGCAACGCGATTTCCATCGACCTGGCCTACAACGGCCTGAACGCGGCCGACGTTTCGGTCACCGTCGGCGACAACGACGTTCCCGGGATCAGCGTCAGCCCGCAGGCGCTCGACGTCGACGAGGGCGCTACCGCCAGTTTCACCGTCTCGCTGGACGCGATCCCGAGCGACGACGTGACCATCGACTTCCAGGCCTCGGGCGGCGAGTGCAGCCTGCCGCTGGAATCGATCACGCTGACGCCGGCCCTGCTCTCGGGCGCCGTGTTCGTCGACGGCGTGCCCGATCCGGTGCTCGACGGCCCGCAGCCCTGCATCGTCGAGTTCGAGCCGGCCGCCAGCGCCGATTCCGGATTCGACGGCCTGACCGCCGGTGACGTCAGCGTGACGGTCAACGACACCACGATGCCGGCCCTGATCGCCACCCCGACCGGCGGGCTCGTCACCGACGAGGACGGCCGTACCGATACGTTCAGCGTCGTGCTCAGCGCCATTCCGTCGCAGAACGTCACCGTTGGATTGACCAGCAGCGATCCCGGTGAAGGCCTGCCTTCCCCGGATTCGCTGACCTTCACGCCGGCCGATGCACTGCAGCCGCAGCTCGTGACCGTGACCGGTCAACCCGACGGCGTCGTCGACCCGGATGTGGCCTACCAGATCCAGGTCTCGAACAGCTCCAGCGCGGACCCGGACTTCGACGAATTGCCCGGCGCCCTGGTGGACGTGATCAACGTCGATACCGACGACATCATCCTGATCGACGGATTCGAAGCCGAGTGAGCCGACGCGCCGTTTGCGACTGGAACGGCGGCGCGATCGTTTCCGAGTCGCTCGCCGCCCCCCGGCTTGCGAAAACTGCGGTACCTTTAGCGCAGTTTTCGTAACCCGCGACACGGACCCCGCGCACCAAGGCGCACCCGGTCCGGTCGTTCCGGAGCGTCTGCATGGCTCAGCAACTCGAAAGATTCCTGTCCCGGCTGCCGGGCGTCCGCCGGATCCAGGAGGCACGCCAGGCGCTTTGCGCCGAATGCGAGCGCCTGCGCGGCGAGATCGAGGAACAGCAGCGCGCGCTGGCCTCGAGCCGGGCCGAGCGCAACGAGCTGGAGGCACAACTGACGCGGCTCGAGCACGAGCGCTCGGAATCCGAGCAGCGCGGGAACGAGCAGGCCCAGGCACTGAAAGTGATCAGCGCCGAACGCGATGAACTCAAGCAGCACCTGACGCGAATCGACGGCGAACGCGTACAAGCCGAGCAGCGCGGTATCGAGCTTGGCGAGGCGCTGGAGCAGGTATCTGCTCAGGCCGAGACGCTGCATGCGGATTTCATCCGGCTGCAGAAGAAGCAGGGATTTGCGCCGCCCGGCCACTTCTATTCGCCGATTCCCGACCTGGACGAGATCGCGGCGCGCGAAGAGCAGATCTTCGGTGCCGTGGCGGAGTCGATCCCGGGCGTGGACCTGCGCATCGAGGACCAGCGCGAGTTGCTCGAGCGTTTCGCGACCTTCTATACCGAGCTGCCCTTCTCGCCCGAACCGAGCGAAGGCCTGCGTTACCACTACGAAAACCCGGCCTACTCCTATTCCGACGCGATCATGCTCCACTGCATGATTCGACACCTCGAGCCGCGCCGAATCGTCGAGATCGGCTCGGGTTACTCCTCGTGCATGACGCTGGACACCAACGACCTGTTCTTCGACGGGCAGATCGAAACGACCTTCATCGAGCCGTATCCCGAGTTGCTGCACGGCCTGATGAAGCCCGGCGACGCCGAGCGCGTCAGGATCATCGATCGCCCGGTGCAGGAGGTGGCACCGGAGACCTTCGAGGCGCTCGGCGTCAACGACATCCTGTTCGTCGACAGCACCCACGTCAGCAAGATCGGCAGCGATGTCAATCACATCTTTTTCGAAGTCCTGCCGCGCCTGAACGAAGGTGTTCATATCCACTTCCACGACATCGGCTATCCGTTCGAGTATCCGAAGGAATGGATCTTCGAAGGCCGGGCCTGGAACGAGACCTACATGCTGCGCGCGTTCCTGTCGTTCAACCCGCACTTCCGTGTGCTGTTGATGAACACCTACATGCACCGGTTCCACCGCGAGTTCTTCGATCAGCACATGCCGCTGTGCACGAAGAACCCCGGCGGCAGCATCTGGATGCGCAAGCAAACGCCGGCCGGGCGTTGAGCCGGCTCAGCGTGCCAATGCGCGGTGGACGACCTCGCGCAGTTTCGGCACGAATTCGCTTTCGAACCACGGGTGGCGAGCGAGCCAGACGTTGTTGCGCGGACTCGGGTGCGGTAACGGCACGCGATCCCCGCCCCCGTCCAGCCATTTCCGGGAACGCTCGGCGATCGTGGCGCCGGCTTCGCGCTCCAGATGCCAGCGCTGGGCGTGGGTACCGATCACCAGCGTCAGACGGATCTCGCGCATCGAAGCCATGAATGCCTCACGCCACAACGGCGCGCATTCCGGTCGGGGCGGCAGGTCGCCGCCGCTACCGCGGCCGGGATAGCACAGGCCCATCGGCAGGATCGCGATGTTTCGCGGGTCATAGAACTCGCGCTCGTCAAGACCGATCCACTCGCGTAGTCGGCGTCCGCTGGCATCCAGAAACGGCACGCCGCTTTCGTGGGCGATGCGTCCGGGCGCCTGGCTGGCGACGAGCACCCTGGCGCAGCGGTGGACCTGGAAGATCGGTCTCGGGCCCAGCGGCAGCCGAGCCTGGCACTCGCGGCAGGCCCGCGCGGCGTCGCTCAGCGCTGCCAGCGATTGCGCACCGGACATCGGCTGGACGACAGTTCGATAACGGAGCGGAGTCAGGACTTCTTCATGCCGCCGGCCCCGGGACGGCCGTATTCGTCGGCGAACTCGGCAAAAGCGCGCTCCAGCGCCGCAGGATCGGTCACGGCGTCGAGATTCTCGAGCAGGATCGTCAGCAGGTAGTTGTTGCCGAAACCGTAGCGCTCGTTCAGCGCGCGCAGGTTGGCGTAGGCCTGCTCGGTCAGCGCGACATTGAAACGCTTGGGCAACGGCAGTCGTTTTGCGGGCATGGTCGAAACTCCGGAGGCCGATGGGTTTACGGCCCGTCGATGGCGGTCAGGATTCCATTCTGCCACCGGGCGCATCGCCGACAGGCGCTGGCGCAGTCGACGCCGCGTTGGCTATCATGCCGGCTGGACCCGCGAAGAGACCACCAGCCATGCAGACGCGTGCCGCCGTAGCATTCGAACCCGGTCAGCCACTGAGCGTCGAGACCGTCGACCTGGAGGGAGCGCGCGCCGGCGAGGTGCTGGTCGAGGTCAAGGCCACGGGCCTGTGCCATACCGATGCATTCACGCTCTCGGGCCGAGATCCCGAGGGGCTGTTTCCGACCATTCTCGGCCACGAGGGCGCCGGCGTCGTTCTCGAGGTGGGCGAAGGCGTGACCTCGGTTCGTCCGGGCGACCACGTCATTCCGCTCTACACGCCGGAATGCCGCGAATGCGACTACTGCCTCAACCCCAAGACCAACCTGTGCCAGGCGATCCGCGAGACCCAGGGCCGGGGCCTGATGCCGGACGGTTCCAGCCGGTTCTCGCTCAACGGCGAGCCGCTGCACCACTACATGGGCACCTCGACGTTCGCCAACCACACGGTACTGCCCGAGATCGCCCTGGCGAAGATCCATCCGGAAGCCGCCTTCGACAAGGTCTGCTACATCGGCTGCGGCGTGACCACCGGCATCGGCGCGGTGATCTGGACTGCCGGAGTCGAACCGGGCGCGCGCGTGGTCGTCTTCGGCCTCGGCGGCATCGGCCTGAACGTGATCCAGGGTGCGCGACTGGCCGGCGCGGCGCAGATCGTGGGCGTCGACATCAACCCCGCCAGGCGCGCAATGGCCGAGAAATTCGGCATGACCGACTTCGTCGACCCGAACGAGGTCGAGGGCGACCTGGTGCCCTACCTCGTCCACCTGACCCGGGGCGGCGCCGACTACAGCTTCGAGTGCATCGGCAACGTCGAGGTCATGCGCGCCGCGCTGGAGTGCTGCCACAAGGGCTGGGGCACTTCCGTGATCATCGGCGTGGCCGGTGCCGGCGAGGAGATCTCGACCCGGCCGTTCCAGCTCGTGACCGGCCGGAACTGGCGCGGCAGCGCCTTCGGCGGCGCGCGCGGGCGAACCGACGTGCCGAAGATCGTCGACTGGTACATGCAGGGACGCATCGAAATCGATTCGATGATCACGCACACGCTCGCGCTCGATGAGATCAACCACGGCTTCGACCTGATGCACCAGGGCGAGTCGATCCGCTCGGTCGTGGTCTACTGAAACCGGCAACGAACCACCGATGTCCAATCACGAACAACGAACCCACCGGACTGCGAGCCCACGATGCTGATCGAAACACGCGCCCTGCACCACTGCCACGGCGGCCGCCAGGGCTTCTACACGCACGAATCCGAAGCCTGCGCCGGACCCATGGCATTCTCGGTGTTCGTCCCGCCCCACGTCGCGACCGACCGGCTCCCGGTGCTGTACTACCTCTCGGGGCTGACCTGCAACGAGGAGGTCTTCGCGATCAAGGCCGGGGCCCAGCGCGTGGCCGCCGAACTCGGCATCGTGCTCGTCGCGCCCGACACCAGCCCGCGCGAGACCGGCATCGCCGGCGCGACCGACGACTGGGACTTCGGCGAAGGCGCGGGCTTCTACGTCGATGCGACCGAGGCGCCGTGGAACGAGCGTTTCAACATGTATCGCTACGTGACCGACGAGCTCCCCGACGTGATCGCCGAGCATTTTCCGGTCGACGCCGGTCGCTCGGGCGTGTTCGGGCATTCGATGGGCGGGCACGGCGCGCTGGTCTGCGGCCTGAGGAATCCGGACCGGTTCCGCTCGGTCTCTGCCTTCGCGCCCATCGTCGCGCCGATGCAGGTGCCCTGGGGCGAGAAAGCCTTCGCCGGCTACCTCGGCGACGACCGGGATCGATGGCGCGATTACGACGCCTGTGAACTGGTCGCGCGGCACCGGCATCCGGCGCGCATCCTGGTCGACCAGGGCCTGGACGACGCGTTTCTCGACGAGCAACTCCGTCCCGAGCGTTTCGTCGAGGCCTGCGAGCGTGCCGGCCAGGCGATGGAACTGCGCCGGCACCCGGGCTACGACCACGGTTACTTCTTCATCCAGTCGTTTCTCGAAGACCACCTGCGCCACCACGCCGAGCGGCTTGCAGCGTGAGCCTCCCCGACCTGTTAGGAGAATTGACCCGGTTCGGCCGAAAAGGATCGCTGACTCGGACCGTCTGCGCGCTGTTGCTGACCGCAGCCTGGCTAGCCGCACCGGCGATTGCCGAGCAGCGCTTCCACTGGACGGATGTCGAGCGGATCGTCGCGATCGGCGACCTTCACGGCGATTGGGAGCACTATCTGGAAACGCTGCGCGCCGCCGGCCTGGTCAACGAGCGCGGTCGGTGGATCGGCGGCACCACGCACCTGGTGCAAACCGGCGACATCCCCGATCGCGGGCCGATTCCCGGCGGATCATCGAGCACATGATCGAGCTTTCCCGACAGGCGGAGCGGCGCGGCGGGCGCGTGCACAACCTGATCGGCAATCACGAAGCGATGAACGTGTACGGCGATCTGCGCTACGTCGTCGACGGGGAGTTCGAAGCCTTCGCGACGCGCCGATCGGATCGCCTGCGCGACCGATACTTCCGCAGGATGATGGCCAACCTCGAACAGCAGGATCCGGAGCGCTTCGCCGCCCTGCCCGACGATTTTCGGCGGCAGTGGTACGCGGAGCATCCCGAGGGCTGGTTGGAGCATCGATTCGCGTGGAGCCCGGCCTGGAGCGACGACGGCCGGATATTCGAATGGGTCATGGACGCGCAGGTCGCGGTCCAGCTCAACGACACCCTGTTCGTTCACGGCGGGCTCAGCGGGTTCTACTGTCGGGACTCGCTGCAGTCGCTGACCGAGCGCGCGCAAGAAGAGCTGCGCGCGACCGATCCCGAACGCCGCCGATTGGTCGTCGATCCGTTCGGTCCGCTGTGGTATCGCGGTCTGTCGGGTGTGGCGCCCGTGGCCACCGAGGAGGCCGTCGATGCGCTGCTGGAACGCCACGGCGCGATGCGCATCGCGGTCGGCCATACCCCGACGGGCGGCCTGATCTGGCCGCGCTACGACGCCCGGGTAGTCCAGATCGATACCGGAATCAGCGCCGTCTACGGGGGAAACATCGGCTACCTGGAAATCATGGGCGACAGCGCATTCGCCGGCTACCGCAGCGGCCGCGTCCGGTTGCCGGACGACGACGACGGTCTTGCCGGCTACGTCGAAGCGGTGATCGCGCTCCACCCCGGCAACGACGCGTTGCGGCAGCGCGCGGCCGAGCTCGAGGCCAGTGCGCGAGCGTCGACGGGCAGCGACGGCGCCGGCCGCTCGGCGAACCGAGACGATGAATCCGACGCCGTGCGTGTTCCTACTTGCGGCACCCGTCGATGACCTCGCGCCCGAAGCGCTTGTCGCCGCGCAGGATGTTGAAGAACTGACCGAAGTACTGCCGGACGCGACGTCGGTCGCGTTCGGACATCAGGGTCTGGCGCTCGACGATCGCTTCGATTTCGTCTTCCATCGCAATGAACTCGCGCCGTGCGGCGTCGAGGCCGTCGTTGTGCACGCAGAAACCGCGGAATACCCGCACCGTGATGTCCCGGACGCCCAGCTCCTGCGTAGGCACCGCGTAGTGCGCGTCGACCAGGCCCGAGGCGTCGAAGTCGTAGGGGACGGCATCGACCGGGTCCAGCGAATCCTCGCCGATCAGCTTGGCGTTATGGCAGCATTCGTCGCCCGGCCCGCTGAGCGCGGACCAGTCGGCGTTGCCGATCAGGTAATGGAACAGCGCGAACCGACTCGTCTCGAGCGACGGTAGTTGGCGGGGCGAGATCGAGCGCTGTTCGAGCTTGTCCAGGCCGTGGCGGTCGCCGGCGAGCTTGTCGTCCTCGATCATGAACGCAAAGCGCGGTCCGTCGACCCGGTCGCGCTCATCGTCGCGGTAGTTCACCGTCATCGCGCGAACCCGGAAGCTCAGGTCGGTGACACGGTTGTAGATTCGATAGGCCAGCATTTCGCGCTGGTAGTAGCGAGTCCAGCGATTGCCCTTGCGGCAATGCGTGACCACCTTGATGGACTTGTTGCCTTCGAATAACGTGCCCTCGACATCGTCCTTTTCGAATCGCAGTTGAATCGGCGGCATCCGGCAGATCCGCTGGCGGGTCAGACCCCGCCGCTCGACGGTCGCCGCGACCGTGTGGTGCCGGCCGTCGCGATCGGCATATCCGACCAGCGCCTGATACGGCCCGTCTTCTTCGCGCTCGCGCTTCAGCCGGCGCCACGGCGCGCTGATTTCGATGTCGAGCGTGCCGGTCTCCGAAAACAGCGGCACCGGATCGTCGGGTTCCTCGGCACCCACGCTACCGAACGGCGCGCACAGCACGGCGATCGACAGCAACGCAGATCGCATCGTCAAGGCGCCTTCTCCTGGTCCCCTTGTTCCGGCTCGCTTTCCACGACCTCGCCGGCCGACGGCTCGGCCAGATGCTTCCGGCGCTTCTTGTCGGCCTTGCGCTGCGCGGTGAACTCCGCTTGCAGACCGTCGCCGAAGCAGCATACGTACAGTGTTGCGTAGCAGAAGAACACGGTCAGGACAGCCGCGATCTCCAGCGCATTGACCCGGCGGCGATGCCGGTGCCGATCGCGACCAGAATGAACAAGGCGTCGAAGGTGTCCTGCAGCGCGCGGCGGAACTGGACCCCGGCAACGATTCCCGCCAGGCTGAATGCGAGCGCCAGGCTGTGCTGGACGACCAGCACGATCGCGGCAACGATGCCGGGAAGGATGAGCGTGGTCTCGTCCATCGAGTCATCGGCCGCATGCGTGCGATTGATGCTTTTCTGAACCCACGAGACCGGCAGCACCAGCAGCCAGATCCCGATCAGGGTGATCGCCAGACGCCGCGCGTAGACGAGGCTGTCCAGTTCGACGGTGGCGTTCAGGACCGTGTTGACGATCTCGCCGTCGGCCGAATCTCCAGTTGGTTCGACGGTGCTGAAGCGAACTTCGCCGCCTTCGGCGAGTTGCTCGACACCGCCAACCGGCAGGATATCGATCACCGAAGGAAACGCCAGTATCAGTACGGTCAGCGCCGAGGCCAGTACCGCATGGTAAGAAGCCGCCTCAGCAGCCGGAAGCCGGCGCGACGCCGCTCCCGTCGGTAGACCAGCCCGCTTCGATGATCGTCTTCCTGATGACCGAGCCAGTCGTCGGACATGGTTTGCGGGTTCCTCGAACGCCAGAGGCGATGCGCCGGCGCTCATTGTGGCTGAGGTACCTCGCCCGGTTCAAGCGCCAGAGCGCGCGGGCCGCGATGCCGGATCAGATCCAGCGCCGCGTTGTTCGGCGGTAGCGGTCGAACGCCTCGCCGAAGCGCGCGCGCATCGCGCGTTCCTCGAACGGGATCTGCATTCGATGGATCCAGAGCACGAAGGCCGGCGGCCCGATCAGCGCCGCCGGATGCGCCAGCCAGGCCGCCCAGCCGGCCAGCGCCAGCGCCAGGCCGAGATACATCGGGTTGCGCGTGTACCGGTAGATTCCGCTGGTCACCAGCGCCGAGCTCCGGTCCGGAACGCGCGGGTCGACGGTCGTGTCGGCACGGCGAAACGCGACCACGCCGGCGACCGCGATCAGCACGCCGATGACGGCCGGAGCGATCGACAGCACGACGATCATGCCCGCCCCGATCGGCAGCACGGCATCGCTGAATGCGTAGCGGCACGCGGCCATCAGCAGCGCCAGTACCAGCCATACGGCGACCGGCGGGACGCGGCGGGCAAAGAAAGTGCTCATGTCGTTGCCTCGGATCTTTCCGTTCGTTGCGCTGCGACGCCGGCGCGGGCGTCCGGCGGCGATTCAGTCCGATCGCCGTGCGATGTAGAACCCGTAGCTGTAGAACGAACTGTAGCGCCGATAGAGATCGGCTTCGCGGCGGTCGGCATCGACCAGCGCCCGGGCCGCTTCGGCATGCCCGTGACGCGCCAGAAACGCGTCGTACCGTGCCGCCAGCGGCTCGTAGTAGTGCTCGATCCAGCATTCGGTCGGCAGCACGAAATAGCCGATGGGCGAATACCCGTGTCGCTCCAGAACCTCGAACTTCTGCGATGCCGTGGCGATCTCGGGATACGCTTCGCGCCAGAAAACCTCGAGCTCGGCCGGACGCTCGGCGGTCAGCCAGGTGATCTCCGAGACGGCCAGCACCCCGCCGGGCTTGAGGTAGCGCCGCCAGTCGCGAACGCCCTGCTCGAAGCCGATGTTGTAGATCGCGCCCTCCGACCAGATCGCGTCGAAGGCGGCTTCGGCGAACGGCAGGTCGTCGATCGATGCCACCCGCGCGTCGATCGACTCCGACAGCCCGGCTTGCCCGGCCGCCGTCTCCAGCGCGGCGATGAAATCGCTGGAGAAATCGACCGCGGTCACGTGTGCATCGAGTTCTTCGGCCAGCTGCAGCGCGGAGGCCCCGGTGCCGCAGCCGAGGTCGGCGATCGCGAGCGGCTTCGCGGCGTCCAGCCCGGCCAGTTCGATCGCGCGACGCGTCGCGGCGGCGCTTCCCGGTCCCTGCCGTTCACCCGCCAGGTGCAGGTCGATCATCAATCCGATTTCGTCCATGGTGGGGTCCTGTCAGGAAGTGGGCGGTGATCGCGGATCCGTTCCATCGGCGTCGCGCAGGGTTTCGATGCGTCGGATCGTGCCCTGGGCCACTGCGACGACGCGCTCGCCGCTCGAATCGACCGCGACAACGTCGCAGCGACACACGGCCTGACTGCGGCCCGACGAAACCACGCTCGCACGACTCTCCAGGCGCGAACCCTTCGCCGGTCGCAGGTAGTTGATCTTGTACTCGGAGGTCAGCGAATCGCCGAGCACCGACCCGCCGGCAAAAGTCAACGCGTTGTCGGCCAGGAAACCGAGCACGCCGCCGTGGACGAAGCCGTGTTGCTGCAGCAGCTCGTCGCGAACGGCAAGTCCCAGCACCGCCCTGCCCGGCTCGAAAGCGACCAGTTCGGCACCCAGCAGCGTGCTGAAGGGCTGCTTCGCGAGGATGTCGTGCGCCAGCTGTTCGAGATCGTTCACGCCTTTTCGCTATCTGAATCCGCCTTTCGTGCATCGTGCCATAGCGCCGACCTCCGAGCGAGGTGATGGACCCTCAGTCGACGCGCTCGGCGCGCTGCCGCAGGCCGCCCTGGTGCAACACCAGCGCGTCGATCCGTCCGGCGCCGTTGCGCTCGAAGTGCAGTTCGGCGTCGACCGCCTTGTAGAAGAACACGTCTTCGCCCTTGAAGAAAACGGGCAGCCAAGGCTGACCGGTGAGCCGGGCCTGCAGCCTATCTCCCCGAATCCGGATCGTGAACCGTGCGCCGGGGGCGAGCGCATATTCACCCGCGTACTCGACGAGCGCTTCGGGTTCGATCGAGACCTCACGGCGCAACGCCGCCTCTGCGGTTCCGGCGACCCGCTCCGCGCGCCGACCCCGGCCCTGCTCGACGAGCTCCAGCGCCACGACTTCTCCGCCTTCGCGCAGGAAGCGCACGCTGACGTCGAACACGTCCTGTGCATACCAGTCCTCGCCGACCGGAGTCAGCGCCTGCGGGGTCTGCCCCGCCCGCTGGGCCACGATGCGGCCGTCTCGTTCGTAGACGCCGATGCCGCCGCCGTCCTCGAACCGATACTGACCCTCGATGGCCGGGTCGATGGTCGCGGGCGCCGTATCGGCCGGTCCGGCGTCGAGCCAGCGCATGCCGGCACCGGTGGCGTCGGCGCGCCCGGATACCAGCAGGACCACCGCCTCTCCGGTAGCCGGCCGGAAGCCGAAGAAGCTGCCGAATCCGCCGGTGCCGCCGTTGTGCCAGAACACCGGGCCTTCGGTCGATTCGGCCACGTGCCACACGCGCGTCAGCCCGAATCGTTCGGCGTTCGCCTCGATCACCTCGCGATCGGCATCCAGGGGATAGGCAAGCGGGTTGTCGCGTTGACCCAGCAGCACGCGCGCCATCGTCATGAGTTCTTCGGTGCTGCTCCACAGCGCACCGGCGCCGGCCAGCGAATCGAAGGTCCAATCGGTCACGACCCTACCGCTGGAAAAGCCGGCGGCGCGCCGCTCGGACGGATCGAACCCGGTGCGGTTCAGCCCCAGCGGCTCGAGGACTCGTCGGTGCAGCGCCCGCTGATAGCCCTCGCCATCGACGATGCCCAGCAGGTAGCCGAGCAGCCCGGCGCCGAAATTGGAATAGGCGTAATGATCGCCCAACGGCTGGCCGGCCCTGGCCTGGCCGATTGCTTCCAGCAACGCTTCTTCGCCGTAGCCGGCGTAGGGATTCGTCGGATTGTCGATCGATAGATTGCCGGGCAGGCGCGGCAAGCCGCTGGTATGCGTGGCCAGCTCCAGCATCGTGATCTCGCCGACGGCCGGATTGGCAAACGACACCCGCTCGCCGAGCACGTCGGCGACGCGGCTGTCGTAGCCGATCTCTCCGGCAGCCGACATCTCGGCCAGCAGCATGTGCGTGAAAGCCTTGGTCAGCGACCCGACCTGGAACCGGGTTCCGGCGCCGACGCGTTCATCGCGCTCCGGGTGGACCGGGCCGGCGCTGAACGGTTCGATTTCGCCATCCGACAGCCGGGCGGCGGCGATCGAGAGCGTTCGGTCGCCGTCGACCTGATCTTCGATCCAGGCCTCGGGATCGAATGTCGAGCCCCGGGCGTCAGCCGGAACGACGGTTGCCAGCGTCGCGGCCAGCAGCAGGCAGGCGGAAATCGTCTTGATCGAACGGTTTTCGTCAAGCATGGTCCTCATCCTCCAGTTGCCGAATCTGATCGTCGATCCGGTCGATGGCCGGCCGGATACCTCGTTCCGCCGCGTGGCGGTTCGCGTACTCGATGCCCGCGCACAGCGCCACGACCAGCAGACCGTAACCCAGCGAGAGCATCGTGGCTCCGGCGATGCCGGCGAAGAAGCCGATCACGCCGATGCCGATCGGTCCGCAGTACCAGCGGGCGACGCTGCGCAGCATCTCGGCCTGCCCCAGCAGTGCGGCGCGCTCGGCGGCCAGGAACTCGCGCACCGGACGGTTCGGATCCGGTTCCGGAATCATTCGTCGAGCGCGCCTCAGGCGCAGGGGCACGTAGACGATTGCGGCGACGAGAAACAGCGAAAACGCCGCCGATACCCGGAACCCGGCAGCAAACAGCGCGTAGGCGGCGATACCGAAACACGGCGCCAGCAGCACGGCCGCGGCCGTTTCGATCAGGTCGCGGCTGCGAATCCGGCGCCACAGCCGCGCAGAAGCCTGCGGTCTCGTCAGGCTCCGAGCGTCTGCGTCTCGGCTCTGCCACTGGGCTTGAAGCTCGTTCCACTCCATCACTGTTCCTCCACGTAGTCGGCCGTGAAGCGGTCCCTCAGGCGCGTGATGCGCGTTGCCACGGCGCCGCCCGAGAGTCCCAGCACCTCGCCGATCTCGTCGCGGTGCAGACCTTCCAGATCCAGCAGCAGCACGGCCCGGTTGACCGGGTCGAGATTCTGGAGAAACGACTCCAGCAACGCCGTCGGGTCGCCGGCATCCAGCGCACCGATCGGCTCGACATCGAATCCGGTGGTCGGCAGGCTGCGCCGTCGCACGAACTGCAGCGCGGTATTGATCGCCACGCGGTAGACCCAGGTCGAAAGCCGCGCGCGGCCGTCGAACGACGGCAGGCCCTTCCAGAGCGCCACGGAGATTTCCTGCAGCAGGTCCTGCCAGTCGTTCGCGCCGGCATACTGCCTGGCGATGCGTACAAGGCTGGCGCGATTGTCCGCCAGCGCCTTGTCGAGCTCGGCGTTCAAGGATCGCTCCCGATTCAAGGGGTTCGGGGAGCTTGGATGCAGCCCGGAGCGGATTTTTACACGCGCAACACGATTTTTCCGGGGCGGCCGGAGCCGCGCGCAATCGCTACAGTCCGCGCAACCACTCCGGTCGCAGCGGCGCGCGCTCGGGCCGGTCGATCGCCTCGTCGAGCTGGGCCAGCAGGCGTTCCCGGTCGCGGTTCAGCGTCCCCTTGAGTACCAGCCAGTTCGATGCATGGTCGGAGCGGAATACCGTGTTGTCGAGTTCCAGCGACTGGACGAACAGGCGCATTTCGCGGAACAGGCCGGGCTGGTCCAGCGGCTCGAACTCGGGAAAACTCTCGCGGAACCGGGTCTCGCCCTGCGGAAAGCTGACCACCAGCGTGGCCAGGTATTCCGGATGGGTCGCGTTGGCCAGTCGCGCCGAATTCTCGGCGTGCTGGGCGCTGAAGCGCGCGCCGCCGAGTCCGTTCAAGATCATCACCGAACGCCGGATTCCGGCTTCCCCGAGCTTGTCCAGCGCCGCGCGTGTCGACTCGAAGGTCTCGCCCTTGTTGACCCGCGCCAGCACCGTATCGTCGCCGGACTCGGCGCCGAGATAGGCCATCTGCAGACCCGCAGCGCGGAGCTCGCTCAGTTCATCGACGGACTTTCGCTTGAGATTTCGAGCCAGGCAATAGCTCGACACCCGTTCGGCCGTCGGCATGTGCTCGGCGATCGCTTCGAGGATGCGCATCAATCGGTGTGTCGGCAGGACCAGCGCGTCGCCGTCGGCCAGAAACACCCGGCGCACGCCATCGCCGAAGGTTTCGCCCGATCGACGAATCATCTCCAGAACCTCGGCCTCGGCTCGTGCGCGGAATTTCTTCTGCGGCGCGGTGTACATCTCGCAAAACGTGCACTGGTTCCACGAGCAGCCGTCGGTCACCGGCAGGATCAGCGATTGGGCTTCGCTGGGCGGCCGGAACACGGGTTCGACGTAGCGGATCGGTTGGGCGGGATGGGCGTGCATCGATCTCGAGAGGGGTTGGCGCCTGGCGCGGATTCTACCGATTTCCGGGGCCGTCCGGATCGAGCACCCGGCGGGCGACGACGCCGCGCTCACGCCCGGGCCATAGATTCGGGGTCACTTCAACCGGAGACCCGCCATGCGTAAAGCCCGAGTCGTCACCGTCCTGATGGCCGTCGCGCTCCTGAGCGCCCTCGCCTTCGCCGCAGCCCCGATTGCAGCGATGCCGGGCTGGTCCAAAGACACCAGCGGCGTCGTACCGATCACCGAGCAGCAGCGCGACCAGATCCAGAACCTTCACCGAGCCTACCGGGCGGCCATCGCCAACCTCGATTGGAGCGTCAGCGAGAACGGCCACGCCAGCGAGACCATGCAGCAGGCGCGGGAGCTGCGGATCGCGCTGCGCGCCGAAATTCTCGATGTGATTCACCGCGACGGCCAGGCCGCGCAGTCGGCGGGCTGTCCCTACGGCGGCAAGGCGCAGCCGGTCCGCGTTGATCGCGACACCGATACGCTGTACCTGTAGGCTCCCCCGCCACAGGTTCGCGAAAAAAATCGCCCGGCCATGCTGCCGGGCGATCTGCTTTCGGGGGCGTTCAACGGGCTGACCCGGCAACGCCTGGCGCTCAGGGTCTGCCGTTCGGACGGCTGTCGCGGACCCGGCAGAGGCCTTCGTAGTCGATCACCGCGTCGCCCTCCGGCGTCATCGTCCCGTTGGCGTCGACCTGAAGCCGGCAGCGAATCCGCGGTCCTGCGATCCGGTGTTCGAGGTAGATCTCACCCACGGTGCGCCCGGTCGCCAGGTTCACTTCGAAACGGAATTCCTCGTCGTGAATCAGCACCGGGTCAGAGCCCAGCACGGTGCCGGAGAACACCTGGTGGCCGGTGTTGACGAGCGTGCCTTCCACGAAATCGAATACCGACACCGGGTGATACAGCACGCGCCCTTCGAGGTCGCCTTCCAGTTCCACGATGTCGGTGCTGCGCTGGATCATCCCGGTCTCGGTGTATTCCTGCGAGTGGATCATCGCGGTCGAGAATCGGTGTACCCCGGTGCCGCTGACCGCCTTCCAGACATAGCCGCGCGGCGGATCCATCCCATCGTGCAGTGACTGCGGTTCTTCTCCGAACACGAGGCCGGCCGGCAGCAGCATGGCGGTTACGAGCAGAATGGACGTTTTCATCGAGTTTCTCCTGTTGTGGTCAAGTGCGGTTTTGCTCCAGTGCGGCGCCAACTTGCGCCGACGAGACCGGAGCGCTCAACAGGCACGGTGCGCCATGACCCGCTTTGTCCCACCCTGACCGCGTCTGCATGGTTCGAGCGGCCGACTTCGGGCTAGAATCCGCACATGGCAGCGGCGGAAAGACGAGCACGGCTGAATTCCTGGAAGGCCATCGCGGCCTACCTCGACCGCAGCGTTCGCACCGTGCGCCGCTGGGAGGCCGGCGAGGGGCTGCCGGTCCACCGGCACATGCACGCCAGCCAGGGCTCGGTGTTCGCGTACCGAGACGAAATCGACCAGTGGCTGGCCGGCCGCTCCGAGTCCCCCGCACCGCTACCCCCGGCGCCCGATTCCCCGGGACTCGCCGTGCTGCCCTTCGAGTGCATCGGTGCGTCCGAGGAGCTGCGCTACGCCGCCGACGGCATCGCTGAGGAACTGCTGTGCGACCTGGCCCGCATCGGCTCGCTGCGCGTGCTGTCGCGGACTTCGTCGCGCCTGCTGGGGCAGGATCGAGCCGATGCCCGCAGCATCGGCCGCAGGCACGGCGTGACGCACCTCGTGGAAGGCACGGTCCAGGCGGCCGGCTCCCGGGTCCGGATCGGCGTGCGCCTGGTCGAAATCGAGTCCGACCGTCCGATCTGGTCCGAAGTCCTCACCGGCGATACCAAAGCGCTGTTCGAACTGCAGGCCGAGGTCGCGCACGCGACCAAGCAGGCGGTATCCGACCGACTGGCGAACAGCGATCGCACGGCCCATCAGCCGCAGACGCCGCCGGCGGTCTGGCGCTGCCTGGCGATTGCGCGGCAGGAATCGCTGAAGTGGCGCCGCGGTGCGATCGACAACGCGATTCGTCAGCTCGACTCGGGGCTGGAAGCCTTCGGCGAATCGCCGGAGCTGCTGGCCGCGCTGGGACGCACGCACCTGCAGTACCGCGAAGCCGGCGTCGACCTCGGTGCCGCGCCGCTGGACGAGGCCCGATCCGCGCTCGAGCGCCTGCAGCGCGCCGCGCCCGGCCGCGTGCCGACGCTGCAGCTCCAGGGCTGGCTGCACTATGCCGAAGGGCGTGTGGCCGAGGCGATCGACGCGCTCGTCGAGGCCGACCGG
>CAYPZP010000052.1:0-17485 GCA_964415285.1 uncultured Halomonas sp. | reverse complement strand
CGCACCGATTCCTTGAATGCGGCCGATTCGGTGAACGGATCGGGCAGGCGCATGAACGGACCGGGCGGGTCGAAGTCCTCGCCGAGCCGGCGCCGGATTTCCTGGATGCTGACCACGCCCGACAGGTTGGCGCCGAAGCCCAGCGAGGTCACGAACTCGCGCTGCGGCACCGTGTCGGTGAGCACCGCGACACGCGCCCCGCGCGCGCAGCCGGCCTCGATCGCCTCGATGGCGATCGGGTCGACGATCTCGTCCTCGGCGCCCGGGCCGTAGATCACCAACAGCGATTTGCCGGCGCGCAGGCCGGCGCGTCCCAGCATCGCGTCGGCCTTCTCGCTGCCGGGTTTGCCCATGAACGAAAAACGGTAGCCGGAAGTGGCGCCGAAGAAGGTCAGCACGCCGCCGTCGCCGAGCAGCTGGAACGAGCGCGAAAACGCGCGCTCGCCGGCGTGCGAGACGACGTAGTCGATCGGGCCGCCGGCCTGGTTGTGCACCTCGGCGACATAGTCTTCGCCGGCGCGCTCCCAGTCGTCCCAGCGATCCGGTTCGTCGGGGACCGGCGTGAAGAGGTTACCGAAGCGCGGGTCCTTTCGGTTGACGCTGCCGCCGCCGAAGGCGCGCACGCGCTCGGCGCGCGCTTCGCTGGAGACCATGCCGACGACGTCGAGGCCGGCGCGGCGGGCTGCGCGGAGGCACTCCAGCCCGGTGCCGGTGGCTGCGCCCTCGACGAACAGGCGCCGGTTGGGCTGAATGTCGAGCGTGCGGAACAGCGCGCGGTGGATCGTGCCCTGGGTCAGGCCACTGGCGGCGGCTTCCTCGATCGTCAGCCCGGGCAGCTTCGGCTGCAGCTGCGGACCCTGCACGACCAGGAACTGCGCGTGCGAGCCGTCGTTGATCTCGTAGCCCTGGATGTGGAAGTTCGCCGCCATCGGGTCCAGGCCCTGGTCCGGCGACAGCAGCTCGCTCTGGCCGGAATAGATCGTCACCAGCTGGCCGACCGACAGCCGGCCCTCGCGCACCAGCTCCTCGCCGAGCCGCGCGATCAGCGCCACGCCGCCGGAACCGGTGACCTGCAGGTCGGCGTCGCGGGCGTCGAACGGCGAGACCGGGATGCCGGTGATGGCCCAGATGTCGTTGAAGTTGACCTCCGAGGCGAGCAGGAAAACCAGCGCCTCGTTCGGGCCGGGCTTCGGCGTTTCGAACACCAGCAGCTTCTCGGCTTCCTTCGGATCGCCGTGGGCCGGCAGTGCCGTTTCCGGGTCCTTGGCCACGCCCATGCCGTACTGGTACTCGGGAATCGGCGTCACGCCGGGATAGAACGGCGCGTCCAGCGGTAGCAGCCGACCGGCCTG
This sequence comes from uncultured Halomonas sp., assembly GCA_964415285.1. Classification (GTDB taxonomy): domain Bacteria; phylum Pseudomonadota; class Gammaproteobacteria; order Xanthomonadales; family Wenzhouxiangellaceae. The sequence continues at coordinate 16,133 of CAYPZP010000052.1, read as the reverse complement.
CTCCAGTCGCCGGCGCGTTTCGGCATCGGCGTTGGGCGGTACTTCGACGAACTTCAGCGGTAGCGGCGCGCTGCGGCGCTCGAGGAAAGCGCGGATTCCGGGCGGCCCGCACTCGGGATCGCACACGGCCTCGGCGAACAGCTCGGCCTCGTGCTTCAGGCCGGCGGCCTGGCCCCGCGCGGCGCCTAGCGCCAGCGCTTCGAGAATGCGCTCGACCGGCTGCACGCGGCCGCTTTTCCGGGCCTGGGCCAGCGTCGGCGCCAGCCGCGGGTGCTCAAGCAGTTCGTCGGTCCACGGCAGCACGTGCTCGCGCTTTTCGAGGTGCTTTTCGCGCTCGGCCATGCCTGCGACCAGCGGGCCGTTGCCGTCCATCCAGTCGCGTACGCGCCGCATCGCCGCGGCGACCGGGCCGGTGGCGTCGTGACCGACGACTTCATCGGCCAGCCCCAGCGCCAGCGCCTCGTCGGCGTCGACGGCGCGGCCGCCGATCACCATCCGGGCGGCGTCGATGAGGCCGTCCTCGCCGCGGCGCGCGAACAGGCGCCGGGGCAGCCGCTGCGTGCCGCCGTAGCCGGGCAGCAGGTTCAGATTGATCTCCGGCTGGCCGAAGCGGGCGTGGACATCGGCGATGACGTAGGCGCAGGCGAGCACGAATTCGCTGCCGCCGCCCAGCGCCGGGCCGTTGACCGCCGCGATCACCGGCTTGCCGAGGTTCTCGAGCGTCGAGAACGCCGCGTGGGCCGCGTTCGGCGGGGTCCGGGCGCTGTCGAGGTCGCCGGCTTCGCCGACTTCCAGCAGTTCCTTGACGTCGGCGCCGGCGACGAACGCGCTGCGCGCGCCGGTGACGATCACGGCCACGGTGTCGGCGCGGTGCTGGATGTGCTGGAGCACGGTGTGCAGCTCGTCGAGCGCGCGCTCGTTCAGCGAGTTGACCGGCGGGTGGTCGACGGTCAGCAGAGCCACGCTCTTGCCGGGCGCGACGCGGTGGTTTTCGACTCGCAGATAGCGGTAGCTCTGGACGATGTCGCGCGCATCGGCAAGCCGCCCGAAGGCGCGCCATTCGGCCACGGTCTGCCGGATTTCGTCGACGACCTCCGGGTTGCGCAGCGTTGAGGTATCGCCCAGCGGCTCATCGAGCAGGATTGCGCGCAGCGTCCGGCGCATGTACTTGCCCGAGCGCGTCTCGGGAAACGCCGAGACCACGAGAAAGTCCGACGGCACCGCGGTGACGCCTTTTTCGCTGCGCACCAGGCCCTTGAGCCGGCCCAGGTCCTCGTCGTGGATCTTCTGCTCGGGCGCCGGAATCACGAACGCGACCGGCGTCTCGCCCTTCTCGTCGTGGGGCGCGCCGACGACCACGGCGTTGCCCAGCGGCGAGTCCGGACGCAGCACCTTGTCACGCAGGATCGCGCCTTCGATTTCCTCGGTGCCGATGCGGTGCCCGGAGACGTTGATGACGTCGTCGGAGCGCCCGTGCAGCGTGTACGAGTCGTCGTCGTGGCGGCGCGCGTAGTCACCCTGGGTATAGGCGAGATCGCCGTCCCAGCGATCGAAATACACGGCGCGGAAGCGATCGAGGTCGCCGCGCCAGGCGTCGGTGCCGAGCCGGTCGGCATCGCCCCAGATCGTGCGCGCCAGGTACGGGTAGGGGCGCTTGATCACGAGTTCGCCTTTCTCCCCGGCCTCGGCCGGCCGCCACTTCACGGCCCGGCCGTCGGTGTCGGTCTCCTCGGCGATTCGGACCTCGGCGTCGATCCACGGCAGCGGCCAGGTCTTGGCGTCGGCGCCCAGCGGCTTGATGTCGCCCCAGGGGCAGGAGAACACCATGCCGCCGTGTTCGGTGGCCCAGTAGGAATTGATGTAGCGGCTGCAGACCCGGTCCATCGCGAATTGCTGCACCGCCGGCGACACCGGCTCGGCGCAGAACGTCGCGACCTTCAGCCCCGACAGGTCGAACGCGGCCATGTCCTCGGTGCTGGCCGGGTCGGTCATGACCGCCTTCAGAAACGTGGAGCCGGCCTTGAAGATCGTGGCGCCGTGGCGCTCGATGATCGACGAGAAACGGCCGGCATGCGGGAACAGCGGCGAGCCTTCGTGGACGATCGACGTGATCCCCAGCGCCAGCGGCGCCCCGATCAGGTAGGACTGGCCGGTGATCCAGCCGGGATCGGCGATCACGTAGATGCGGTCGTCGGGCGTGGCCCCGAACACGGTGCGCATGCTGTGTGCAATGCCCGAAAGCCAGCCGCCGTGGGTATGCACGACGCCCTTGGGCTTGCCGGTTGAGCCGGAGGTGTAGATCACGAACAGCGGCCAGTCCGAAGGCACCGGCAGCGGCGGATGGCTGGCGGCCAGCGCGCGCCATAGCGCGGCGTCGTCGAGCGCCATCAGGCCGTCGACGTCGGTAACGTCGAAGCCCGCTTCGCGCGCCCTTTCGATGACGCGCGCGGTGGCCGCGGCGACTCCTTCGTGCGACCAGCGATCGCGCGGCTGCTCGACGATTTCCTGGCCGGTGTAGCGAACCACGATCACGGTTTCTACGGCGTGGCCGACGTCGGCCAGCGCGCGCGCCACGGTGGTGCGGATCGACGCGGTCTGCTCCGGCGGCAGGTTGGCGTTTTCGGCCAGCGCGTGGCCGAGCTCGCGCATCACGTCGCTGCGCTCGATCGTGATCTCGCCGGCCAGCCCGGTCTCGACCGCGGCCTGCAGCTCGGCGGCCAGCGCGCCCAGGTCGAGGTCGCCGAGCACGGCTTCGAGCGTGGCCAGCGCCGAGCGCAGCGGAATGAAGTTGTCCAGCGCCGGATCGGCGTAGGCTTCCTTGTAGGGAAACGCTTCGGCGTTGCGGTAGCCGCCGTCGGCGGTGACGACGACTTTCGCGCCGGCGTCGAAGATCCGGTCCGACAGCGTCTTGGCCGAAAAGCCGCCGAACACCGGGGTGTAGATGATGCCGAGGCGCTTGGCCGCTTCGGTGTAGTACAGCTGCTCGGGGATGTTCGGAAGGTTGAACGCGACCCGGTCGCCGCGCTTCAGCCCGAGGCCGGCGAGCACCTCGGCGCGCAGTACTGCCTCGACGAGCAGGCGGCGATAGCTGATGGCGAGCTGGGACACGGGCCCGCCGCGGCCGTCGTTGCGCGACGGGTCCCAGCGATCGCCCTCGAAGCGAAACGCGTCGTGTTGGCCGCGTCCGGAAAGCACGTGTCGGTCGACTTCGTTGAAGCAGGCGTTGGTGTGGGCGCCGACGAACCATCGGTAGAACGGCGCGTCGGAGTCGTCGAATCCCCGCGTCCACGGAGTCCAGCCCGCTGCCCGCGCGGGAGACTCGATCGGGTCCCCGGTCTCGGCGTCGAAGCCCTGCCACATGCCGTCGGCCGGATCGCGCCTGAGCCACCGGCCCTCGTGCGGATCGTACCAGTGCAGTTCGGAGGCAGCGATTGCGCCGTGGTAGGCACCGGGATCCTCGGTTGCCGCGCGCTGCTGCCGCGCTTCGTCATCGGCTCCCGCGAGCTTTCCCCATTCTCCGTTGGCTGTCATGACGTTCTCCCCAGGCTTCGCGCCCGTCCATCCCGTTGCTGCTGTTGGTTTCGGTTGCCGGTCAGCCGGCCGCCCGGGCCTTGCGCCGTCGCTTGTTGGCCGAGAAGGCAATTCCCTGGGCGTTGAGATCGATATCGAGCTTGATCAGTGCCCAGCTTTCCGGGTCCTTGCCGAGATGGCCGCGGCCGTCCAGGAGGCCGGCGAAGTAGTCGCACAGGCGCCGGCGGCAGCAGGCTTCCAGCGCGTCGTCGGGCAGGTCGCTGTGCTCGGCGTCGTTGCGCAGCGCTTGTGCGAAGTCCAGGTGACGCAACAGCTGATCGGCTGCGGTCGCGATGTCGGTGACCCTGCCGAAATGCGTCGGGTAGAGGCACTCGGGCTTTTCGGCGACCAGCCGGCGCACCGCGTCGCGGGCCAGATCGGGTTCGAAATCGGTCGGGCTGGTGGACGGAAACGCAAACGTGCCTTCCCGCTGTAGTGCGGGGTAGACCAGGCCGAAGGCATCGCCGGTGAAGATCGCGCCGGAAGCGCTGTCGGCGATGCAGAAATGGTGATTGGCGTGGCCGCGCGTGTGCAGGAAGCGCAGTTCGCGCGAACCGAAGCTCAGGGTCTGCTCGTCTGCCATGACGCGGACCCGCTCCTCGGGAACGGCCTCGATGGTCCCGTAAAGACGCCGGAATTCTGCTTCGCCGTAAACCGCCGAAGCGCTGGCGACCAGCCTGGTCGGATCGATGATGTGCGGTGCCGCGCGTGGATGGGCGACGATGGTCGCGTTCGGGCAGGCCCGAGCCAGCCTGGAAGTGCCGCCGGCGTGGTCCAGGTGAACGTGGGTGACGATCAGGAATTCGACCTGGTCCGGCGCGAGCCCCTGGTGGTCGAGTGCGTCCAGAAGCCTCGGTACGGCGGCGTTGGTGTTGTTGTCGACGAACGCCGCGCGGTCGTCTTCGGCAATCAGGTAAGCCGCGGCGAATTCCGAGCGTCCAAGGTAGTGCGTGTCGATCGTGTGGATGCCGCTCATCAAACTTCGAGACGGTACAAGCGCATCGCGACGCGAAACGCCGTGAGCGCGCCAGTCGGCGCCGCGGCTGCAGTCATGATTTCTCCCCGGGCAGCGGGGTGCCGAATCGCTTCGGGCCCCGACCCCTCTCGTTGCTGGCGGAGTCAACGTCCGACAGGTCGTCCGAGCTTACCATCGGCCCGGCGCACTGAATTGACTTGAGTCAGTCACGGGCGGTTCCTCGCCGGCGTTTTCGTCGCGCTATGTTCAGCGTGGCCGGGCGGCTTTTGTCCACTCGGCGTTCACATCTGTGACTGTATCTTGGACTGAAATAGTCCTGTTTAATCCCAACCACCGAACGAGGATCGTTTTTCGATGAAGAATCGCCTTGCACATCTGCTGGCCGTCGCAGCGCTTGCCGTCTCGCCGTTTGCGTTGGCCGACGACCACTACCAGACGTTCGACCAGGAAGCCCAGACATCGCTGACGCCGGATCAGGCGCTGGAACTGCTGAAGGAAGGAAACGCCCGCTTCGTCGCCGGTGAGTCCACCAACCGCGACCTGATCGCACAACAGAAGGCGACCGCCGGAGGCCAGTATCCTTTTGCCGTGGTGCTGTCGTGCCTGGACTCGCGCTCGGCACCGGAAATCGTGTTCGACCAGGGCATCGGCGATCTGTTCGTTGGCCGTGTCGCCGGCAACGTGGTTGATGAAGATCTGCTCGGCAGCTTCGAGTTCGCCACGGCGGCGGCCGGCTCCAAGCTGATCGTGGTCATGGGTCACACCGCCTGCGGTGCCGTCAAGGGCGCTTGCGACGGCGTGGAGCTGGGCAACCTGACGCTGTTGCTCGACGAAATCGAGCCGGCGATCGATGCGGTCCAGACCCCGGCCGGCACCGATCGCAGCTCGGCCAACATCGAGTTCGTGAATCGCGTGGTCGAGACCAACGTCGAAATGCAGGTCAATGAGCTGCTGCGTCGCAGCGACGTCATCCGCGGACTGGTCGAGCAGGGCCAGGTCAAGGTCATCGGCGCGGTCCACGATCTGGCCACGGGCGAAGTCCGCTTCCTGTAAGACGAGCCTCGGTCGGTGACTTACGCCGGCCGTTGAAGGATCACGGCGCCGGCCATCCAAGATGGCCGGCGCCGTTTTGTTTTCGGATCAGGTTTGCGACCGGCGCGCTGGGCACCTACGGCGGCCGGACGGCCGAGCCGCGCACGGGTCGGCCGGTTCTCCTATCATGGGGCGTTTCGAGACCAGAATCGCCGATGTCAGAAAGTCCGAGCCGGGATCGAGTTTGCCGCGGCGCCGTCCGGGTATCGCCTCTCCGCAGGCAGGAGGCGCGATCTTGAACGATCCGCTGCGCTGCCCGAAATGTCGGGAAGCAATGGTGCCGATCGAGGTCGAGACCTTCGAGGTCGACCGTTGCGCACAATGCGAGGGCATCTGGTTCGATGCCGGCGAGCTGGACTGGCTGGCCCAGCGCGAAGTCGCGGAGGTCGTCGATACCGGCGACTCATCGACAGGATCGGAGATGAACGCGGTCACCGAAATCGATTGTCCGCGTTGCAGTCGGCCCATGAAACACGTGTCCGACGAATACAAGCCCGACATCCACTACGAGATCTGCATCTACTGCGAAGGCGCATTCCTGGACGCTGGTGAATTCCGCGACCTGGCGCGCTTGTCGCTGGCCGACGTGCTCCGCGCGCTGTTTGCGAGTTCCCGGGGCAAGCCGAGCGATTAGCCTGCCGGCCTCAGACTTGGGCCATCACCAGGTCGAATCGCCCGGCCGAAACGCCTGACTTTTCTCCTGCCGCAAAATCCACGACCAGCATGCCGCGCTCGGCCTCCGGCACCGACTGCAGCAGCCGGTCCAGGTCGTTCAGCGGGTCGCCGGCAAAGTACATCTGCGTGGTCAGCTCTTCGAATCCTCTACGCGCGACCTTGAAATGGATGTGCGGCGGTCGGCTCCACGCTTCACCGACCTGGTACGGACCCGGCTTGATGGTGCGGAAGCGATAGCGACCCTCGGCGTCCGTGACCAGCTTCGCCCAGCCCTGGAAGTTCGGGTCCAGCGGCGCCGGGTTCGGGTCGCGCTCGTGCGCGTAGCGACCGTGCACGTTGGCCTGCCAGACATCGATCAGCGCGTCGGCGATCGGGTCGCCGTTCTCGTCCAGCACCTGGCCGGAGACTTCGACGACCTCGCCGAGCGCGCGCTCGGTGCGGCCTTCGATCACCGTCATGTCGGCGTCGGTGTCGGGTTGCAACTGGTTGGGAAAGAACGGTCCCTCGGATTGCGAAGGCGTTGACAGGGCGGAAATCGGCGCGGCTGCGGCCAGCGTCGTCAATCCCAGCGTGCCCTTCAGTACACGCCGGCGTGAATTGTTGTGGCTCTCGATCATTTGATTTTTTCTCTCGTTGTTGTTTCATTCGTGCTGGAATTCACGATCGTGCGCGGAGCGGCTTCCAGACCGCGCGGCGCTCGGCGTTCCGCTATTCCGAAAAATCGCCGAGAAAGTCGCGAAGCTTTGCTTGTTCGGTCAGGTCGCCGTAGAGCACCGATACTTCCCCGCTGTCACCGGTTCTCAGCAAAGCGGGTGTGGCGAACACCGAATAGGTCAGCGTCTGCTGCGGATGCGCCAACAGATCGACTTCCATCGGCCGGAGGTTCTCGAGCCCCATCGATGCCAGCGCTGCCGACAGGTTCGCGCGCGCCCTGCGGGAGCGCGGTGCGTCGCCGGTAACGAACAGGATGAGCTTGGGTACGCGAGCTTCGCCGCGTTCGGTTTCGGCAGTCATTTATGAATCTCCGGCGATTTCGGGCTCGCATCGGGCGCTCGCCGACGCTTCATCTGTTCCATGCGCCGCAGCGCCGAGCGGTCGAATTCTTCGTCGCGACGATCCTCCGAACCGAGTTCCGTTCGCAGCCGCTCCAGTTCATCCTGCGTGCGCTCGATCCGGCGTTCCAGGTCCCGGCGCCGCTGCGCACGTTCCATGTCACGGCGTCGCACGAGCTCGCGATCCTCGCTCTCCTTCTGGGCCCTTGCGGTTCCCATCAGTACCTCGGTGCCGTATTCGTAGACGTCGGCGAGATCGACCCCACGGTCGGTCAGCAGAAGTTCGCGCTGCTGGTTGGAGTGACCCGAGCCGCGTGACTTGACGATTGAAAGCGAGCGGTTGCGCTCGCCGGCACGCTCGTTGTAATCCAGCACGATCCAGGTATCGGCGATCGTGGAGACAGTTGCAATGGTGGCCTCGCCTTCGGGGTCGTCCTCGTTGGTCAGCGAGGTCAGGATGGTGGTAATCCCGCGCTGACGCGTCAACGCCAGAATTCGCTCAACGGCGTCGCGTGCGCTTTCCCCGCCGCCGGCCTTCAGTAAAGCCGACACGGGGTCGATGATCAGGATGTGTGGATCGAATTCCTCGACGTCCCCTTGAAGTGCGAGCATGTGTTCGGCGATCACGCCGGCCGAGGCCGTGCGCGCCGAGAATCGAATCCGTCCGGCGTCGATATGCGGTTGCAGATCAATCCCGACCGAGATCAGGTTGCGCACATAGGGCGCCTGCATTTCGTCGAAACTGACGTACAGCGCGCGCTCGCCGCGTTCGGCGGCGGTCTCGGCGAAACCGGCCGCGAGCGTGCTCTTGGCCGTGCCGGGACGCCCCGAGATGAGCATGCTGGATCCTCGATACGGGCCGCCGGCCAGCAATTCGTCCAGGCGGGCGATGCCGGTGCCGACGCGTTCGGTGCTGGCCGGAACCGGCTCTCCCGATGCAGCCGGATGAAAGGGAATGCGAACGCCGCTGTGATTGATGATCAACGGCACGTCGTCTCCTGCATGACTCGAACCGCGATACTTGGCAATCCGGATATGGCGGTGCAGGCGGCGGTCGATCATCGTCGCGCTGAGTCGCAGGACGGTCGGTAGCATGAACTCGATGCCTTCCAGGAATTTGGGCGAAAGGCCGTCGTAGCCTCCCTTGCCGCTCAGCAGCAGGGTCCAGCCCTTCTTCTCGCAGCGTTCGTTGAGCTGGCGCACTTCGTCGATCGCCTTGGCCCGGTTCGGCTCGTGTTGCAGCAACTGATCGATGCCGTCGACGACGACCCAGGGGTCGCTGAATTGCTGCGCCTGGGATTCGATCGCCATTAGCAGCCCATCGATGCCGAAATCCCCCGCATGTTCGGCGCCAACCGGAGTTCGCGCATCGATCAGCGACCAGGCGTCCGATTCATTCAACGCGTGACCCCATTCGAACGAGTCGGCATTGCGGCGGATCTGTTCCGGCGATTCCTCGAATGAAATGAACAGGCCCGAGCCCTGATCCGCGATTGCGTGGGCGAGGACCTGTAGTGCAAGGACGGTCTTTCCGGTTCCCATCTCGCCGACGATCAGCGTCGTCTGACAATCCGGCAGGCCGCCATGGGTGATGGCATCCAGACCGGCGATGCCGGTCTGCCGCTTTTGCAATCGCCAGTCCGGTTGGCTCATGGGCGTACTCATTGGCGCTTCCTGTTCGGGTGTTGCAATACTTCAGTCTTCGCGTGGACCCTGGCTCAGGGGCAGTCGGTCGCGCGTACCCAGAAGCCAGCGGAAGTCTTCGGCTTCCAGCGGCATACTGTAATAGAAGCCCTGGCCGATCCGGCAGCCCATTTTCAGCAACGCATCTGCCACTGCTGGAGACTCGATGCCTTCGGCCACCGTTTCGGCATCCATGGCTTCGGCAATGTTCATGACGCTGCGGACGATATCGCGGCTGAATCGATCGGTGAGCACCCCGGCGGTAAAGGCCCGGTCGATCTTGACTTCATCGAACGGATATTGTTGAAGGTAGCGCAGCGATGAATAGCCGGTACCGAAGTCATCCAGCGAAAGCCGGACCCCCGCTTCGCGCAGCTCCCGCATTGCGGCCAGCAGCTTTTCGGAGTGGCGCTCGAACACGCTTTCGGTGATCTCCAGCGACAACGAGCCCGGCGCGACGTCGAAATCGCGCAGCGCACGCCGGACCTCGGCGGGAAAGTCGCCGACCAGGAACTGGACCAGCGAGACATTGACCGAGACCCGGACCAGGTCCAGTCCCTGGGCCTTCCAGTCGCGCAAATGGCGACAGGCGGCGCGCAGCGCCCAGTGACCGATCGGTCCGATGAGCTGGCTCTGTTCGGCAACCGGGATGAAACTACCCGGTGGCTGCAGCCCGCGCTCGGGGTGGTTCCAGCGGAGCAGCGCCTCGGCGGCAATCAGGCGGCCATCGTTGAGGTCGACCTTGGGCTGGAAATGCAGTTCGAACTGTTCCGCCTCCAGCGCATGGCGCAGTTCCTTGGTGAGCTGGATGCGCCGATGTGCCCGGTCGCCGAACTCCGGTGCATAAACCACCCAGGTCGCCTGCGACGACTCGTCTGAAAGACTTTCGAACAGTGCCAGCTCGGCCTCTCGCACCAGTTCTTCAACCGGACGGCGGCGCTCCCCCAGGCCGGCACAGCCGCCCTGGATATCGATCTCGATGGTGTCGGCGCCCAGCTTGAACGGACGCTTGAGATCGCGGGTCACGAGTTCCAGCATGCCGCCGACGGCTTGTTGCGGTTCGGGCACCAGGTAGGCGGCGAACTCGTCTCCGGCGATCCGCCCGACCAGTCCGTCGGCGCCGACGATTTCGCGCAGGCGTTCGGTCAGCGCCGCCAGCAGTCGATCACCGATGTCGTAGCCGTGCGCCTCGTTGATGTCGCGCAGCCCGGCGATATCGAGGGTCAGGACCACGCCGTTCGATTCCCAGCCGCGCGCATCCAGGTGCGCCTGCAGCGTTCGGTCGAAGCCGAGGCGGGTCAGCGCGCCGGTCAGTGGGTCTTCGAGGGCAATCCGCTCCAGTTCCAGTTCGGCCAGCTTGCGCTCGGTGATATCGACGTGCATGGCCACCGCGCCGGTCGATTCGCCGTCGCCCGATGCGAGCCGGTTGAATACGACGCGAAACCATTGCGGTCGATCCGGGGCGTGGCAGGGGTATTCGAGTTCGAATCGATCGACTTTTCCCGAAAGCACGCCGCGAAGGCCCTGCGCGACGCGCATCGCATCGAAAGCACACTCATCCGTCGCGGCTTCGCACAGGGCGATATAGTTCGTACCGACTCCGAATGACGGATCGGGATTGTCGCCGAGTCTGCCAAACTCGCGCCATCGGTCGTTGATGTCGACCACATTCCCTTCCGGGTCGAGCATCGCGATCTGCGCCGGCAGCGAATTGATCAGCAGTTGCCGCATATCAAGCGCTTCGCCCAGCTCATCGCGCGATCGTCGAAGCTCGGCGTCCTGCTGTTTCAGCTTCGAGATCAACTGATGGCTCTCGGTCACATCGCGAAAGACCACGGCGATGCCGTCGGTCCATGGGTAGGCGCGCACATCGAACCATGCGTTCAGGGGTTCGAAAAACTGCTCCGTGGTGCTGGCGTGACGCGTTTCCATGGCCTGCTTCATGGCCGTTTCGATGGCCGAGCCGACAAGCTGTGGCACCTGATCCTCGAGCGTGGTTCCCAGCAGCGCGTTGGCGGGGCGCCCGAAAATTCGCTCGGCTTCAGGGTTGACATAAATGGTTCGCCAACGCTCGTCGAATGCAATGAAGGCATCGGTAATCGATTCGAGCATCGTCGCAAGCCGCTCCGAGAGCTGCTGCCGTTCGAGACTCAGCCGCTTGCTGTCGGTGATGTCCTGGAATGCTCCGTGTACCTTGACGATTGTTCCGGTCTCGTCATATACCGGCTCGCCGACTGCGCGAACCCATCGTCGATGGCCTTTGCCATCGATGATCTGCAACTCTTCATCGTAGGGACGGCCGTGTTCGGCGCAGGCCGAGAACAACTCGCTGATGCGATCCCGCCATTCCGGGGCGTAGAAGGAGATGCCTTCGTCGACACTCGGCGAATAGCCGTGTGGCATGGCGTGGATTTCGGCCGTCACTTTGGACCAGGTGCAGATGTTCTCGCGCAGGTCCACCGACCAGCCGCCGAAGCGCGCGGCCCGGCCGGCAATGTCGAGCAGGCGCGCTTGACTGGCCACCTCGGCTTCGGTCTTCCGGATCGATGTGACATCCGTGATGACTGCGCCGACGCGCCGACGCGCAACGCCCGGAACATCGATCGGGTAGTACCGAACCAGCAGCCTTCGCGTGCCGAGATCCGGATAGTCTCTTTCGGTTTCAAAACGTTGCGGTTTTCCGGCCAGGCATCGGTCAATGCGCGACTTGAGCTCGTGCTCGAAATAGTCCGCGCCCAGCAGGTCGTGCATGGGCTGACCCTCCAGTTTGTCCCGAGACAGTTGATAGCGTTCGAGATAAGCCTGGTTGACCCAGAGGTAGCGATACGAATCATCGACGATGCCGCACAGGTCTTCGCCGCCCTCGATCAGTTCCTGCAACTCCCGGAGCCTGGTTTCCTGGCGCCGGCGATCGGTGATGTCGTGCACCGTGCCCGTGGTATGTGAAGGTCGTCCGTCGGGCCCGTTGATCACGCGCGCGCGTTCGTGCACCCAGCGAACCTCGCCGTTGGGGCGCACGATTCGGTGTTCCCAATCGAGGTCGCCGCCGCGTTCGAGCCATGCCGCGCGCTCGAGCAGCAGGCGTTCCCGGTCTTCGGGGTGCACCAGCGCGAAGAACGCTTCCTCCGTGTGCCCGAATTCCTCGGGCGCGATGCCGAAGATCTCGAATACCTGATCGCTCCACTCCAGGCGATCCTGCGCAAGGTCGACGTCCCAGCTGCCGATGCGTCCGACCGCCTGGGCTCGAAGCAAGTGATCGCGCGTGGTTTCCAGCTGGTCAAGCGCGGACTCGATGCGCTTCTGCCGCTCCCGCAACTGCGACTCGACCGCCTGGCGCTCATCCAGCAACAGGTTCAGCGTTTGCGCCAATTGAGAAAGCTCGTCGTTGCCGCCGACCACGGCGCGCGCTTCGGTATCGCCGTCGCGGATGCGCTCCAATGTGGAAACCAGCGTTCGCGCAGGTAAGGCCATGCGGCGGTGGATCAGGCCGAACGCGACGACGCAAAGCGCGCCGAACAACAGCGTGGACCCGGCCAGCGCCGCGCCGATCCAGCGCGCCTCGCTCGCGATGGCGCGCTGCCTTTCGCCGAGCGCGTCATCCAGGGCGGTATCCAGCGCGATTCCCTGATTCGCCACCTGCTGCATGATGATGCGGCTGCGCGCTGGAACGTTCAGCGGCTCGATGGCTTCACCCGTCGCTTCGTTGGCGAGCTCGGCCTGATCCAGTGCCGATTCGACCGCCGTGACCATGACGCGGACGCGATGCGCCGCCTTCAGTGCGTCCGGATGCGACCGGCCCATCCGATCCAGTGCTTCGCGGAGGTTGCGGGCCTCGGCTCGATAGACCTGCCAGAGATTGCGATCGGCGCCGCTGACCAACAGGCTGTCGCTGGTCGAGGAAAACATGTCGATGCGTTCGTCAAGCGCGAGCAGATCCGCGATTTCGGCCTGCTTCTCCTCCATCTGCTGCGCGCTTCTCACGGACACGGCCAGTAGCACGAGAAGACCGAGAATGCAGGCGACGATGCTGATCAGCGAGAGGCGATACAGGTTCATGGAAGCCGCTTCCGCGTCGTGGCTTGCGGAATGTTCACCGCATCCGGCAGGATTTCGCGCAGTGGGCCCGGCTCGATGAGTTGCAGCACGCGGCGGGGTCCGGCCACCGTCGCGATCGCCTGATCGTGGGCCCAGCGCAACTGCTCCTGCAGGCTGGATACGAGTGCCCAGTCGAGATTGATGTCGTAGTCCAGCGCCTGCCAGCGTTCAACAAGGATCCGGCTGCTGCTGTGGGTACTTCCCGCATAGATCGAGATGGCCTCGCTCGGACTGTTCTCGATCCATTCGGATGCCTGGCGATACGCCGCAAGCACCTTGCGGCAGGCGTCCCGCCGCTCGTGTACGTGCTGCCGCGAGGTCACGATGATCCATCGTCCCGCATACAGGTTATGGATGTCAAAGCGTTGCAGCGGCACGTCTTCGATGCGCCTGTACCGTGCTTCCAACTGCAAAGCCCATGGCTCCGGGAGCACGACCGCGTCCACGCGGTTGGAAAAGACGGCCTCGGCCGACCTGGAAAACGGGAGGGAAACGGTCTCCATCGTCTCTGGGTCGATGCCGTGTACTTGCTCGAAAAGCCACCAAACGAATTCGGTGTTGGCGCCGCGCTCGAAACCAACGCGTCGACCCGCCAGGTCGGCCGGTCTTTCGATGCCGGTGCCGGGAACCGCGAGGACCGCTGTGAGTTCGTAGGACTGCAGCAAGCTGGCAAGGATTACCGGATCGTCGAGGCGGCCGCGATCCTCGTCGGCGAGATAGTCGAGCACCAGCGGTGTCAGCGCCATCAACGCGAAGTCGGTTTCGCCCGCACGCAGCCGCATGAGGTTCTGCTTGCCGGACTCGCTGTAGTGCACCTTCGCTTGCAGGCCCTCGTCGGCGAACAAGCCGCGTTTTTCGGCGACGTGGGTTGGCAGGTCTCCAAGATAGGCTGCGCCGGCGATTCGGACCTCGCGCGACGCGTTCGAATCAGCGGCGCCGATGCTGGACAAAAACACTGCTGCGATAAGGATGAACAGGCCGGCTGCGCGGTCCCGTGCGCCGCGCTTCGGATTGCAGTTTTCGCGGTCGCGGGCCGCATGCCTGGAATTACACAGGTCGACTGCCGGACGCGCCGGTGACCGACGCAGTCGCGCGCAAATTCGAAGCAAAGCGTGAAAATGCCTCTCCATGGTTCGCGCTCGTCCCTCCAGCGGTACGCGCTAGTGGGCCACTAGATCGCAGTCGGCCAATGTCGCTCCCGCACGGAAACCCCAACGTGTTCCACGCGATTGTAATGGTTTGGGCGCCGGGGAACAAAGCGACGGCCTTGCCGCCCGAGCCAACGAAGTCAAGCAGAACGGAGGCAGTGGATACGCGCTGCGCTTTTCAGTCATTCGGGTGCGTGTGGGAACACACGCGCCAGTGGCCCTTCGAGATCCAGGCCGAATCACGTGTATCGAACAACGCTCTGCTGGGACCTTGCATCCTTGAGACCCCGGGAAGCGCACGGTCCCGCCAATGCGTCCATGTGGCTTGACTTCAAGTTCTGTGGCCGGAGGGCGCTGCACCGGACCATCGTGAAGTAGTCCTCGAATCCGCGCCCAACGCTTCGCGAATGCGTTCGCGAAGCTCGCGAGCCGCATTGGCGTGGGCCGCGTACTGCCCGGATTGCATCAACTGCCACGATTCGGCATACGGCAGCCACTCGATCAAGGAAGGCCTTTGGCGAATGCGTTCGATGAGCGAAAGGACCTCTTCGCTCGTGAACTCGGCCGTGCCATCAGCCAGCTCGATCTTCCGCAATTCATCCGGTGTCAGCACGCCGGCACGTCGGTTCATATACTCGAGCTGGGTATGTTCACGGATGTAGGCCCACTGGGCCGAGCCATCGATCGAGCCGTAATAGCGGGCAATTTGATCGCGCAGGTCCTCGTTACGAATGATCCGGGCATTTCCGGTCGAGACCATCTCCTGAAAAACGGCATCGGAGATGACGGGATGATAGGTGAAGCCGGCGACAACAACCGCGTCGAACAACTCCGATGCAGAAGTTTCGGCCACATCCGGTTCCTGCAGCGCGCGGATCAGGAGCTGGCAGCGCTGGCGCCGAAGGTTCGCCAGCCGCACGGCATGGTCATGCTCGATGATGTCGCTGGACAGCGCGGCCTCGAGCCGCGTCAGGTAGCGCCACTCGAGGTCTCTTTCCAGCCGCCACTCGTTCCAGTTCGCCACCTGGATGCCGATGAACACGCCCAGGACGACAATGAGGATCTCCACCAGCACAGTGCCCCAGTCCTGCCGGCGGAGCGCTTGGGTGAGCTGGCGAAGGATCATTGCTCAAGCTCCGAAAGATAGGAATCGAGGGCATCGAGGCGTTCGATGATTCTCCCCGTCGCCGCGATCTTGCTGTCGAGATCGGACAAGCGTCGCACCAGTTCGTCTCGAATATCGGCATCCAGAATCCTGGCCACCGCGTCGCTCGTTTGCAGCCCGGTCAGCTGGATAACACAGGTATCGGGAAGCGAGAGGATGGGCTCTCCCAAATCATTTACTTTGGAACGATCGCCGCAGCGGGCGCGAATTTCGGCCTGCACGGCGTAGGGCATCTTGCGGCGGACAAGCTCGCGATAAGGAACGATCTGCTCGATCAAGAAAACAGGTGCGCCGATGCCGCGATAGAAATTTGCGAGCCGCTTTCTGACTGAAACGTTCTTGAGCGCACCGACTGCGCCCACTGCGAGGATCTCGTCGTAGGTGTCGCGTCCGAAGACCCGCGCCACGATCTGGCTGGCCTGATAAATGTCGATGAGAAACGCCTCGCCCAGCCTGTCCTGGGGTCGATCAAGCGCCTGGAGCGCCGCAAGCCCGTGCTCTCTTGTTTTAGAGAAATAAGCCGCGCGCTGTGAGAGGTCTTCCCGGTTGGCAGCAAGGTCTTCACGAATTCGCTCGACATAAACGCTGGCCGATTCCTGCTGGAGTCGCTCCTCGTTCCAGTTCGCGACCTGGATGCCGATGAATACGCCGACCACGACGATCAGGAAGTCGAGAAA
>CAYPZP010000051.1:0-18102 GCA_964415285.1 uncultured Halomonas sp. | reverse complement strand
ACCGGCTCCTGCGTCTCGCCGCCGAGCACGGCGTCGATATCGCCTGCCATTTGCGCCAGCGTCCGCTCGGCAGGCGCGCGGGCGGCCAGCTCGGCCAGCGCCTGGGGGCGTTCCCGCCAGGCCTCGATCGCCGCGACCAGGGCTTCGGCGGTCGGTTCGAAGAGCACGCCGTCGTGACCGTCCCGAATCCGTTCGGCGAACGCGCCGACGCGGCTCGCGATCGGCGCAAGGCCCAGCGCGCGCATCTCGCTGAGCGTGTAGCTCCAGGTTTCCGGCACGGTCGACAGCAGCAGCGCACCGTGCGGCGCCAGCGAGGCGACCAGGCCGGGCAACTCGTCGCGCCGGTACTCCGGCACCAGATCGATGCCGCCGACCCCCATCAATTTCAGGCCGCTGCGACCACAGCCGAGCGCGGTCAGGCGCACGCGACCGGCCAGTTCCGGCAGCGCGCGCTGCAGCAGCGCCAGGCCCTTGCCCTCGGTCAGCCGGCCCGGAATCACCAGGTGCAGCGGACTGTCCGGCGGGGCTTTGCTCGTCGCTTCCAGATCGGACTCGGCGAACGGGCGAAAGCCGTGCGCCACGCAGGCGACCTGCAGCTCATCGTCACCCGACAGGGCGCGGATCCGCTTGACCACGTGCCGCGTCGGCGCCGCCAGCCGAACCGCGCCGGCGCGCACGCGCTCGCACCAGGCCGCAGCGATCCGGTTCCAGAATTCCGGGTCGTTCGGATGAAAACGCATTTCGCTGTCGAACGCTTCCAGCGCCGCGGCACGCGCACGGTCCGCAATTCCCCCGGCGTGGGCCAGCTGCGGCAACGGATCGCGGTCGAGCAACGGCCAGAGCGGGAAGAAATCGTGCAGCATCACCAGCGTGGGCAGTCCGGTTTCCAGGCAATCCAGGCTGTGCCCGATCAGCGAAGACACCACGATCCTGGAAACCCCGAAACGCTCGATCAGCCCGGCCAGCAGCTCGCGGTAACCGGCGTGTTCGATGACCGCCGATGCGATCGACGGGCGCAGGTCGAGTTCGCGGACGATGCCCGAGTCCGGACCGATGGCGCAGAGCTTCAAGCGAATCCCGCAATTGCGGCCGCTGGAGTCGGAAACCGCAATCAGCACCAGATGAACGTGATCCGGATCCGCGGCGATCAGGTCCTCGATCCACTGCCACACGCCCCCGCCCCAGGCGTGCGTGATGTGCAGGGTCACCGGCCTGCCGTCGGCGGCCGGCAGCGGTTCATCGGCGGTGTCGGCAATCCGCCGCAGGCGCAATCGAAGGTGACCGTGCGGCGGCGCAGGCAGGATTTCGCCCGGGGCCGCGGCGGCCGCCGGCCGCGGATGCGGGTCCGTGACGTAGCCGCTGTCGAGCAGCAAGGCCCGGGCGACCTCGAGTGACGCCGGCCGTCCGCGAGCCAGTCGCGTCGCCATCAGGATGCAGTCCGGCGGCGGCGATTCGATCTCGACCGCGAGGCCGTCGCTCGACCAGTCGACCATCCGAGCGACTCCGCCGGCCCGCTCGGACGAGGTCTCGAAGCCGGCCAGCGGGTCGACGCGGGCATCGTGATTTCCCGGAAAGGCGATCGCCGCTGCCTCATCCACCGTCGCCGCGGCGCGCTGGAGCACCATGGCGAAATTCTCGGGAAGCCGCAGTCCGGCACGCAGAAGCAGCAGCGGTCGCCCAGGAAAATCGCTCGCGATCCGCTCGAGCACCTTCGAGTCGTCGCGGTAGCACCGCCCGGCATCCTGCGCCACGTCGCCTGCGAGGAACACGATCGGGGATTCGCCCACCGCCGGGGCGACCGATGATTCGAGCGAATCGTCGACCGGCTGACCGGCCCGTGACCAGATCACGACCACGGGCAGCGCGGCGTCGGCTTCTTGTGGCGATGTCGTCATCAATCGTTCCTGGAATCCGGCGCTTGAGCGCCGGCACGCGCGCTGGGTGACCGGAATCTATAATCGGCGGCCATTGGCCTCGAATCCGCACAAATGCAGCCGCCCATTATCCGACATCGATCGGGCCTTTGCTGACTGACATGAGCCGGCCCAGGCAACAGCGCGCCGCGCGCGCACGGTCCGAGTCGAAGCGCTCGCAGGGCCTGTGGCGCTGGCTGGCACGGGTCGCGTTGCCGTTCGCGATCGGCGTCCTGGCCGGATGCCTCGGCCCCTGGATCATCTACCTCGATCATCACGCCGCCGAACGCTTCGTCGAGCGTCAATGGAAGCAGGCCGGGCGAGTCTATGCACGGCCCTACGAAATGTACCCGGGCCGCGCCGCGCGCGTCGCCGATGTCGAAACCGAGCTCGAGGCCGCCGGCATTCGGCAAACGCAACCCCTGCTGCCCGGCCGATACGTGCGCAGCGGCGAGCGTTTCACCATTGCGCTGCCGGCACTGCGCTTTGCCGACGGCCCGCAATCCGCCCGCACCGTGACCGTGACGCTTTCCGACGATCGGATCGAATCGGTGACCGACCGCCAGGGCGGCGCGGTCGAGCTGATCCGCCTGCCCCCGGCCGAACTCGGGAGCCTGCTGCCCTTCGACGATCGCGACCGGACCCTGGTTCCCATCGCCGAGTTTCCGACCCTGCTGGTGGCCGGAATCCAGGCCGTCGAGGACCGGCAATTCCGATATCACCACGGTGTCGACCCGAAGGCGATCCTGCGGGCCTTGATCAGCAACCTGCGCTCCGGCGAGATCGTGCAGGGCGGCAGCACGATTACCCAGCAGCTGGTCAAGAACCTGTTCCTCAGCGCCGATCGCAACCTGTTGCGCAAGTTCAACGAGGCGGTCATGGCCATCAGTCTCGAGCTGCGATTCAGCAAAGCCGAAATTCTCGAGGCCTATCTCAACGACGTCTATCTCGGCCAGCACGGCAACCAGGCCATTCACGGATTCGGGCGGGCCTCCGAGTTCTACTTCGGATTGCCGGTCGACTCGCTGTCGACCGACCAGATCGCGCTGCTGGTCGGCATGGTTCGGGGCGCTTCCTGGTACCACCCGGTGCGCAATCCCGAGCGCGCACTGGCGCGGCGCAACCTGGTTCTGGGCATGTTCCGCGATACCGGACTGATCGACGAAGCGGAGTTCGCCGGCGCAGCGCAGCGCCCGCTGGGTGCCGGCACGCGACGCGTTGCCGGAAGCAGAAGCCACCCTGCGTTCATGGACCTGGTGCGACGCCAGCTCAAGGCCGACTATCGCGACGCCGACCTGCGTGAAAAGGGACTGCGGATCTACACCACGCTGAGTCCGCTCGCGCAGGCCCACGCCGAACGCACGCTGGCCAACGGGCTTCGCCAGGTCGAGGAAGAAGCCGGTTCGCTGCAGGGCGCGATCGTGCTGACGCAGCCCGACTCCGGGGAAGTCCGCGCCGTGGTCGGCGATCGCTCGGTTCGGCGCCCGGGCTTCAACCGGGCGCTCGACGCCCGGCGTCCCGTCGGATCCGTGATCAAGCCCTTCCTGTATCTGCTCGCGCTGGCGGATCCTTCCCGTTTCACGCTGGTCACGCCGATCGAGGACACGCCGCTGAGCGTGCCCCAGCGCGGTCGTCCCGACTGGCAGCCGAACAACTACGACCAGACCAGTCACGGCACGGTCCCGCTGCTCGAGGCACTGACCCGTTCCTACAACCAGGCCACGGTCCGGATCGGCCTGGAAATCGGCGTCGACCGACTGTTCCGCCTGTTGGAGCAGCTCGGCGTCGCACCGGGCGACGCACGCCACCCGGCCGCCTTTCTGGGCGCCGTCGATCTCACGCCGATGCAGGTCGCACAGCTGTACCAGCCGCTGGCCAGCGGCGGATTCTCGACGCCGCTGCGCGCCATCACCGACGTGGTCGACCATTCCGGCGAATCGATCGCCCGCTACCCGATGCGGCTGCGCCCGATCCGCGAGCGCGAGGCGCTTGCGCTGCTGGATTTCGCGCTCGAACAGGTCGCCGTGGACGGTACCGCGGCCAGCCTCCGCTGGCGCCTCAAACGCGAATCCGCGCAACGCGCCGGCGTGCGCGGCAAGACCGGCACCACCAGCGACCGGCGCGACGCCTGGTTCGCGGGCTACACGTCGCAATGGCTGGGGGTGGTCTGGGTCGGACGCGACGACAATCAACCGGCTGCGGTCAGCGGCGCGGGCTCGGCGCTGCCGCTTTGGGCGGAATTGTTCGATGCCCTGCCGCAGCAGCCGAACCGGCAGCCGTCGCCGACGGGCATCGAATGGTTCTGGATCGACTGGCCGGACCCCCTGCTGGCCGACCGCGACTGCGATTCGGCGCGGGCGATTCCGTTCATCCCGGGTTCGCATCCGGACGCCTACTCCGGATGCATGCGGGGTCGGTAGCTCGGGATTACGGGGCTTTCGCTGCCGCGTTCGTCCAGTTAAACGGCTTCGCAGCATCCGTCGACGCGTCGGCCGTGCACCGGCACCGGACCCGGGCTGCGACCGGGGATCACGGCCCGGACCCCCGGCCATGGCTTCAATCGACCGGCCGCGCCGCGACTTCGAGCCGGATCGAATCGCCCGGGTGCTCGCGCATCCGGGTGGTGAAGACCTCGCCGTTGAACTCGTAGGCCACCTCGTAGGCGGATCGATAGCGGCGCGACTCGTAGTCGACCTGGATTTCACAACGCTCCACGGTCCTCGGGTGGCCAGGGCCGCGCCCGTGCCGCGAGGCGTCGTTGCCGATCGACGCGCCCAGCGCGGCGCCGGCCGCGGTCAACGCGCGCCGGCCGTTGCCGTCGCCGAACTGATTGCCGATCACACCGCCGATGATGGCGCCGGCGATCGTGCCGGTTGCCGAACCGCGACTTCGGCGCGGATGGACGCGCTCGGCCCAGCAGACTTCGCGCTCAACCGGCACGCGTTCGTCGTGGTAGATCGGTTGCACGTCGACAACCGGGGCGTAGACATAGTGAACCGGCGCCAATTGCGCCGTCGCCATGCCGGCGGCTGCTGCGCCGGCAAACAGTATTCCGATCCAGATCCTTCTCATGTCCATTCTCCTCGGTGCGACGCCCTGGTTGGGATCGTTCGGGACCGACGATACCGCGACTTCGCTGAATCGCCTCTGAATGCCGCCGCCGCGGCGGCGCGAAACGGCACATCGGCCTCTCGGCCGCGGCACTTGTCGTGAAAGCTGGGTTACGATGAAGAAAAAACAGCCCACGGGATTTCCGACCATGTCCAGTTCCGATACCGCCGCAATCCGCAACGTCGCCCTGCTCGGTCATGCCGGCAGCGGCAAGACCCTGCTGACCGAACAACTCCTGGTCCGCTCCGGCATCAAGGGAGAAGCAGGAACCATCGAGCGCGGCGATACGCTGACCGATTTCGATCCGCTGGAAAAGAAATATCAGCACTCCCTGGACAGCGCCGTCGTGCACTTCCCCGCCGGCAAGGCGCGGGTCCAACTGATCGATACCGCCGGCGATCCCGACTTTCGCGGGCAGAGTCTTTCGGCCATGAGTGCCGTCGAGACCGCGGCGATCGTGATCAATGCGGCCAACGGAATCGAAAGCTCGACACGACGGCTGATGCGGCGCGCCCGGCAGCGGCGCCTGTGCCGCATCCTGATCGTCAATCGGATCGACGCCGAGGGCCTCGACCTCGAAGCCCTGGTCCGCGAGATCCGCGAGGAATTCGGCAATCAGTGCCTGCCGGTCAATCTGCCGGCCGAAGGGGCAACCACGGTTCGCGACTGTTTCTTCCACGACGACGGCGAAACCGACATCTTCTCGCTCGCCGACGCGCATTCGGAGATCCTCGACCAGGTCGTGGAGGTCGACGAGGAGTTGATGGCCAAATATCTCGACGGCGAGTCGATTTCGGCCGACGAGTTGCACGATGCGTTCGAGAAAGCACTGCGCGAAGGGCACCTGGTGCCGATCTGCTTCACCTCGGCCAGCACCGGGGCGGGGTGCGGTGAACTGCTGAAGTTCTTCGAAAAGCTGTTGCCCAGCCCGCTGGAAGGCAACCCACCGCGTTTCCGGGCCGGGAGCGAGGATGAAAAGGTCACGGCCAGCCCGGATCCCGACGCGCACGTACTCGCCCACGTCTTCAAGATCGTCAACGACCCCTACGCCGGCAAGCTCTCGATCTTCCGGATCTTCCAGGGCACGATCGATCCCGGCATGCAGCTCTACATCGGCGACGCGCGCAAACCGATCAAGATCGCGCACCTCTACCGCATGCAAGGCCAGGAGCACGAGGAGGTCGAACGCGGTTTCCCGGGCGACATCTGTGCCCTCGGCAAGATCGACGAGATTCACTACGACTCGATCCTGCACGACAACCACGACGAAGACCACTACTACCTCAAGCCGATCGATTTTCCGCAGCCGATGTTCGGGCTGGCGATCGAGTCGAAAACCCGCGGCCAGGAGCAGAAACTGGCCGCGTCGCTGGAAAAGATCGCCGAAGAGGACCCGTGCTTCCACGTCGAGCACAATCAGGAACTCAACGAGACGATCATCCGGGGCCTCGGCGAAATGCACCTGCGCGTGTTGCTCGAGCGTATCCATCAGCGCTTCGGCGTGGAAGTCGAGACCCGACCGCCGCGCATCGCCTACCGCGAAACCGTCACCCGGCCGGCCGAAGGCCATTGCCGGCACAAGAAGCAGACCGGCGGCGCCGGCCAGTTCGGCGAAGTGTTCCTGCGCATCAAGCCGTTGGCGCGCGGCGAAGGCTTCCGCTTCGTAAGCGAGGTCGTCGGCGGGGTCATTCCGACCAGCCTGATCCCGGCCGTGGAAAAGGGCGTGCGCCAGGTACTCGACGAAGGCGCGATCGCCGGTTTTCCGGTCCAGGACATCGAAGTCGCCGTCTACGACGGCAAGCACCACAGCGTCGACTCGAAGGAGATCGCTTTTGTGATTGCCGGGCGCAAAGCGCTGCTCGATGCCATCGACCAGGCCGGACCGCAGATTCTCGAACCGATCGTGAACCTGGAAGTCACAGTCGCCGACGACGCCATGGGAGACATCACCGGCCTGCTGGCGTCGAAACGCGCGCGAATTCAGGGCACGGACAGCCAGCGCGGCGGTCAGACGCAGATCAGCGCCGCCATACCGCTATCGGAAATCAGCGATTTTCCCACCGAGCTCAAAAGCATGACCGGCGGTGAGGGACGTTTCGTCGTCGAGCTTTCGCATTACGAAGCGGTCCCGCCCCAGGTCCAGAAGCAACTGGTCGAGGAAAGCAGCAAGCGCGGAAATGCCGACGAGTAGTTCTTCCCGTGGCCGTCGCGCCGGACCGATCGCTCGGCGGGACGATCAATCCGACACCACGCGATTCCGGCCGGCGAGCTTGGCTGCATACATCGCCTCATCGGCGCGCTGAACGAGCGCGTCGGGCGAACCGCCCGCCGACGGATTCGCCGCGGCAACGCCGAGGCTGATGGTCACCGATGCGGTGCCGACCTCCGGATCCTCGATGGCCAGCGATTCGACGGCCTGCCGCAGCGATTCGGCGACCTCGCGCGCCTGCTCCAGCTTCCGGTTCGGCAGCACCGCGACGAACTCCTCGCCGCCGTACCGGGCCAGCAAGCCTCCGACCGCTGCCACCCTGTGCGAAAGCAGTTGCGCGATCGAATGCAGCACTCGGTCGCCGGCCGGATGTCCCAGCGAGTCGTTGAATTGCTTGAAGTGGTCGACGTCGAGCAGAACGATGCTGATGCCGCGCCCCTCCTTCGCGGCAATGCGCCACTGGTCGGCGAGATAGAAGCGGAAGCGTCGATGATTCGCGATGCCGGTGAGTTCGTCGGTACGCGATAACTCGGCCAGGCGCAAGTTCATTTCGCGCAGCTTCTGTGTGCGCTCGTCGATGATCGCGTTGAGTTTGATGTCGCGGCGGCGCAGCGCCACCAGTCGCCAGCGGAAGAAGCCCAGCAACGTTGCAAGCGCGGCAACCATCAGCGCCAGCAACCAGGGATCGACCCGGATTCCCGGGTTCGGCCGGATGAATTCGACCCCCTCGACGGAATTCAGCCATCGTCCGTCGTCGACCCCGAGCTGCACTTCGAATCGGTACTCACCCCGCGGCAGAACCGGATAGCTGGCGATCCGCCGGGCACCGGCCTCGACCCACTCGTCATCGACCCCCGCCAGCCGATAGCGGAAGCGCAGGCGATGCGCATTTTCGAACTGCGGCACGGTGTACTGAATTTCCAGGTTGCGCGCATCCGACGGCAGGCGCAGCGGTCCGGCGCGACTCAGCAGGCGGCCGTCGAGGTGAACCGATTCGATCAGCAAGCGGCCCGCCGGCTCGAAACGGCCGATGGCTACCGGATCGAAGGCAACCGGGCCGGCGACGGTCGGAAACCACAATCTTCCCGCGCGGTCGCGATGGCAAGCGGGCTGGCCGCCACCGTTGGTCTCGCTGGTCGGCAGACCGTCGTCTTCGGTCAGCGCCCAGGCATGGAGCCGGCCGCGAAGACCCTCAGCCAGTTGCCGCAGCTCCGAGAGCTCGATCGCCGAGATGCCCCGGTTGCCGCTGGTCCAGAGCCGGCCGCGCGTATCGGTCAGCATGCACGAGACCACGTCCTCGACCAGGCCCTGCGCGGAACCGGCCTGGAACCAGCGACCAGCATGCAACCGCCACAGCCCGCCGCCGTAGGTGCCGAAAAGCCATTCGCCGTCATCAAGGCGCAGAATGGAGCGGATCGGCAATGCGTCGATTCGTTGTCCGGTCTCGATCCGTCGCACTTCGCTGCCGTCGAACTCGTAGAGACCGCTGCTGCTGCCCAGCAGAAGCGACCCGTCGGCACGGAGACTTCCGCTGAGTAGCGCAATCCCTTCCGGAGCGCCGTCGATCGGCGTGACCTGGTCGCCGTCGATGCGAAACAGCCCGTCGCGAGCACCGAGCCAGACGCGCCCCCCTTCTCCGCGCAGCATGAAGTTGGCGCGCGAGATGGAGTCGTCGCCGTGCGACATCGCGAGGGACTCGACGCGGCCCGACCTCAGCACCTGGATGCGTCCGCGGAATCCCCCGATCAACACCGAGCCGCCGGGCTGCGCGAGCAGCGTCCAGACGCATTGCTGGATTTCCTCGCCCGTGCCCGCGACCTCCCGGACCTCGCGATCCTCATCGATATGCAGGAGCCCGGAGCAGACGCCGCCAACAAGCACCCCAGATTCCGGGTGATCGACGATCGGGAGTACCGCGCCGAGGTCGCTGTTGCGGTATCCGCGGTCGCCGAAGACCCGCGACGGCGAGATCCGCAGCAGGCCGTTCAGCGCCGTGCCCAGCCAGAGATCATCGGCAGCGCCATCGAGCGCCGAGATGACCTGCGGCGATGGATCGATCTCGATGCGACGCAGGCGCGAAGCGGCGTCCGGCATCCCTTTGAACCAGAGTGTATCTTCGGCATGCGTTTGCACCGCCAGCGTGGTTCCGGCGAACGCGGCCGAGCGGATCCGGTCTGCGCCCGCGAACGGGCGGGCAGCGCTTTCCGGTTCGGCGACCCGCCCGTGCGGACCGAACGCGAACAGGCCGTTCGTCGTCACCGCGACCGGCTGTGCGTCGAGCAATCCCAACGCCAGAATCTCCACGCCCGGATCCACTTCCAGCTCGGCGACGAGATCGCCGTCGGCTGCGTGAATTCGCAGCAATGCCCCCAGGGCAAACGCCGCGCCGCCTCCCGGCAAGGCCAGCAGGCGCATCACCGGCGGCGCCTGGACGCCGAGATCCAGGCGCCGATCGGGTTGACCGGTGGCCTGATCGACGCGATGCAGCGCCACGGAAGAAAGAACCCACAGATGACCCTTCGTCGAGGCCGCGATTTCGATCACTTGACATCTTTGGTCGCAAATCGCCGAAGACCGGAACAGCCCGTTCCGATAGCGGACCAGCCCGCGATGGTCCGTGCCGATCCAGACCGTACCGTCCGGGGTCGTCTCGAGCGCCTGAATCCGATTGCTGCCCAGCGCCGGGTGGTCGATCAGCCGGTAATTGCGAAAACGAACGCCGTCGAAGCGGCTCAGGCCGTCGGCGGTCCCCAGCCACAGATAACCGGTCGCATCGACGGCCATCGCGCGAACGCTGTTCTGCGCCAGGCCGTCGTCGACGGTCCAGTGCTGGGTGGTCTGGTAGTTCGAGCGCGCCAGCGCCGTCGACGGACTGAAGAACACGCCGACCAGGGTCAGCAACAGGCCGGCGTAGATCAGCAGGCAGGCCAGTCGCAAACGCCTGGGATCGGCAATGCGCGGCGACCCATCCCCCAGCGAGGCGAACTCGTCTGCTGGCCGGGTTGACGCGACGGGTCGAGAATGATGCATACTCGAGGTAGCCCTGCCGACCGGGCTGCTGCGGCGCAGCCCTTCCAATCGGCGCTACCTCAACCTGATGCAAAATGCGCGCCATATGAGACAAACGCTTGATCAGGATCGCGTTCTCGAGCGTCTCAACCGACTGTCTTCGGAGACCCTCATGCACGCGCTGGGGATTCGATATACCGCTGCAGGGCCGCATTTCCTCGAAGCCACCATGCCCGTGGACGAGCGCCATCACCAGCCGATGGGAATGCTGCACGGCGGGGCGAGCGCTGCCCTGGCCGAGACCGTCGCCAGCGCCGCCTCCGGGATGGAACTCCACGGCACCAGCCGCCGCCCGGTCGGCCTCGAGCTGTCGATCAATCACGTCCGCAGCGTTCGGAGTGGAACGGTGACGGCACGCGCACGCGCCCTGCATCTCGGCGGGTCGACGCACGTATGGGAAATCCGCATCACCGCAGAGGACGGCCGGCTCGTCGCACACGCGAAGCTGACGCTGCTGATCATCGCCCAGGGCGAACGCACTTCCGAGTAGCCGCACGTCGCTGCCGTCGAGTCGGCGAGGGCCTGGCCGCGCGCGTGGACCCCGCCGCGCCCTCCTCGTTCAGCGCCCCGAGTTGCCGGAGCGCGGATCCCGCCCCGCGATCGAACCTTCGGCGCGTGCCCTGGCGTCACGCGCGGCTTCGATGCGTCCGCTTGCCTCGTACAACCGGGCCAGCTGCTCCCATGCATCGGCCGGCGCGGGATCGCCGGGCCAGACCGGACCGGCGAGGAACCGGCTCAGTGCATCGATCCCGAGTTCGAGCCGCTTTCCGCTCTCCGCGCTGAGCGCGCCCAGCGCGTGCAGCGCCGGAAGGTAGCCCGGCGCGCGCGCCAACACCTGGAGATAGATCTCGAATGCATCCTCGGCCCGGCCCGACTCGCCCAGCCATTGGCCCAGGCGCAGCGTCCATGCCAAGGGCGGATCGGCCTCGGATTCGAGCGCCTCGCGCATCGCAGCGACCGCTGCATCGAAGCGGCCTTCGGCAGCAGATTCCGCGGCGCGCTGTTGCTGATAATGGGCTGCCGAGACCGCCTTCAGCCGGGGCATCAATGCCTCGGCGGTTGCCTTTTCGCCGCCGACGATTCCCGGCGCCTGGCGATGGAATGCGATCAATGCGACCATCGAGCCCACGTGCTCCGGATCGGACTCCAGCGCCGTTTCCAGGTCGCGCCGGACCCGGCGCGCGACGCGCATCGACTTGAATGCCCCGGCACCCGCGAGCAGATCGGACCGAATTGCGGCCCGGTCCACGTACAGGCCCGGCGACCCCGGCTCCTGCTCGATCGCCCGATCGATCAGCGCCAGCGCCCTTTCGATATCGCCGTCGCGACGCGCCAGCCAGGCGCGGGCCCGAAGCGCCGCCGCCGAATCGGCGCGTTCCCCGGGCAAATCGGCCAGCCACCGCTCGACCGGGGCCAGATCACGATCGGCGAACGCGCGCTGCGGGTCCGGTGACGGCTGTGCCGAAACCCCGGCACAGAGCAGGGAAAGCAGCAGCGCAACGAGCCAGCGCCGGTTGCCGCGGTCGATTCTCTTAGCGCTCACCTGCGCGCATCCGTCAGCAGTTTGCCGGGATTGAGAATCCCGTCCGGATCGAAACTGCGCTTGACCGCGCGCATGAGCTCGATCTCCGCGGCCGGCTTGATGAGCTCGAGATAATCGCGCTTGAGCAGCCCGACCCCGTGCTCGGCCGACAGGCTGCCGCCGTGCTGGCCGACCAGCGCGAATACCTCGGGACTGAGTCGATCGCAGGCAGCGCGGAAATCGTCGACCGACCAATCCGCCGGACGCAGCACGTTCATGTGCAGATTCCCGTCGCCGATATGTCCGAACCAAACGACCTTGAACTGCGGATAGCGTTGGCGTACCAGCGCATCCAGCGCACGCAGAAACGCGGGCACCCTGGAGATCCGCACCGAAATATCGTTCTTGTAAGGCGTTTGCTCCGCGATCGACTCGCTGATCGCCTCGCGCCAGTGCCAGAGCTCCCCGGCCTGGGACTGGCTCTGGCTGATCAGCCCGTCGACCACGTGCTCGTCTCCGGCGAGACGTTCGAATACCTCGAGTGCCGCTTCCTGACGCGACTGGTCCGGGTCGTCGAACTCGACCACGGCGTAGAACGGGGCCTCGGTGTCGAGCGGAAACCTCGCGTCTCCGGCAGCCGTCACCTGCTCGACGCTGGCGCGGTCGAAGAACTCGAATGCCGATAGCTCAAGACCCGTCCGTAGCGCACGGAATGCCGGCATCACCGCATCCAGTGCGGAGAAGGCCAGCAGCAGGACCGAACGCTGCGGCGGCGGCCCGGTCAAGCCGAAGGTCACACCGGTGATCAGGCCCAGGATGCCTTCGCTGCCGATCATCAGATGCCGGAGATCGAGACCGGCGTTGTTCTTGATCAGGCCGCGATTGAGCTCCAGCACTTCGCCGCTGCCGGTCACCACCGTCAGCCCGCGCACCCAGTCGCGCGTCATGCCGTAGCGCAGTACCCGGATGCCGCCGGCATTGGTCGCCACCGATCCCCCGGCCTGGCTCGAATCGGCCGCGGCCCAGTCGACCGGGTAGTACAGCCCGTGCTCGTCGGCATGGCGCTGGATGTCGCCGACGGTAACGCCAGCGTCCACGGTGATCGACGGCTCGAAGTCGTCCAGGTCGCGCACTTCCCGCATCTTCTCGAACGACACCACGACCTCTCCGCCCGGCGCCACGGCCCCGCCCGACAATCCGGTACGTCCGCCCGACGGCACCAGCGCCGCACCCTCGGCGCGCGCCCAGCGCACCAGCTCGACGACGTCTTCGGTCGAACGCGGGAAAACCACCGAATCGGGATCCGGCGTCCAGAAACGGGTCCAGTCTCGCCCGTAATGGCTCAACGAGCCTGAATCGGTCAATCGTTCGAGATCGGGGCGCTCGCTCATGTCGTTCCGTGGTTTGAATGTCGAGTCATCGGTGCCGGCGCGGAACATCCGGGCCCGGCATAAAGCGCCGCCGCGCCCTTCCCGAACCGGCATCGACCTGCCTACGATATTCGATGCCAGGCGTCTCCGGCACGCGACCAGGCGCGCCTTCGCTTCGTCGTCTTTTCCCTTGCGACCAGGCATCAGCCCGGCCTGCCGAATCGCAGGGCGGGTTAAGATCATCGCAAATCCGAACCCGGTCGCCGCAATTCATGACCCAGCGAAACTACTCGCTCGCCAAGGACAAGATTCGCATCCTGCTGCTGGAAGGCATCCAGCAAAGCGCCGTCGACAGCTTTCGCCAGGCCGGATACCAACAGGTCGAGACGGCCGGCTCGGCGCTGCCCGACGACGAACTCGCCGCGCGCATCGCCGACTGCCATTTTCTCGGCATCCGATCGCGAACGCAGCTACCGGCCGAACTGCTGGATCAGGCCGAAAAACTCACCGCAGTCGGCTGCTTCTGCATCGGCACCGATCAGGTCGACCTCAAAGCCGCACGGCACCGGGGGATCCCGGTATTCAACGCGCCGTATGCTAACACCCGGTCGGTCGCCGAACTGGTCCTGGCCGAGATCGTGATGCTGATGCGCGGCATCCCGGCCAAGAACGCCGCGGCCCATCGGGGGCGCTGGATGAAATCGGCCCGGGATGCGTTCGAAGTCCGCGGCAAGACCCTGGGCATCGTCGGCTACGGACACATCGGCTCGCAGCTCGGGATTCTCGCCGAAGGCCTGGGCATGCGGGTGCTGTACCACGATATCGTGCGCAAACTCCCGCTCGGCAACGCCGAACCGGCCGGCGACCTCGACGAAGTGCTGGCGCAATCCGACGTGGTTTCGCTGCACGTCCCCGATACCGAGCGCACGCGCGGCATGATCGATTCCGCCGAGCTGGCGCGGATGAAATCCAGCGCGCACCTGATCAACGCATCGCGCGGCAAGGTCGTTTCGATCGAGGCATTGACCGGCGCGCTGGACTCGGGCCGCCTCGGCGGCGCGGCGATCGACGTGTTCCCCGTCGAACCGGCTTCGAGGGACGAGGAATTCGTCTCCGAGCTGCGCAGGTTCGACAACGTGCTGCTGACGCCGCACATCGGCGGCTCCACGTTCGAGGCACAGCAGAACATCGCGCTGGACGTGGCCACCAAGCTGATCCTCTACTCCGACAACGGCTCGACCGCCGGCGCGGTCAATTTCCCGGAGGTCACGCTGCCCGACCACGCAACCGCGCGCCGGATCATGCATATCCACCGCAACGAGCCGGGTGTGCTGCAGGCGATCAACAACGTGCTCTCGGAAGCCGGAATCAATATCGCCGCGCAGTATCTGCAGACCTACCCCGACGTCGGTTACGTGGTCATGGACGTGGAAACCGACGACGCCGGACCGCTGCTCAGGGGGCTGAAGGAAATTCCGGCCACGATTCGAACGAGGTATCTCCGATGAGCGACACGATCCGCCACGATGCAGAGGCACGCCGCTTCGAGACCGAGCTCGGCGGCCATACCGGCGTGCTGGACTACAGCGAGCGCGGCGATACGGTTTCATTCGATCACGTCGGCGTGCCCGACGCCATCGGCGGGCGCGGCATCGCCGGAACGCTGACGCGTTACGCGCTCGATCATGCGCGCGAGCACGGCTGGCGCGTCGTTCCGCGCTGCCCGTACGTCCGCGCCTGGATCGAACGCCATCCCGAGTATCGCGACGTCGTCGCCGACGATCGCGACCCGTAGCAGCGGCGTGTCGGGACGAATCGCCGGAACGGGCTCGGCGCCCGTTCGGGGTTTTCCGGAACCAGCGCGGCCCGACCGCGCCGTCTGATCCCATGTTCGACTCCGAAGCCTGGACGCTCGCCCACAGCATTCCCGTGTTCCTGGCCTGCACGCTGGCGATCGGCGTGTTCGGCACCCGCATCACCGGCGTCGTCGACCAGCTCGCCGACCGAACCGGCATCGGCGAGGCGCTGGCCGGCGCCGTCCTGCTCGGCGCATCCACGTCGCTGGGCGGATCGGTGCTGTCGGTGGTCGCAGCAGGCAAGGGCAACGCCGATCTCGCTCTGGGCAATGCCCTCGGCGGTATCGCGGTGCAATTCGCCGCACTGGCGGTGGCCGATTTTTCCTATCGCAGGGCCAATCTGGAGCATGCCGCCGCCTCGGCCGAGAACCTGATGCAGAGCGGCCTGCTGGTTGCGCTGCTGGCGCTGATCCTGCTGGCACCCACCCTGCCCGAGGTGACCTTCTGGAGCATCCACCCGGTCACGCCGATCATGCTCGGCTTGTATGGCTACGGCCTGCGGATGATCCGAACCGCCCACGACCGCCCGATGTGGCGACCGACCCGCACTCGCGAAACCCGGCAGGACCGCCCCGAGGATCTCGAACAGGTCCCTGCCGTCGCGCCACTCGCGATCCGCTTCGCGGTGCTCATGATGCTGCTGGCAACCGCCGGCTACGTCATGGAACACGCCGCCTCGAACATCGCCCAATCGACCTGGTTCAGCTTCACCGCGGTCGGCGTGCTGTTCACCGCGACCGCGACCTCGCTGCCGGAACTGGTCACCTCGATCGCCGCGGTCAGACGCGGCGCGCTGACGCTGGCCGTGGGCGGCATCATCGGCGGCAACGCGTTCGACACGCTGTTCACCGCGGCTTCCGATGTCGCCTATCGCGAAGGATCGATCTACCACGCCATGCCGCGCTCGGTGACGTTCTGGGCGACGCTGACGCTGCTGATGGCCGCCGTGCTGCTGATGGGCCTGATCCGGCGCGAGAAACAGGGTCCGGCCGGGATCGGCCTGGAAAGCGTGGTGTTGCTGGCGCTCTACGCCGGCGGCGTCGCGCTGCTGCTCGGCATGGGTGCACGCGGTTGACCCGGCTGCGATTACCGCCGCGGGACGACGCCGACGCGCTCACGCGCTTTCGAGGGCCTCCCAGCGCGCGTAGGCGGTGTCGATTTCGGCCTGGACCGATGCAACCTCGGCGTTGACGCGCTCGATCTCCGCGGCTTCGCCGCGATAAAGCGCCGGGTCGTTGAGGCGCTCGGTCAACTCCACCATGCGCGCTTCCAGCGCCTCGACCCTGGCCGGCAGCTGCTCGAGTTCGCGCGCCAGCTTGTAGCTGAGTTTCTTCGGCTTGTCCTTACGCGGCGTGTCGCGCCCGGGTTCGGCGCCGGACGGGTTCGGCTCCGGCCGGACCGGGTCGCGAGCCGCGACCGCCTGAATCTGGCGTGTCCAGTCGCTGTAGCCGCCGACGTACTCCCCGACGCGCCCCTCGCCTTCCATGACCAGCGAGGCGGTGATCACGTGGTCGAGAAAATCGCGATCATGGCTGACCAGCAACAAGGTTCCCGGATAGTCGGCGAGCAAGGCCTCGAGCAGTTCCAGCGTCTCGGCGTCCAGATCGTTGGTCGGCTCATCCATCACCAGCAGGTTCGACGGGCGCGCGAACAGCTTGGCCAGCAGCAGCCGGTTGCGTTCGCCGCCCGACAGCCGGCTGATCGGCGCCCGCGCGCGCTCCGGCGTGAACAGGAAGTCGGCCAGATAGCCGATGACGTGCTTGTCGCGCCCGTCGAGGGTGACGAAATCGCGGCCCTCGGCGACGTTCTCGGCCGCGGTCCAGTCGTCCCGAAGCACCGACCGAAGCTGGTCGAAATACACCACCTCGAGCCGCGTACCCGGCGTGACTTCACCGGCATCCGGCTTCAGTTCGCCGAGCAGCAGCTTCAGCAACGTCGACTTGCCGCTGCCGTTGGGACCGATCAGGCCGATCCGGTCGCCGCGGAAGATCGTGGTCGAGAAATCGCGGATGACCGGTTCACCTCCATAGCCGAACGACACGTGCTCGACCTCGATCACCTTGCGACCGGACGACGCTGCCCGGCTCGCGGTCATGCGCACCCGACCGGCCTGCTCGCGGCGCCGCGAGCGCTCCCGACGCATCGCTTCCAGCGCCCGGACGCGGCCCTCGTTGCGGGTCCTCCGGGCCTTGATTCCCTGCCGGATCCAGGCCTCTTCCCCGGCCAGCTTGCGGTCGAAGTGCCGATTCTCCAGATCCTCGGCATGCTGTCGCTCGTCGCGGCGACGCAGGTAGTTGTTCCAGTCTCCCGGCCACGAAGTCAGCCGGCCCCGGTCGATTTCGACGATGCGCGTCGCCAGCCGCCGCAGGAACCGCCGGTCGTGGGTGACGAAGACGATCGCACCTTCGTAATCGAGCAGGAACTGCTCCAGCCACTCGATCGATTCGATGTCCAGGTGATTGGTCGGCTCGTCGAGCAGCAGCAGGTCGGGATGGGTGACCAGCGCCTGGCCCAGCAGCACGCGCCGCTTCAGTCCGCCGGACAGTCTCGAGAACTCGTCGTCGGCTTCCAGCGCGAGGCGCTCGATCACGGTTTCGATCAAGCGGTCGGCGTCCCAGCCTCCGGCCGCCTCGATCCGCTCCTGCAGCGCGCCGAGGCGATCGGCATCGAATGCCCGATCGGCGGCGTCGTGGAATTCACGGATCAGGCCGCCCAGCTCACCGAGCCCGCGCGCGATCACATCGAAGACGCTGCCGCCCTCGTCTTCCGGCACCTCCTGCGCCACCCGGGCGACGCGCACGCCGGTGGCGTAGCGCACCTCGCCGGCGTCGGCGGCGAGCGTGCCGTCGAGCAACCGCAGCAGTGTCGACTTTCCGGCCCCGTTGCGTCCGATCAGCGCCGCGCGCTCGCCGGACTCCAGCGACAGGTTCACGCCGTCGAGCAGGGGCGGGCCGCCGACGGAAAACTCGAGATCGATGAGCGAGACGAGGGGCATGGGGGTTTCGGGTTTCGGGTTTCGGGTTTCGGGTTTCGGGTTTCGGGTTTCGGGTTT
>CAYPZP010000050.1:0-18204 GCA_964415285.1 uncultured Halomonas sp. | reverse complement strand
GATCGACGCGTGGTCCGGCCCCGCAGCGGACTGGGTTCCGGAGTGATCGTCTCCGACGACGGCCTGATCCTGACCACGGCCCACGTCATCGAGGGCGTCGACAATATCTTCGTCGCATTGTTCGACGGCGGCGTAGCCGAGGCCCGCGTGATCGGAACCGATCCCGGGACCGACCTGGCGGTGCTCAAGGTGGATCTCGTCGGCTTGCCGCGCGCGGTATTCGATACCGAAACCACGCATCGGCCCGGCGACGTGGTCATGGCGATCGGCAACGCCTTCGGCCTCAATCACACGGTCACCGCCGGGATCATCAGCGCCACCGGGCGCGGGGACCTCAACCTCGCGGCGTTCGAGGATTTCATCCAGACCGATGCCGCGATCAATTCCGGGAACAGCGGCGGCGCGCTGATCAACACCGAAGGCGAAGTGATCGGTATCAACTCGGCTTCCCTGAGCCAGGAGACCGGCGCCCAGGGAATCAGCTTCGCGATTTCGGCGCGCCTGGCCACCGAGGTGCTGCGGCAGATCGTCGAATACGGAAGCGTGCGCCGGGGCTGGATCGGCGCGATCGTCATCGATCCGCCGCTGGTGGTGCTCGAGGGAGAGGATCAGCCCATGGGCGTCCAGATCGCCCGGATCTATCGTGACGGCCCCGCCTGGAGAGCGGGTTTGCGACCGGGAGACATCCTCCTGTCGGCCGGCGGTCGGGCGATCGCCAGCGCGCGCCAGTTCAATTTCGACGTCGCCGAACAGACGCCGGGCACCGAGATCGAACTGGAAGCCTCGCGCAACGGCCAGCGCTTCACGACCTCGGTGACGCTGATCCAGCAGCCACCGCTGCAGGGTTGAAAATCGACTCAGATCTACTGCGCGTGCGCCTGGCGGCGTTCGGCGGTGCTCGGAATCCTCATGGACCGGTACAGTAGACTCCGGATTCTGCGCTCCGGCGACCACCGCCAGCCGCCCGCTCGCTGCGCTCTGCGACGATTTTCAAGCAGCGCTTCCGGCCCAGAACGCCTTGCTGAAAACTTGCCGCTGAAAACTCCGATTCACGCCTTCGGCAGCGTGACGCCGCGCTGGCCCTGGTACTTGCCGGCGCGGTCGGCGTAGCTGGTTTCGCAGGCCTCGTCGGATTCGAGAAACAGGAACTGCGCCACGCCCTCGTTGGCATAGATGCGTGCCGGCAGCGGCGTCGTGTTGGAAAACTCCAGCGTCACATGGCCTTCCCATTCCGGCTCCAGCGGCGTGACGTTGACGATGATGCCGCAGCGTGCATAGGTCGATTTGCCCAGGCAGATCGTGAGCACGTTGCGCGGAATCCGGAAGTATTCGACAGTTCGCGCCAGCGCGAAGGAGTTGGGCGGGATGATGCACACCTCATTCTTGACGTCGACGAAACTGGAATCGTCGAAGTGCTTGGGA
Organism: uncultured Halomonas sp.; assembly: GCA_964415285.1. GTDB lineage: Bacteria > Pseudomonadota > Gammaproteobacteria > Xanthomonadales > Wenzhouxiangellaceae. Next base: position 16,782 of record CAYPZP010000050.1, on the reverse strand, counting down.
TCGACGATGGCCGAATTGATGTTGGTGAAGATCTTGAATTCGTCGGCGCAGCGTACGTCATAGCCGTAGCTGGAGGTGCCGTAAGACACCAGCCGGCGTCCGTCGCGCTCGCGGATCTGCCCGGGCTCGAATGGTTCGATCAGCCCGTGCCGCTCGGCCATTCGGCGGATCCATCGGTCGGATTTGATGCTCATCTGGGGTTGCTCTCCGGGTTCATGCGCAATCGGGCCGGGCCGGTCATTCCATGACCTTGATCTTCGGCATCCGGATTTCGGTGTTCAGCGCCTGCCGGGCAAGTCGGCCGGCGGTTCGTCGCGCGATCTCGCCGAAGCGCCGGGCCGACGGGCTGTCGGGATCGGACGCGGTTTCCGGCGTTCCGGTGTCGGTGGAGCGGCCCAGCGACGCTTCCAGCGGAAGTTCGCCGAGCAGCGGGAATCCGGTCTCCTCGGCGATCCGCCGCCCGCCGCCGCGCCCGAAGACGGCCTCCTCGTGGCCGCAGTTCGAGCAGATGTGGGTGCTCATGTTCTCGACGATGCCGAGTACCGGGACCTTGACCTTGCGGAACATCGCCACGGCCCGGCGCACGTCGTCGAGGGCCACGTCCTGGGGCGTCGTCACGACGATGCTGCCGGCGACCGGAATGCGCTGCGCCAGGGTCAACTGGACATCGCCGGTGCCGGGCGGCAGGTCGATGATCAGGTAATCAAGGTCCTGCCAGAGGGTTTCGGACAGCATCTGTGTCAGCGCTTGCGTAGCCATCGGTCCGCGCCAGATCATCGCCTGGTCGGTGTCGACCAGCACGCCGATGCTCATCGCCTGTACACCGTGGGCGCGCATCGGCAGGATGCGCTTGTCCTCGGTGGTTTCCGGCTGGCCGGTCAGGCCGAGCATGCGCGGCTGGCTGGGGCCGTAGATGTCGGCGTCCAGCACCCCGGCCGAGGCGCCTTCGGCAGCCAGTGCCAGCGCCAGGTTGGTCGCGACCGTGGATTTGCCGACGCCGCCCTTGCCGGAAGCCACGGCAATGATGTTCTTGACCCCGGGCAGCGGCTTGAGGCCGCCTTGCACCGCATGCGCGGCGATTTCGGAGTCGATCTCGACCGTGATCGATTCGATTTCCTCGATGCATTCCAGCCGGTTGCGGAGCCTCTGCGTCAGCGATTCCCGCCAGCCCGGACCGGCCGGATAGCCGAGACGGATCTCGATCGCCACCCGGGATCCGGATACGGCCACGGCGCGCACCGACTCGCCCAACGGCGCGCCGGTGTTCGGATCCTCGATCGCTCGGGCCTCGTCGATCACGGTGTTCTTCAGTTGTTCGGACATGGTTTCCGGAGTCTGGGGTCGGTTGTGAGATCCGTCATCGGGCGGCATCGCCGGGTTTGCGCCCGCGGCGCGACATCGTTGCGGTCAGCATCAGTTTGAGCGAATCCTCGAACGGCAGGTCGATGGGCTCAAGCCATTCACGCGGCACGAACACGGTAAAGCCGGCGATCTGATAGCTCATCGGCAGATACACGGCGACTTCGTTTTCCTCGCCGAAGGGCAGTTCGGAGAAATCCTCGCGGGTCACGAATCCCATCATCGCAACGCCGAAGTCCGGGTGCCGCACCACCACGGCCTGGCCGAATCGGTTGCCGTCGTTGCTGGAAAAATAGTCGACGAATTCCTTGGTCGCGCGGAACACCGACTTGACCAGCGGCATCCGGTCGAGAATGCCTTCGCCGAGATCGATCAGCTTTCGGAACAGCCAGACCTGGCTGAGCAAGCCGATGGCCATGACCAGCGCGATGCCGCCGACCAGACCCATGCCGCGCACGTACCAGCTGTCGGGCAGCACGAGCTTGATCAGAAAGCCGACCCCGTCCTCGGCCAGCCCCGCCAGCCACAGTACGATCAGCAGCGTCAGCGCGATCGGAATGATCGTCGCCAGGCCCTTCAGAAACAGTCGGACCGCGCGCTGTACCAGCGGCGGCTCGGAGCTTGCCGGCGGGTTCATTCGAGTTCTTCGATGCTGCGCTTGAGCGTTTCGCTGCGGTCGGTGACGATGCGTTCCAACGTGCGGACCCGCTCCTCGAGAAGGCGGATGTTTTCGGCCTGCTCGGCGCTGGCTTCGGCCTCGGGGTGTTTGCGCGTCTCGAGGCGGTAGCGAGCGATCTGAACGATTCCGATGATGCCGGCGATCGCGACTATCGCGGTCCAGAGATTCATGCTGTGCTCCCGTTCGCCAGGTCCAGACAGGATTGTAGCCTGCGGTTCAGGGGCGCGCCCCGGTCGAAGGTCACGGATCGACCCGAGGCCCGCAGCACCGCGCGGCTCGGGTCGATCCGATCAAGGCGCACTCTCGGGCAGTTCCGGATGATCCATCCGGGCGCCGCGGCGGTGCTGGATCCGGACCCGCTCCATCAGATAGCACAGGCAATCCTGGCGCACGGCGTCGACGTCGGTGGTCAACATGGCCGGCATCGCCGGGCGCCGCGTCACCAGTTTGTCGCCGACGACCTCGAACCAGTCGCCGGTCTGCTCCTCGCCCTCGGTGCTGAATGCCTGGATGCCCGGCCGTCCATCCGCCACCCGCGCGAAGCGCGTGCCCGGGGGCATTTCGGTGAAGTTGAGCCGGTCCAGATGGCCGTCGAACCGGAGCGCGGCGTCGCCGGCGCCGGCGCCGAACCCGAATTTCAGCATCCCGGGTACGCGCACCACGGCTGTGACCTGGAACAGGTCCAGATCCTCGGGGTGCGGCAGCCGCTCTGGCAGTTCATCGAGATTCAGCGCGCTTTCAAGATAGGTCATCGCGTGATCGGTGCCGCCGCGCTTGCCCGGCGGGCCGCACTCCAGCGTCACCGAGGGGCAGAAATCGGCGAACGCGGCGGACTGCACGCCGGCCGGTTCGGTGAAGTAGACGACGGTGCGCGAAAATCGGCTGGCGAGATTGAGTGCGCGCGGGTCGATCCGGTTGACGGCCGCGTAGTGCGGGTTCTCGCCGGTATTGTTGTGGATGTCGATGCTGGCAAACGGCTTGAGCACGCGCACGTGCTCGGTGACCTGGTCCAGCAGCCCGTGCCATTCGCCGCGACCGTTGCTCCCGCCCGGCCAGCAACGGTTCATGTCGGTCTGCTCGGGCAAGTGGCGTTTACCCTGGGCTGCGGCGGAGATGTTGCCGATGAACAGCGTCAGGCTGCGCGGCAGCGGGTCGCGCTGGTAACGTCCCGAAAGCAGGCGCCGGACCGCATCCCAGCCTGAAATCTCGTTGCCGTGTTGCAGTACTGAGACGAACAGCGGGCTCGGACGACGTCCCGGAAGGTGGATCAGCGTTGGCCCGTCGAGATGGTCGGCCAGGGCTGCGGCCGGGTGTTCCAACAGTCTGGCCGGCAGGTGATCGAGAATGACGGGCTGCATATCGGGAGAGCGATCCTCGGGTAGCGACGCCGGACAGCATACTATTCCTGACGCTGCCGTTATGATCTATTCACCGGCCGAGACGGTTCGGGCCGCGCAGACCTCGGCGGTCGAATCCGGTCGCGGCCGGAGACGCCGTGATCGTACGCGCCCTTGATTTCGCGTCCAGCCGTCCCCAGACCGCCGACGGTCGCCGATGTGCATGCACAACCGCTTGGAGAACAGGGCATGATCGAAGCGAACAGATTGACCCGCTGCTACGGAGATTTCACCGCAGTCGACCGTCTCAGTTTCCGCGTCGAGGCCGGCACGGTGCTCGGGTTCCTGGGGCCGAACGGCGCGGGCAAGTCGACCACGATGAAGATGCTCACGGGCTTCCTGCCGCCAACGTCGGGATCGGCCAGCATCCACGGGCACGACATCGTCGAGGATTCGCTGGCCGCGCGCAGGCTCATCGGCTACCTGCCCGAGGGTGCGCCGCTGTACGGCGAGCTCGGCGTTGCTCGCTTCCTGGAATTCGTTGCCGGCGCTCGCGGCTATCGCGCCGCCGAGGCCGGACGTCGCGTCGATGCGGCGATCGAGCGACTGCAGCTCGACGAGGTCCGCCACCAGACCATCGAGACCTTGTCGAAGGGGTTCAAGCGGCGCGTCGGCCTGGCCCAGGCCATTCTTTCGGATCCGCCGGTACTGGTGCTCGACGAGCCGACCGACGGCCTGGATCCGAACCAGAAGCAGCAGGTTCGTCGACTGATCCGGGAGATGTCGGCGGACAAGATCATCATCATCTCCACCCATATTCTCGAAGAAGTCGACGCGTTGTGTTCGCGCGCGATGATCATCGCTCGTGGTCGGCTGCTCGCCGACGACAGCCCGGCATCGCTGCTGGCGCGCTCGCGCTACGCGCGCGCCGTCAGCCTGGCCTGCGAGGATCTGCAGGGTGCGGCGTCGGCGCTCAGCGAACTGGCCGAAGCCGGTGACGTCGAGATCCGACGCGGCCTGGTCACCGCTTTCCCGTCCGGTCACGGCGATCTGTTCGACGCCGTTTCCAGGCTTTCGCGCGAGCGCGGCTGGCGGGTCTCCAGGATGCAGCTGGAGGCCGGCAGACTGGACGACGTGTTTCGCAAGATCACGCGCGAAGCAGCGGCGGAGGAAGCGGCATGAACCGTGTCCTGGGCAACATTCCGGTGGTCGTGCGGCGCGAACTGGCCAGCTACTTCGCCACGCCGGTCGCGTTCGTGTTCATCGTCATCTTCCTGATCATGGCCGGTGCTTTCACGTTCTATCTCGGCGGTTTCTACGAACGCGAGATCGCCGACCTGCAGCCGTTCTTCCAGTTCCATCCCTGGCTTTACCTGTTCCTGGTGCCGGCGGTGGGCATGCGGCTGTGGGCCGAGGAGCGCAAGTCCGGCACGGTGGAGCTGCTGCTGACGCTGCCGATGACGGCCGGCGAGGCGGTCTTCGGCAAGTTCCTGGCCGCTTGGCTGTTCGTCGGTCTGGCGCTGGCGCTGACCTTTCCGATCTGGATCACCGTCAACGTTCTCGGTGACCCCGACAACGGCGTGATCGTCGCCGGCTACTTGGGCAGCTGGCTGATGGCCGGCGGTTTCCTTGCCATCAGCGCCTGTCTTTCGGCGCTGACGCGCAACCAGGTCGTCGCATTCATCCTGTCGGTGGTCGTGTGTTTCGGCTTTCTGCTGTCGGGGCTGCCGATGGTGCTCGATGCGTTCCGGACCTGGCTGCCGCAGTCGCTCATCGACGCCATTGCCAACCTGAGCTTTCTCAGCCACTTCAATTCGATTTCGCGGGGCGTGGTCGATGTCCGGGACCTGATCTACTTCGCCCTGGTCATCGGTTTCTGGCTGACTGCCAATCGCATTCTCGTCGAGATCAAGAAGGCGCAATAGCCATGAAGAAACTGTATTCATCGAGCGCCCTGTTCGTGCTGGCCGTGCTGTTCGTGCTGCTGACCATGCTCACCAGCGCCCTGTTCCAGGGTTGGCGCATCGATCTGACCGAAAACCGCCTCTTCACGCTGTCCGAGGGCACGGTCAACATCGTCCGGTCGCTGGAAGAGCCGATCCGCCTGCGCTTGTACTTCAGCGATTCGGCCAGCGAGGACCTGCCCCAGATCCGGCGCTATGCCCAGCGGGTGCGGGAGCTGCTGCAGGAACTCGCGGATCGATCCGGCGGCATGATCGAACTGGAACGCATCGATCCGGAGCCGTTTTCCGAAGCCGAGGACGACGCGGCTCGCTATGGGCTGGAAGCCGCGCCGCTGAATCAGGCCGGCGACGTACTGTATTTCGGTATCGTCGGAACCAATTCGGTGGACGGGCTGGAGGTCATTCCGTTCCTTTCCCCCAACCGCGAGTCGTCTCTGGAGTACGACCTGGCGCGAATGATCTCGACCCTGTCCAGCCCGGATCAACCGCGCGTCGGCTTGCTCAGCGGCCTGCCCCTGACCGGCGGTTTCGACATGCAGACCGGTCGGCGCACGCCGAGCTGGGCCGTCTACGACCAGTGGAGCGAGTTGTTCGACGTCGCGACCGTGGCGCCCGACGCGGCCGAGCTGCCCGACGATCTGGACGCGTTGATCGTGGTGCACCCCAAGGACCTGTCCGAAGCGATGCTGTATGGGATCGACCAGTTCGTGCTTGGCGGCGGACGCCTGCTCGCCTTCGTCGATCCGTTCGCCGAAGCCGACCCGGGCGACAACCCGGGCGATCCCGCCGCGCGCTTCATGGCCGAGCGTTCGTCGACGCTGGCACCGCTGTTCGAGGCCTGGGGCGTGGAAATGGAGGGCACACGGTTCGTCGCCGATCTCGGGCGTGCGCTGCAGGTCACGCTGCAGCAGGGCCAGCCGCCGGTGCGCCATCCGGCGATCCTGGGCCTGGGGCCGGACGATCTCAGCGATCGCGACATCGTCACGAGCGAGCTGGTCAGCATCAACGTGGCCAGCAGCGGCGCGCTGGTCGGGCCCGAAAACGGCACCGGGATCGGATTCGAGCCGCTGCTGCGCTCGAGCAGCCAGTCCGGGCTTCTGGACGCCGAGCGCCTGCGCATGATGAACGATCCGGGCGCGTTGATCGAGGAGCTGGGGATTGACGAGCAGCGCTACACACTGGCCGCCAGGCTGACCGGCGAGGCCGCCTCGGCGTTTCCCGAGCGCGCCGGGGAAGACGGGATCGCCAGCGGCACGGTCAACGCCATCGTCGTCGCCGATACCGATCTGCTGACCGACAACATGTGGGTGCAGCGCCAGAACTTCCTCGGCAGCACCATCCTGAACCCGTTTGCCGACAACGGTGCGCTGGCCGTCAACGCGCTCGAGAACCTGCTGGGCAGCGCCGACCTGATCAGCATCCGCAGCCGGGCCACCTCGAACCGGCCCTTCGACCTGGTCGAAGACCTCCGGCGCCAGGCCGAGGCCCGGCTGCGCGAGACCGAACAGCGCCTCGAAGCCGAACTGCGCGAGACCGAGGACCGGCTCACGCAGCTGCAGCAGCGCCGCGGCGATTCGGATCTCAGCATCCTGACCGAGGAGCAGGAAGCCGAGATCGACCGGTTCATGGAGCAGCGCCTCGAAATCCGTCGCCAGCTACGCCAGGTCCGCCGCCAGCTCGACGAAGAGATCGAGGCCCTGGGCTCGCGCGTCAAGTTCATCAACATCGGGCTGGTTCCGATCGTGGTCGTCATCATTGCGCTGTTCGTGGCGTGGCGACGGCGGCGGATGCAGCACGGGGATCCGCGGTCATGAGCAGAAATCGATTTCTCCTGTTGCTGGGGGTCACGGCGGTCGCGGCGGTGCTCGTCGTGCTGATCGGCCGATCGCCGAACGGCGTCGATCGCGATGTCCCGGAGCGGCTGCTTCCCGGGCTGGCCGAGGTAGTCAACGAGCTCGACGCGCTGGACATCGTCGCGCCCGGCGGCGAGATTGGCGTGAGCCTGCGACGCGATTCGGAGCGCTGGCGGGTGGTCCAGCGCGACGGCTACGAAGCGGAATTCGCCCAGGTACTGGAATTGCTGCGTACGCTGGCCGAAGTCGGTGTCGCCGAGCCCAGGACCTCGAAGCCCGCCTGGTATCGCGAACTGGGCGTGCAGGATCCGTCCGAGGCCGATGCGACCGGGCGGCGCATCGACTTTCCCGGCCGCGACATTCCTTCGGTGATCATCGGTCAACGCGATCCGTCGGGCGAGGGCAGCTACGCACGCCGCGCCGCCGAGGCGCAAAGCTGGTTGCTCGACGAAATCGTCGAAGTCCCCGTCGATCCCGTTGCGTGGCTGGAGCCGGGAATCATGGACATTCCGGCCGACGATATCTCGGAGGTCATCGTGCGCCACGCCGACGGCGAAACGCTGCGCCTGCGCGTCGCCGACGACGAGAACCGCAGCGTCGTGTTGATGAACCTCCCCGAAGGCCGCCAGCCCGGTCCGGAATTCAAGCGCAACGCGCTGGCGAACGGACTGCGCGGACTCAACCTGGAGGACGTGCGCCGATTCGAACCGCCCGAGCCGGAAGACGCCGCCCGGGTGCTGTTCCGCACCGTCGACGGGCTGAACTTCGTGGCCGATGTGTTCGAGCGCGATGACGCCTACTGGATTCACTTCACCGTTTCGGCCGAAACCACGCCGACGGCGGCCGAAGCGCCGGACAGCGGCGAGGCGACGACCGAAGCGGTGTCGGACGAATCCGCTTCGGAACCGGCCGCGCAGCCGCCGGCCGCGGACGAGGGTCGTCGGCTCGCCGACGCCGTGGCGGTCGATGCACGTCTGTCGCCGTGGCTGTTCCGGATTCGCGAGCGCCGCTTCGACGACCTGACCCCGCGCCTGGAGGACCTGCTGGCCCCGCTCGAAGAACAGCCGTCGGAGTAAACGCCGGAGCGCGCAATCGAGAATTCAGAAAAACGGTCCGGTCCCGGCCCGAGGCCGTGTTACCGCCGCGCCGCGCGTCGCCTCGGCAAGCCGATCGACGAACTCGCGCGCCAGGCGCGCCGGCAGTTCCAGCGTCAACTCCAGCCCGGTTCCGTGCCAGCACTCATCGAGCTTGGCCGCGTCGAATCGTTCGAGCAATCGATGCAGCTCGCCGGCTGAATCGAACGGTACCCGGCAGGACATGGCGATGATGTCGATCATGAGTTCGGAAGGCGTTTCGGAGATTGCGTCCATCGCGGTCCCGCCGTAGGCGCGGGCCAGGCCGCCCGTGCCCAGCTTGACGCCGCCGAAATAGCGACTGACCACGACCACGGCGCGATCCAGTTCGAAATGCTCCAGCGCGGCCAGCATCGGTCGGCCCGCCGTGCCGCCCGGTTCGCCGGCATCATCGAAGCGCACCCGATCGCCGCAGCGGCAGGCCCAGGCCACGTGCCGACAGCCCGCTTCGCCGTGGGCGGCGACGAAATCGCGCGCGGCGGCTTCGTCTTCGGCCGGTCCGCAGACGCCGACGAAGCGGCTGTTGCGCACGCTGCGCTCGGAAAAGCCGAGCCCGCTGGGGCGTCTCATTCGGCTTCCCTGTCCGCCGCGGCTCCGGTCGGCTCCACGTGCCGGACTTCGGATTCGATACGCAGGTCGCGAACCCGGGTGTGGATCGTCTGTCCGGGTCGAAAATCACCGCGCCTGGACAGGATCCGGCCGTGCTCGTCCTCGATCAGGGCATAGCCGCGCGCGAGCACCGCAAGCGGGCTGACGTGATCCAGCGCACGCACGGCCGAACCGAATCGGGCCTGGTCGACGTGCAGGCGATGGCTTGCGGCCTGGAGCAGGCGCGCGTGGCTGCCCGCAAGCGCCTTGCGCAGCTCCGCGATCCGGCGCGCCGGGTGGGCCGCGGCGAGCCGGCTCGCGCAGGCATGCAGGCCGGTTCGTGCTGTGCCGACCCCGGATTGCGCCGCCCGGCTCGACCGCCGGACCAGTTCGTCCAGGCGGCCTCGCGCCTCGATCAGTCGGCGTAGCGGGTGCCGTGCTGCCAGTCGTCGCTCCAGCGCGTCGACGCGCTGCCAGTGCTGTTCCAGGCGTCGCGACTGGGCGCGCTCCCGGCGGCGATCCAGCTCGGCCACCGCGCGCGCCAGCGCGGGTCCGTCCGGCGTCGTCGCTTCGGCCGCCGCCGTCGGTGTCGCTGCGCGCAGGTCGGCGACGAAATCGGCGATCGTGAAATCGGTTTCGTGGCCGACGCCGCTGACCAGCGGGATCGGCAGGGTCGCGATCCGGCGCGCCAGGGCCTCGTCGTTGAACGCCCAAAGGTCCTCGATCGAGCCGCCGCCGCGTGCCAGGATCGCGACCGCGGATCGGCCGTGGCGCTCGACGCGATCCAGCGCCGCGATCAGGTCCAGTACGGCCTGTTCGCCCTGCACCTGTGAAGGGAACAGGTGCACCCGCGCGGCCGGCCAGCGCCGCTTGAGCGTGGCCATGACGTCGCGCAGCGCAGCGCCCGAGGGCGAGGTCACGACCGCGATTGCCTCGGGGAAGCGCGGCAGCGGGCGCTTGCGCTCGGCCGCGAACAGGCCTTCGGATTCGAGCTTGTTCTTCAGCGCCTCGAATGCCTGCTGCAGCGCGCCGCTGCCGGCCGGAAGCAGGGCGTCGGCGATCAACTGACAGTCGCCGCGCGCTTCGTACAGGCTGATCCGGCCGCGCACCAGCACGCGGTCGCCGTTCGCCGGTTCACCGGCGACGTTGCCGCGCTGACCGCGAAACAGCGCGCAGCGAACCTGGGCGCGGGCGTCCTTGAGCGTGAAGTACCAGTGGCCCGAGGCCGGCCGCGACAGGTTGGACAGCTCGCCGGCCAGCCACAGGCGGGGAAAACCGGCTTCGAGGTGGACCCGCAGTTCGCGGTTGAGCTCTACGGGTTCGTAGACGCGCGTTTCGGGACCGGGAGGGGCGACGGACATGCGCCGGAATTATACGGCAGCAGCTCGACGGGGCTGCTTTCGGCAGCGCGCTCGGCCGGTTCCAGCAGCGAGACGAAGACCTCCCCGGCGCGTTCCCAGGAATGTGCCTGGGCGTAGTCCACGCAGTCCTCGCCGGGTATCGCCAGGGCCCGGAACACGGCTTCCCGGAGGTCCTCGTCCAGTGCTCCGGTGGCGCCGTCGAGCACGACGTCGGCCGGCCCCGGAACGGGAAACGCAGCGACCGGAACGCCACAGGCCATGGCTTCGAGCATCACCAGCCCGAGCGTGTCGGTCAGGCTGGGGAATACGAACACGTCGGCCGCCGAAAGCGTGTGAGCGAGCGCTTCGCCGTGTCGATAGCCCAGAAAGTGCACCCCCGGATAGCGCCGGCGGTATCGCTCCAGCATCGGTCCGCCGCCGACGATGACCCTGGATCCGGGCAGATCGAGGTCCAGATACGCCGCCAGGTTCTTCTCCGGCGCCACGCGGCCCACGTACATCGAAACGGGGCGCGGCAGGTCGAGCGCTTCCTTGCCGCAGGGTCGGAACTGGTCGGTGTCCACCGCGCCGGGCCAGATCTGCAGATTGCGCAGTCCGCGCCGGGCCAGCAGCCGGCGCTGGGTGCCGGTGCGCACCAGCGTGCGTGCCGCCGCGCCGTGGAACCAGCGCATGAGCCGGTATCCGGTGGCCAGCGGGACCGGCGCGCGCATGCGCAGATATTCCGGAAAGCGCGTGTGGTACGAGGTCGTGAAACGCAGCCCCTGATCGATGCACCAGGCGCGCGCGGCGATGCCCAGCGGACCCTCCGTGGCGATATGGATGGCGTCGAAGCGCCGGTTCCGCGTTGCCTGTCGCACGGCGCGTCCCGGGCGCAGCGTCAACCGGATTTCCGGGTAGCTGGGGCAGGGCAGCGTGCGCTGGCCCCGGGGGGAGATGACCTCGACTTCGTGCCCCGTGCGGACCAGGAAGTCGCGGGTACGCGACAGCGACCGGACCACGCCGTTGACTTGCGGCGCCCAGGCGTCGGTGACCAGAAGCACCTTCATGCGGCAAGCTCCGGGCGCAGCGGCGCCACGCGTTTCAGGACCTGCGGTGAATCGGCCAGTTTCAGCAACTCCAGCGTGCCGTCATGGTGCTCGACCAGCGCGGTGCACGACTCGACCCAGTCGCCGCAGTTCATGTAGGTAATGCCGTCGAGCTCGGTCAGTTCGGCGCGGTGGATATGGCCGCAGATCAAGCCGTCGACGTTGCGCCGCCGGGCCTCGTGGACGACTGCGCTTTCGAAGTTGGAGATGTACTTGACCGCTTTTTTGACCTTGTGCTTGACCGCCGCGGCCAGCGACCAGTACTCCAGACCAAGCCGTTCGCGGCACCAATTGACGTAGCGGTTCAGCTGCAGCAGGGACTTGTAGGCCGCGGAACCGAGCAGTCCAAGGAATTTCCCGCTGACCACGGCGGCGTCGAATTGATCGCCGTGCAGGATCACAAAGCGCCGCCCGTCGACCGTCTCGTGCACGATTTCATTGCAAATCTCGACGTTGCCCAGCGTCAGTCCGTCATAGGCGCGCATCGCCTCGTCGTGGTTCCCGGGAACGTAGATCACGCGCGTGTCGTGCTTGGCCTTGCCGAGGATGGAGCGCACCACATTGTTGTGGGCCTGGGGCCAGTATCGCTTCTTCTTCAGCGCCCAGAAATCGATGATGTCCCCGACCAGGTAGAGATTTTCGCAGCGCATGTCGCGAATGAAATCGAGCAGGTACTCGGCGCTGCAGCCGGGGAAGCCCAGATGTACGTCGGAAATCCAGATCGTTCGGACATTTCGCTTGATCCGGATCTTCTCGGCCTTTTCCATCGCATGACTCCGTTCGGGTTTCGGTCATCCTCGGACGAACGGCTTGCAGCGCGATGACAGCTGGTTGAAACGAAGATGACGATGCGGCAAAGGAAGCATGACAGTCGGCGGCTTGGAAAGTGCTGCAGGGCGATCCACCGCGCAGCGCTTCTGCGTGCCGGCGACCGGTCGGTTTCGGCTCGAACCGGAACGGCTCGCGCAACGAACTCGCGCAGTGCAACGGGGCCGAATTGCAGCGCACGATCTGCCGGCAATCCGTTATGGTGCCGGAATGAATCACGACACCGATTCCCATCGCCTGGTCCTGCGTCAGACCCGTGCGGAAGACTACGACGACATCGCCGAGATCATGGACCGTGTCTACACCGGTGATCTCGAGGGCGCGTGGACGAAACAGCAGTTCGAATCCCAGATCCGGCGGTTTCCTGAAGGCCAGCTGTGCATCGAGGACAACGGCAAGGTCGTCGCCGCGGCGATTTCGCTGATCGTCAAGTACAGCCGGTGGGGCCACGATCATCGCTATTGGGACATCACCGGCAACGGCTACCTGACCACCCACGATCCCAAGGGCGACATTCTCTACGGCGTCGACGTATTCGTTCACCCCGACTACCGCGACCTGCGTCTCGGTCGGCGGCTCTACGATGCGCGCAAGGAGTTGTGCGAGAAGCTCAACCTACGCGGCATCGTCGTCGGCGGGCGTATTCCCGGTTACGAGCAGTACAAGGAAGAAATGACTCCGCGACAGTACGTCGCCAAGGTGCGTGCGCAAGCGCTGACGGACCCCATCCTGACATTCCAGCTGGCCAACGACTTCCAGGTCCAGAAGATCATCCGCGGCTACCTGCCCGACGACAATGCCTCGTCCGGCTACGCGACGTTGCTGGAGTGGGTCAACATCTACCACGAAGAGCCCAGCGAGGGCCTGATCGGAGGCCGTCCCTCGGACGTGCGCGTCGGCGCGGTGCAGTGGCAGATGCGCCAGACCGGATCGCTGGACGACCTGTTCGCCCAGATGGAGTATTTCGTCGATGCGGTGTCCGGCTACCAGGCCGACGTGGTGCTGTTCCCGGAGTTCTTCACCGGCCCGATGATGGCGCCGTGGAACGATCAGGGACCGGCCGAGGCGGTTCGGCAACTGGCCGGGTATACCGAGGCGGTTCGCGACGAAATGTCGCGGCTGGCCGTTTCCTACAACATCAACATCATTGCCGGGTCCATGCCCGAAGTCGACCGGGATCAGCTGCGCAACGTCTGCTACCTGCTCCGGCGCGACGGCACCTGGGACAAGCAGTACAAGGTCCACGTCACGCCGGACGAAGTCAGTTACTGGGGCCTGCGCGGCGGCGACAAGGTGCAGGTCTTCGACACCGATTTCGGCAAGATCGGCATTCTGATCTGCTATGACGTCGAGTTTCCGGAGCTTCCCCGGCTGATGGCCGAAGCCGGCATGAACATCCTGTTCGTGCCGTACTGGACCGATACCAAGAACGCCTATCTCCGCGTGCGTCGCTGCGCCCAGGCCAGGGCCATCGAGAACGAATGCTACGTCGTGATCTCGGGCTCGGTCGGCAACCTGCCGCGGGTCGAGAACATGGACATGCAGTACTCTCAGGCCGCGGTGTTCACGCCTTCGGACTTCGCGTTCCCGCACGACGCCATCGCCGCCGAGGCGACCGCCAACACCGAAACCATGCTGATCGCCGACCTGGATCTCGACAATCTGCGCGAGATCCGCTCGCACGGGTCGGTGCGCAACCTGGCCGATCGGCGCCTGGATCTGTTCGAGCTGAAATGGAAATGAAAAACCCGGGTTGCCGGGTTCCGCTCACCGGTTGCCGCGAACCGGCAAACGCCGGAACCCGCGGCGGCTGTCGTCGCCGAACCCACGGTTTCTGTATCCGCATTCTCCCGAAACCCGAAACCGGAGACCGTCTTCTAGCCTTTCTTCAAGCGCGCCACGGTGGCCTTCAACGCGGCCTGCGTTGCGTCGCTGAACCAGAAGTCGGCGAAGCGTTCGGTATCCAGCGAGCCGGGGTCGTCGAACAGCGCGCCGAGGTCGGCTCGGCACAGGGTGCGAGTGGCCAGCATCGCGTGCTGCGGCAGGGCCAGGTGGGCCCGACACCAGTCGACGGCGCGCTCGACGACGTGCGCCGGTTCGACCAGTTCGTCGACCAGGCCGATCGACAGCGCGCGATCGGGTGAGATCATCTGCCCGGCAACCAGGTGCCGTTCGGCCGGGTAGCTGCCGATCAGCCGGGCCAGGGCGTGGCGGATCACCGGGGGAACGACCAGCCCGACCTGGACTTCGTTGAGTCCGAGGCGGTAGTCGCCCGCCGCCATGATCCGGTAATCACCGAATAGCGCGATCACCGTGCCGCCGGCGGGGCTGTGGCCGGTCAGCGCCGAGGCGACGGGGATCGGACTGCGCGCCAGCGCCTCGAGCAGTCCGAACAGCGACTGCCAGAAGCCGGTTATCCCGTCGCGATCCAGCGCGAGCAGCTCGGGCAGGTCCAGTCCCGCGGAAAACAGGCCCTCGCCGCCCGACAGAACCAGCGCACGCGTGCCGTCGGTCTGGGCCGAGCGCACTGCTTCGAGCAGCGTTTCGACCATTTCGGGATTCAGGGCGTTGACCGGGGGACGCGCGAGACGAAGCTCGCGAATTTCGTTGTCGTGATTGCGGATGTCGAGCATGAGTTCAGTCCCGGTTCAGCGATTCGAAACTACAGTGTAATCGTCATCAAGGACTCTGGAGGTCGACCATGAAGGCGAATTGGATGATGCTGGCGATTCCCGCGCTGCTCGCGCTGGCACTGGCCGGAACGGCCGAAGCCGGCGGTCAGTCCGGATACTGGGGCCATTACGGCGACCACGGCTATCTCGGTCGCATCGATCATCGCCATGGCCCACGCTACTCCGGTCGCTACGAGGCACGTTACGGCAAGCATCACGGCTACCGAAGCGGTCACTATCGCGATCATCGAAAGGGCTATCGCCACGGATACCGCAAGGGTTACCGGCACGGTTACCGGAATGCCTACCGCCGCTCGTATTATCCCGACGCGTATCGATACGATCACCGGCTCGGACACGTGCGCGGGGTCTATTACCCCTTCGGTGGCAGCATCTCCCTGCATTTCGGGTACTGAGTCGCGGGCTTCCACGGAACGGTTCGGCCCGATCGGGCCGAACCGTTCGCTCTCCGGCGGCCGTCGATCGCGCTTCCGAACCGCGATCAGACCGGCACTTCGGCCAGATTGCCCTTGCGTTCCAGCCAGACCCTGCGGTCCCCGGAGCGCTTGCGCGCCAGCAGCATGTCCATCAGTTCATGCGTGCCGTGGTCGTCTTCGACGGTCAGTTGCAGCAGGCGCCTGGAATCGGGGTCGATGGTCGACTCGCGCAGCTGCATCGGGTTCATTTCGCCGAGGCCCTTGAAACGCGTTTCCGAGATCTTGCCCTTGCGGCCCTCGGCTTGGACGCGCTCCAGGATGCCGGTTCGTTCTCCGGCGTCCAGCGCGTAGAACGTCTGCTTGCCGACATCGATCCGGTAGAGTGGCGGCATCGCGATGAATACCCGGCCCGCGTCGACCAGGGGCCGGAAGTGGCGCAGGAACAGCGCCGACAACAGGGTCGCGATGTGCAGACCGTCGGAATCGGCGTCGGCCAGCACGATGATCTTGCCGTAGCGCAGATTGGACAGGTCGTCGGAGCCGGGATCGACGCCGATGGCGATGGCCAGGTCGTGGATTTCCGTCGATGCAAGCACCTGTCCCGGATCGGTCTCCCAGGTATTCAGAATCTTGCCCCGCAGCGGCAGGATGGCCTGGAACTCCCGGTTACGGGCCTGCTTGGCGCTGCCGCCGGCCGAATCGCCTTCGACCAGGAACAGCTCGGTCTCTTCCAGGTCCGTGGAGCTGCAGTCGGCGAGCTTGCCGGGCAGGGCCGGGCCGGCCGTGACCTTGCGCCGCGTGACCTTCTTGCGCTGCTTGGACCGCTTCAGTGCGTTGTCGATGGCGAGTTTCGCGATCGCTTCGCCGTCGACGGTATTGCGGTTCAGCCAAAGCGAGAACGCGTCCTTGACCAGCCCGGAGACGAAGCTGGAGGCTTCCCTGGAGGACAGGCGCTCCTTGGTCTGGCCCGAAAACTGCGGCTCGCGCAGCTTGACCGACAGCACGAAGCTGAGCCGTTCCCAAACGTCTTCGGGTGCCAGCCGGACGCCCCGCGGCAGCAGGCTGCGGATGTCGCAGAATTCGCGCAGCGCGTCGATGAGACCGGAGCGCAGCCCGTTGACGTGCGTGCCGCCCTGGGGCGTCGGGATCAGGTTGACGTAGCTCTCCTGCACCAGGTCGCCTTCCGGAACCCAGCTCAGGGCCCACGATGCCTCGGTGTCCTCGCCGCTGAATTCGCCGACGAACGGTGACTCGGGAATCGACTCGAACTCGGCCAGGCCCTCGGACAGATAGTCGGTCAGACCGTCTTCGTAACACCACGATTCCTGCTCGCCTTTTTCCTCGTCGTCCAGCGTGATGGCCAGGCCGGGACACAGGATGGCCTTGGCCTTGAGCAGGTGCTTGAGCCGGTGGCGCGAGATGTTGGAGGAATCGAAGTAGCCCGGGTCGGGCCAGAACCGGATCCAGGTGCCGGTGTTGCGCTTGC